>CAZSQK010000011.1:0-126185 GCA_964608645.1 uncultured Solibacteraceae bacterium | reverse complement strand
GCACCACGGAAGTGATGCCGACTTCGGCGGCATTGCGCCGGGCGCAGGAACTCGGGCTCGATCTGGTGCTGGTTGCTCCCACCGCCGTGCCTCCGGTGGCCAAGGCCGTCGATTTCGGCCACTACCAGTATGAGATGAAGAAGAAGCAGCACGACGCCAAGAAGAAGCAGCATGTCGTGCAGGTGAAGGAGTTGAAGTTCCGGCCCAACACCGACGATCATGACTACGATTTCAAGAAGAACCATGCGATCCGGTTCCTGCAGGAAGGAAATCGTGTGAAGGCGGTGGTGCAGTTCCGCGGCCGGGAAATCGCCCACGCCGATCTTGGCAAGAAGCTGCTCATGCGCTTTGCCGCCGACCTGGCGACCTTCGGGACCGTGGAAAGCCAGCCCCGCATGGAAGGGCGCAACGCCCACATTCTCATCAGCCCCAGCAAGGCTGCGCCGAAGCCCGGCGAGAAGCCGCCGGCCCCCGCGCCCGAGTCGTAAATCGCTGCGGGCCACCCCGCGCCCGCTCCCAGCCCTCCCAGTACTTGGGCGGGACGTCTCCGTGCGATAGGCGTGTTAAGATGCGGTAAGTCCTTACCCGGCAATATCCAGGTTATGTACAACGCGTTCTTCGGCTTCTCGCAAAATCCGTTCAACATGAGCCCCGATCCGGCGTTCCTGTTCCGGAGCGCGCAGCACGAAGAGGCGCTGGCGAACCTGATCTACGGGGTGCAGAGCCGGAAGGGATTCATTGTCCTGACCGGCGAGGTCGGAACGGGTAAGACCACGATGTTGGAGTGCCTGCGGGACTTCCTGACCACCCAGCAGATTGCCTTCGCCTCCCTCTTCAATTCCCGCCTGACGGTCGAGCAGTTTTTCGAGATGCTCGCGTATGACCTGGATCTTCGGTGCAACCGGCTTTCCAAGACCGAAGTTCTGCTGGCCCTGAACAACGTGCTGCTGGAGCGCACGGGCGCCGGGCGCACGACGGTTTTGATCGTCGACGAGGCCCACAACCTGGATTGGGACGTCCTCGAGGAGATTCGTCTCCTCGGCAACCTCGAAAACCGGCGCGGCAAGCTGCTGCAGATCATCCTCGCCGGCCAGCAGGAACTGGACGACAAGCTGGAACGGTCCGAATACCGTCAGCTCAAGCAGCGGATCTCGCTGCGCTGCGCCTTACGCGGTCTCGATCCGCCGGACGCCGCCGCGTACATCAATTCGCGGATGGCCCGGGCTGGAATCGCGAATCAGACCATCATTCCGCGCGATCTGATCGCCGAGATCCAGTTCCGGACCCAGGGCATTCCGCGTCTCATCAATGGCGTCTGCGACAATCTCTTGCTGACGGCATTTGCCATGGAGACGAGGACCTGCACGCTGGAAATGCTCGATGAGGTCAGCGCCGACATGCGTCTCGACTACCCCGAAGAGCGCCCCGTGGCGGTTTTTCCCGACCGACTGGTACGAAGGTCCTAGGATTTCGCCCGAAAACAATCGTTTGCAATAGCACCAACATCAGGTATTCACCTGATATCTGCGCGTACTAACGCTAACCCTATTCACTAGCAGATCACCTTAGCCGTGCAGGCGAAGTGTATGCGAGTCCAGGAGGGTTAGCTCTTATATGCGTAGATTTTTCGAAAACAAGATGGCCTTCGCCGCTACGGTGTTGGCTTTCACGGCCGCTCTCGGCGTGAATGCGGTTTGTGGAACGGCTCCCGCCAATGTGGCCGGTTTCCAGGTGCTGGTCGCGGACAACGACCCGACGCTGCCGCCGGATCCGTGGTGCCCTTCGTGCCCGGCGCCGCCCGGTGGGGCGACGATGCTGGTAGCCTCGATCGACAACGACCCGACCCTGCCGCCGGATCCGTGGTGCCCTTCGTGCCCGCCGCCTCCCGGGGGCACGACGACACTCGTCGCCGCGTTGGATAACGGTCAGGCTTCCGGAGTCGATGCGCGCATCGACAGAAGCATCAGCAAGCCGTTCGCCGGTTAAGAATAGAATAGAGCTTGGATGCGTTTGGCGATCCAGCTCGGTTCATGGATACTCTGGTTTCCTCTCAGCATCCTGACGATCACGGCGATTCTAAAAGTCGGGGTGCAGCGCTACCCGTTGATTTTTTGTTATGTGGTAGTGTCTTTTCTGTCCGCGGCGGTGCAGACGCCGCTCGCATTTACCTATCACCGCTCCGACCGGAGTGGCGGGGATTGGTTCCAGGTCGTGCACTCTGGAGGGGAAGGCGCGACCTACATCCTTCTCCTCGCCGTCGTCATCAGCCTGGTGTATCGGGCGACAACCCAGGTTCAATCGCGAAACATCACGCGGATGGCGCTGATCGCGGGCACGATTCTGATCATCGCCGTCTCCTTCTTCATTCACTACAATAAGCGCGTTCCGATCGGAGTCTGGATGACGCCCTGGACGCGCGACCTGAACTTCTGCGCCGCCATCGTCGATCTCGTGTTGTGGGGATTGATGATCAGCTCCCGCAAGAAGGACCCGCGTCTGCTGCTGCTCACCGGCGGCATGGGGATCATGTTTGCCGGCGAAGCCATCGGCGCCGCGATCCGCAATCTCGCCATCCCATACCGTTCGTATGCCATTTTCTACTCGGGACATATTTTCATGGTGCTTGCGGATGCCGCCTTTCTTTACGTTTGGTGGCAGACCTTCCGCAAAGAAGCTGCGGGACGGCTTCTGAGCGCCTGAACGCAGGCGCCAAAACAATCAGAGACTACCCGGGGCGACCATCTATGGTGGTGTACTGTCTTTCCAATTCGATGGCTTCCGGGGTGAGGCGCCATCGGTGATAAACCAACAGCGTGAGCAGCCAGTCCGAGGCAAAACTCGCACCGGTAAACAGGAAGAGAATCCAAGGGATTGCACTCAGGGGGGAAATCCGGACAAGAAGGGCCGCGAGCCGGAGCAAGCCGAAGGCGCCGCCGTATCGGAGAGACACCGCGAAGGGGCCACCTTGCAGATCGCCGCTGATGCGTAACAGGCATATACCAGTAATGCCGCACACGGCGAGCACTAAAGGATCGAACCGTTGCAACTGAATCACCAGCGGCGAAGGAAACGGTGATGGCGCCATCGCACGAACGCCGGTCAGTAATCCGGTCGCCGCAACGATCGCCAGAATCAGCAGCCAATCCAACCGGCGCAATCGTCCCAACCCCAGGTCAGCGAAGGCGGACCGCATTGCCAACAGACCGGCAATGAGCAGTAGAAGGAACAGCCCATTCGCTATCGGGCCGGCGCTCGATAGCGAACCTCCGCCGACCCCCATCCAGCCCGGCTTCAGACTAAGGTAGTAGGCAATCGCGCAGCAGGCGGCTGCCGCGATCAGCGTCCAGGCCGAGCGCATTCGGGAGCCTGCCGGGTAATCGCGGCGGATTTTGAGCGCCAGCACGACCGTTACCACGTTCGCCGCAATCAGCCCAACCCCGAAGGCGAAGGGCCGCAGAAACAGGAAATGAAATCTCCCATGCAATATGCGGACGTTGATCCCGAGCGCGATCGCCCATAGAGCGGTCGCCACGAAGCCGCACCAGAGGATCCGGGAGCCTGCGCCTTGGTTCATTTATGCGTCCCTGATGGTCAGCGAAAGAGCCGCCCCCGCTGCCAGACGGCCGGCGGCGACTCCGTGGATAGCTTCGATGGTCTGCTTAAACTCCGCGGTAAACGCCGCCCAGAGGCGGCTGCTCATGCCATTGGGGGCGGCGCGTAGGACGGATCGGTCGATGGCCGCCCGGATCGCGCCCGCGCCCAATACCGGCGCCAGCAGCGCGCGCAAAAACGCGAGGCCTTCGGCGGCCCGATAATCCGGCTGCTGGACGCGTTCCAGGGACTCGGCGAGCATTCGCGATATCTCCGGCTCGGGCAAGGTCAGCGCGCTCCGGAGCTTTGCCCCTTCTTCGGCCAGGCGCTCGCGCCATAGTCGCATCTCCGTCTGCATACGGGCGCATTCGGCGCAGGCCGTCACGTGCTCTTCCATGCGGTGGCGCGACGGCGCGTCCAGCGTGCCTTCGCTCCATTTGATCCATGTTTCTTCGCTGAATCCGTGTGTCATCTCTATGACTCCGCCGCCCCGAAACGGGCCGCCAGTTTTCGCTTCGCTTGAAAAATTCTCCATTGGATGGTGCCCAGGGGAACCTGGAGCATTTCGGCGATCTCGTGATACTCGAGACCGTCGACATACCGCAGCCGGATGGCCTCGCGCTCCGGCGGGTCGAGCGCGCGCATCCATTCCGCGAATTGCGCCGGCATCAATGGATCGAAGGCCGGGGCAACGAGCTCTTCTTCGGGCATGCTCTCCTCACGTCCCCGCCGCTCGAGACGTCGCAGGAAAGCGTTGCGCGCAATGCGGAAAAGCCAAGGCCGGAACAGGTTCTGCTCGCGCAACTGGCCGTGCCGGCGGAAGACGGTCAGCATCACGTCCTGGGTCAGGTCCTCGGCGTCCTCCACCGGACAGCCACGGGCCCGGAAATAGCGCATCACCTGCCCGGCAAAACAACGGAACAGCGCTGCCCAGGTGTCCGGATGCGGGTCGGCGAAGAACCGGGCTACGGCTTCGTCTTCGTTGCCGGGGGCGGGCGTAGGCATCCGTCCGGATACCATACCACGGGGCGGAGAGCCTTCCCGGACGGGCGTTCAAACAAAGCACCTCATGAGTAGAGATCCGGCTGATGCGGGATTTGTTGAAAAAATCTCGGGCAGAACCAACAAAATGCCTCGCCGGCCGATCATCTCGTGAGGAGGTCGGGCTGGAGCACATGGGATTCGCGCCATCAGACCGGCTGGGGCCGTACGAGATCGTCGCGCCCATCGGCGCGGGAGGGATGGGCGAAGTGTACAAGGCCCGCGATACACGCCTGGACCGCGCGGTCGCGATCAAGGTGCTGTCCCCCGAAAAGAGCGGCGACACGGAGCGGAAACTGCGCTTTTTGCTGGAAGCCAAGGCAGCCTCGGCGCTCAACCATGCCAATATCGTCACCATCTATGACATCGGTTCGGAGAATGGCATCGATTACATGGCCATGGAGTTCATCGACGGGAAGACCATGGATCAACTCATCCCGCGGAACGGGATGCGTTTGGGCGAGTTGCTCGGCTACGCGGCGCAAGCCGCGGACGCGCTCGCCAAAGCGCACCAGGCCGGGATCGTCCACCGGGATTTGAAGCCGGCGAACCTCATGGTCTCGCGGGATGGACTGTTGAAAGTTCTGGATTTCGGGTTGGCGAAGTTGGCTCCTGTCGGCCTGGCGGACTGCGACGACACGCGAACCGCGAAGCCGCTCACCGGCGACGGAGCCGTGGTGGGCACGGCTTATTACATGTCGCCGGAGCAGGCCGAAGGCAAGACGATCGACGCGCGCAGCGACATTTTCTCTTTCGGCGCGGTGCTGTTCGAGATGGCTACCGGCGAGCGGCCCTTCACCGGCGACTCGCCGGTGGCCGTCCTGTCCTCCATCCTGCGCGAGGACCCGGCTCCGATCCGCGCCGCGCGGCCCGACCTTCCAGCGGAGTTGGCGCGCGTGGTGACGCGGTGCCTGCGCAAAGATCCGGCCCGCCGCTTCCAGCACATGGCGGACTTGAGGGTTGCGCTTCTGGAATTGAAGGAGGAGCTGGACTCCGGGGCGCTCGCGGCGCTTCCGCCGGCGCCGCGGACCGCGGCCGGCAGAACGTGGCTGTGGAGAGGGGGATTCGCGGCGGGGCTGGTAGGAGTCATTGCGATCGGCTGGCGGATGCTGGCGCCGCCCCAACCGATGCAGAGCGCGGCATTCCGGCCGGTCCCGCTGACCAGTTTCGCCGGATTGGAAGAAGATCCGAGCTTCTCGCCGGACGGTAACCAGGTCGTCTTCAGTTGGAACGGCGAGAAGGAGGACAACCCAGATATCTATGTAAAGCTGATCGGCCCCGGCTCGCCCTTGCGGCTCACCACCGACCCGGCCAACGACCGCTTTCCGCGCTGGTCTCCGGATGGGCGATGGATCGCATTCGTTCGGGAGGCGGACTTCAACGCTGAGGAGTTCACCGTTTTCGTCGTGCCCGCACTCGGAGGACCTGAGCGGCGGATCGGACGCTTCCAAAACCACGGCGATCGATGGATAGTCGATTTGCCATCGCTCTGCTGGACGCCGGATTCGAAGGCGCTCATCGTATCGGCGTCGGCGACGCCGACGTCGCCCAACCGTCTCCTCCTGGCGCCGCTCGACGGAGGCCCGGTCCGGCGGTTGACCGAACCCGATCCCAAACACACCATCTACGGCGATACGCGGCCCGTGCTCTCGGAGGATGGCAGCCGGCTCGCGTTCGTACGCGAAAACGACTCCGTGTTCGCATTGTTTATGCAGTCGATCTCGCCCACCATGGAGCCGGTTGGCGTCCCGATCGAGATCCCCCTGCAGGAGCGGCTGGTCAGCGGTATCGAGTGGGCCCCCGGCGGGCGCGAGTTGCTGTTCGCCAACGGCCTGACCGGCAGCAGTACGCTATTCCGGATTGCCGCCCGGCCCGGCGCGACGCCCCAGGTTCTGAACGGACTGGGATCCGGCGCGATTGCGCCATCGGTGTCGCGATCGGGCGCCCGTATGGCATATACGGCCGAGACCGTCGACTCGGATCTGTGGTCTGTGGATCTAGACACCAAAACGGCCTCCGCCAATCGGCCTCTTTCCTCGTCTTTCTCCGACGTTTTCCCGCAATTCTCGCCGGATGGAAAACGCGTGGCCTTCTATTCGTACCGGACCGGCGCCGGTCAGCTCTGGGTGGCGAATCGCGATGGCGCCCAACTCCAGCAACTCACCTCTCTTCCCGGAACGGTTACGGCGAGTCCACGCTGGTCGCCGGACGGACAGCAGATCGCATTCGATTCCAATACGCAGGGTGAGTTTCAGGTATATGTGATCGCCAGCGAGGGCGGCCGCGCCCGGCTCCTGACCCACGAGAAGTCGGCTTGGGGCGCCAATTGGTCGCGGGATGGGCGCTCGATCTATTTCGCATCCGCACGCACGGGATCGTATGAAGTCTGGAAGATGCCCGCGGAGGGCGGAACGCCGGTCCAGGTCACGCATAGCGGAGGCGTCTGGCCCACGGAATCGGCCGATGGCAAAATGCTCTATTTCACCAGGGAGACGGGGTCTCACGGCTTATGGCGCATGCCCGTGGATGGAGGAGTGGAGACAGAGGTTCTGCCGGATGTGTACCGCGCCAATTATGCGCTGACGGACAAGGGAGTATACTTCATGCCGGCCGTCGCCGCCTCACGAAACACCTCGGTGCGGTTCCTGAGTTTCTCGACGGGAGCGGTGACGGCACTCTACAAGGTTCCGAAAGCTGTCGATGACGGCCTCACGATCTCGCCCGACGGCCGCACGCTGATGTACAGCCAGATCGATCGCCTGGGGCGCGACCTGATGCTGGTGGAGAATTTCAAGTGATAGAGATGGGCACTGTCGAACGGCGCATCATCCTGACGTTGCCGGCGAGACTGCTCGCCTGGTTTCTGTGGCGGCGGCGCGCAGAAGCCGCGCCCGCATCCGTCAGCGTCTCCGCATTCCTGGCGCTTTCGACGCGCCTCACCGGCCGGCCGGGACTGGATCCCAAAATCGCCAGCATCTACTTGAACGCGCTCGCCGCCGATCCGGGCCGGCGCGGCCGGCTGGCCAATCTGGCGCGGGGCCGGTCGTCCGATATCGATCTCGAGCGCGAAATCATCACTTCCTGGTATACGGGGATCTACAAAGCGGGAAGCGAGAACCGGCTGGCCACGCATCGCGGGGCGCTGCTTTGGAAGGCGATGGGCGTATCCGCTCCGGGGACGTGCGGAGGCGCAACCGGCTTCTGGACCCGGCCGCCGGAGGAGCCGCGATAATGCAGGAACACCGATCGGACGTCGTGATTGTGGGGTCGGGTGTGGCGGGGGCGCTGACGGCTGCGCGGCTGGCCAAGGCGGGCGCGAAGGTCCTGATTCTCGAAGCCGGCCCGCGCGTCGAGCGGGCGCAAGCACTGTGGCAATACGAGAACGCGCTGATCAAAATTCCCGAGTCGCCGTATCCGAATGCTCCCTACGCCCGGCACCCGCTCGAGGGCGGCCTCGACGACTATCTGGTGCAGGCCGGTCCCGAGAAATTCGCGAGCAGCTACCTGCGCCAGGTCGGCGGCACGACTTGGCACTGGCTGGGCACGGCGATTCGCATGGTGCCGGACGATTTCCGCCTGCGGTCGCGTTTCGGCGTGGGGGTGGACTGGCCCATCACTTACGAGGATCTCGAGCCGTGGTACTGCGAAGCCGAACGGGAGTTGGGTGTCGCCGGCGATTCCGCGGCCGACTCGGCCGCGCCCCGCAGCCAACCGTATCCGCTGCCGCCGATTCCCATGAGCTACCTGGACCAGCGAGTCGCTCAGGCGCTCCAGCCATTGGGCTATAAAGTCGAGCCGACGCCGCAGGCGCGTAATTCGGTCCCCTACGATCACCGGCCGCCGTGCTGCGGCAGTGGAAGCTGCATTCCCATTTGCCCGGTCCAGGCGAAATACGATGCAACTGTGCATGTCGCGCAGGCGGAGCGCGCGGGCGCGGAACTGCTCGACCGTGCCGTGGCCCACGTAGTCGAGGTCGGACCGGACCGGCGGGTTACGGGAGTACGCTTCAAGCGGCCGGACGGCAGCGAAGAGCGCGCCATCGGCAAGCTGTTCGTGGTCGCGGCGCACGGAATCGAGACCCCAAAACTGCTGCTGCAATCGCGAACGGAAGCGACCGCCGGCGGGGTGGCGAACTCCAGCGATCAGGTGGGACGGAACCTCATGGATCATCCTACGCAGTTGAGCTGGGCGTTGGCCGGCGAGAGGCTGTGGAACTATCGGGGACCGCTCTCGACGGCGGGCATCGAATCCGGCCGGGCCGGCGCCTGGCGCGGCGAACGGCCTTCGTTCCGGATCCAATTGGGCAATACCGGCTGGTCATGGCCGACGGGCGCGCCTTACACGACGGTCGAAACGCTGGTGCGGAGCGGACTGCGAGGCGCCGCGTTGGACCAGGCGCTGGCCGACCACAGCGCGCGGGAGCTGACGCTGGCCGCCATGACCGAACAGCTTCCGCTGCCGGAGAACCGGATCGTCCCCGATTTCGACAACCGTGACGAGCTCGGGCTGCCGCGGCCGCGCATCCATTTTCAGTTTGACGCTTACACTCGCCGCGGTATCGAACATGCCCGCCTGCTGCACCAGCGGATCCTGGAGGCGATGAACTCTACCGTGATTCAGCACGATTCCGAGGTGAAAGCGGCGGGACACGTCATGGGCACGTGCCGGATGGGCGCCGATCCAAGGCAGTCGGTAGTTGATAGCGAGCTCCGCGCCCACGACCATCCAAACCTGTTCCTGATCGGAAGCGGGGTCTTTCCCACGGGCGGCGCATCCAATCCCACGCTCACGATTGCCGCGCTGGCTCTGCGAGCGGTGAATGGGATGATGCGCGCGATGACCCTCGCGGTGGGATGAACGCTAAAGAAAAAGGGCCGCGCCACGTGTGGCACGGCCCTCTAAAAGGATCCCCGTCTAGCTGTTCTTACTTGTCCTGCGCGCGATTGGCGTTGTCGGTCATCGACGCGGTTACCTGGTCCGCGCTGAAAACCTTCACCTCAACGCGGCGATTCTTGGCGCGCGCGCTGCGGTTGCGTCCTTCGTCCGCGGGCTTTTCCTTGCCGAGTCCGATCATGTGAATCCGGTAGATCGGAATATCGTGCTTGGCCACCAGGTAGTTCACGACGGCGTCGGCGCGCTTGCGGCTGAGTTCTTCGTTATATTGGCGCGAGCCGGTGCTATCGGTGTACCCTTCCACGGCGATGAAGAACCGCTTGTCGGTCTTCACGTCGGAGACCAGCTTATCCAGGTCCTGCTTCGCCTCATTGCTCAACGTGTAGCCGTTGAATTTGAAGGGGACCGTCGTCGTGGTCTGCAGTTTGTAATCGTCGAGATTCGCCACCACGGAACGCAGGCTGGAAACGCCTTCCATCGCCTGGTCGGCAGTCTGACCTGCCTGGGTAGCCTTATTCATCGCATCGCCGGCATGCTGATCGGCAGTCGCGGCGCGTTCCTGGGCCGCCCCGATACCGCTTTGTGCCCGTTCGTCAACCTGCTTCACCTGGTTGCGGGTGTCCTGAATCTGGCCGGAGTTCTGGGTTGTCTGCTCGCCCACCTGATCAACTTTCGCTTGAATAGGAGCGGTGGTATTGCGGACATACTTTTTGGAAGCGCAGCCACCGGCGAGCAAAGCGCCCGTCACGATGAACGTGGTCGCAAGGAAAGCTTTCATAGTGTCAAAAACCTCGCCTTGCAATAAGCAATCGATGCGCCGTTATGCGGAAGCCGCGTTGCCTCAATCGCTTACCTTGAAATGCCGGTATGACCGACTGGTGTTGCGATGTAAGGTTTACGCAAACGTGCGTTTTTTTGCTTTCTGTGCATAATCCTTACGCACAGATGAGGTCCGCTTTCTGGGGCGATGCAGCGGGTGGCGGAGCCACCACTCGGGTTCGTCTTCAGCCCAGTCGTCCCAGTCACTGAGAGCATCCATTCTTTGAACGTCCATAGATCGTTACCGCACTTTCACTGTCGAGCCACTCTGATTACGCATTTCGGGCCGGCACGGTGTCCTCGGCGACCGCATGGCTGTCTTTCGGGGTGCACATATCAGGAACTCGTCCTGGCCCGGGGGGAATAGCTTTATTGTACCACTGCGGGGAGGACCGAATATTCCCCGTAAGTGATTGACCAGTTGTGAGTTATTCTACGTATGATCGCGCGCAGAGAGGGGGTTTGAGCGCTTGCCTTATTCCTTCAGCTTCTCGGTCCAATTCGTCACGACCATGATCTGCGAGGAGTTGGCCCATTCGAGCGGGAGGTTGACGAGGAACTTCTGTCCGTCCGGCGTCACATCGAAGAGATTCCAGATCTTCGGAATCGGGCGGGTCTGAAACAGTTTGACCGCGGCGTCGAACTCGAAGTCGGGTCCGTTGGGGCGAACCGTCGCCGCCATGACGCGGCCTCCGCCCGTAATGAAGAAAAGCTCCCTGCCGTCGGCGCGCCATTTCGGCAAGCCGCCGCCGCCGTTCGATACTTTCCAACGCTTCTTGCCGATGGAGTTGATGCCATCGAACGACTGGACGTAGACCTCCAGGCGGCCGCTGTCGTCAGAGTCGAAGGCCATCCATTTGCCGTCGGGCGATAGCGTGGCGTGACCTTCCGCGTTCACGGAGTCGAGAATGGGCCCGGCGTGACGGTCCGCGGTCGACAGCGCCCAGGTGTCCAGCTTGGTGCTATCGCTGAGGACATCGAACAGGATGAAACGGCCATCGTGGGACCAATCCGAGGGCTTCTTGACGGCGGAGCTGCGAAACAGCAGATCGGCCTTGCTGCCCGGCTCCGCCGGACGAACGTAAAGATCGTAGTTGCCTTCGGTCCTGCCATTCACGAAGGAGGCGATCTTCGATCCGTCCGGCGACCAGACCGGCGATCCCTCATGCGCCGTGGTGGCCGTCAGTTGGCTCAATCCGCCGGTGGCATCGATGATCCAGAGGTCCGCCGTCTCTCCGTCGACGCCGAGTTTCGCAGCCACGGCGCGTTTGCCGTCCGGGGCGATGCGAGGGGGACCCCACTCGCCGGCGTCGCGGGCGTCCGCGACTTCATTGCCTGAGCGGTCGACCCATACCATTTGCCGGGTAGGCTTGCCCGTGCTCTGGTACACGAGAGTCGCATTATTGGCGACGGATATCGGAGCGAGCGAGAGACTGCGCACGGCGCCGATATCGTCCGCCAGCGTCATCGGTTCGCCGGCGAGCCCCATCTTGGGGGCGTTGAATCCCTGGCCCATCAACTTGCGGCCGCTGATAAACAGCAGGTAGCCGTTCTTCTGCGCCGCATCCGGCAGCGCGGAGTACACGGCGTTCGTCTCGGAAGCGAACAGCAGGTGGTATTCCGGCGGCTCCATGTTCGCGCCATATACGCCGGTGGTCTCGGCCGCGTCGGTCTGGGCGAAGAAGAGAAAGTGCTGGCTATCGGGCAGGAATGTGGGCCACAGATACCCGGTCTCGCCTTTGGTCGAATTCACTTTCAGGATCGGAAACGGGGTGCTGTTCGCCTTGGCGGCGACTTTGTAGATCCCATCGTCGGGACCGCGGGAGAAGAGGATCGTGTTGTCCTTGCTCCACGTGCCGCCGCCATTCATGCCTTCCACCGGACAAACGGTTTCCGTGGAACTGTCCTTCAGGTGCACGATGCGCAGCGAGCGCCCGGCGAAATAGGCGAGCGCCTGGCTGTCAGGCGACCAGAAGGGATTGGCGCCCCCTTCCGTGCCCAGGATCGGCGTAGATCGCAGCGCGTCGAGCGGGCGCAGCCATAGTGTCCGTTTGCCTTCGGGGCCCTGCGCCGAAAAAACCAGACTGCGGCCGTCCGGCGAAACCGCCGGGGAACCCGGAAAGGCGGTGTGTTCGGGAGCATTGACCGCGAATCGCATCACCGGGGTGGCGGCTCGGGGCCGGAAATACACGATGGCGCCGACGGCGACACCCGCCACGAGGATCAAACACGCCGCGATGAAGGCCACGAGGCGCATCCGGAAGGCGTTCAGCGAGAGCGTCCCGTCTTTTTCGAAGAGGGCCTTCCAGCCCACGCGGGGCAGCATCGGACGCGGGCGCGCGATGGGCTCTCCGCTCTTAAAAAAGAACTGCTCGGCGCGCGGGGGTTCGGTCGGGCGAGCCTTCACGACAGGGTGTCTCGGAACCGGTGTCGATGCCGGCGGAATGGGCAACGGCATGGGCTCGGCCGGGGGCGCGGGCTCACTCGCTGGCGGTGGCGGCGCGATTGGCGCAGCGGCTGGCGTTGGCGGGGGCGGCGGAACCGGTCGTGAGGCGGGCCGGGGCGACGGCGCGGCGCGTCCCGAGGCTTTAGACGCAAAACGCAGTTCGATCACCGCATTTTGGATGCGCTGCCGGCGTGACGCGGGATTCTTCTCGAGGCATCCGGCGATCACGCTGGCCATGGCGTCATAGATCGGCGAGCGCAGCGTCAGCGTGGGCGAGGGGTCCTGCAGGATGGAGCGATTGAGCTCCTGGCCGTCGCCGTGAAAGGCCGGCGTCCCGATCACCATCTCGTAAAGGAGGGCGCCGAATGCGAAGACATCGCAGCGCGAATCGGCCGCCTCGCCGCGAACCTGTTCCGGCGCCCGATAGGCCGCCGACCTGGAATCCGGGTGCAAGGGCGGCCCCAGAACCACCGCGCCGTTCGCCGTGAGCGACACGGAATATGGCGAAAGGGCGCCGTGAATCATTCCCTTGGAATGCGCTTTATTCAGACAGGCGCCGATTTCAATGGCGTACTGCAGCGCCTCTTCCGCGGAGAGCGGTCCTTCGGCGAGCCGGTCGGAGAGAAGCTGTCCTTCGACCGGTCGCTTGTCGAGAAAATCGAGATCTTGAGGGCCTACTCCTGTCACTCTGTTTGGTCCAGGCGGACCTCCGCCGTGCCGGGCGGAAGTCGACTATCGAGGATTTTACCTTTAATGGCAGCCTGACCACAATATAACGAGGAGCGCGCAACGAGGACTGGCTGTACTAGCCAAGTTCTGGTACTGGTTGGAGTTGTACGGCGAGCGGGCCGGAGGAGAACCGGCCCGCAAAAGCGAAACGCGGGTTCTAGCGGCTGACGAGTTTGCGGCCGTGCGCCCAGAGCTCGCCGGCCTCTTCGACTACTTTGCAGCCTTCTTCGTACATCGTCTTGACGCGCTCGACAATGTTGTTGGTTGCTTCGGCCAAATCGCCCGAATGGCTGGCGACTTTCCTGGTAATCCCCCGCGCCGACTCCCACGGGCTCTTCTTCCTACGGGATAGCGCGATACCGATTCCGACGGCGGCCCCGACGGCGATACCGATCCAGATTCCGATGTTGGTTCCCTGGCCGTTGTTCATCTCCGAGTCCATAAGTTTCCTCCCTTCCCCAGTGTACTGGCGGGATGTTCGCGCAATACCCCCGCGGCGGGACGCGGCGTGCGGCGCCGCACACCGGGGCCAGAGCTTCCGTGAAGCAGCATACGGCCACCCTGGCGCTATTTCATCCTATCGGTTTCTATTATCTGAATTACCCCCCTATTGACACCGGCGGTGGCGCATGTACAATCCAAAGGGACACCAATTTCACACGGAAGTGGCGCGAAATGTTTAAAGGCAGGAAATCCCGGCTGGCATCCTCCTCTTCGGATTCTCAGGGTTTCAACAGCAGCGACGTCGCACGAATCTGCGGCGTCAGCCTGCGCCAATTGCAATGGTGGGATGAACGGAATGTCGTTTCGCCGCGGCAGGACGGACATAAGCGGATCTACATGCCGGAAGAGGTGGTGGAGATCTCGGTCATCGCCGAGCTGCGCCGCAAGGGATTTTCGCTGCAGAAGATCCGGCGTGTCCTGCGCTTTTTGCAAAAGGACACCGGCAAGCGCCTGAGCGAAGCCTTGGCGTCCACGTCCGATGTGCACCTTCTCACGGATGGCAAATCCATTTACCTGGAAGATGCGCCCAACCGCATCATCGACCTGCTGAAGAATGCGCGGCAGCCGATGTTTCTGGTGTGCGTGACGGACCAGGTGCGCCGTCTGACCGGCTCCGAGCGCAAGCCCGCGCGGTCCGAAACCGGAGCCGCGTCGCGCCGCGCCAAAGCCGTTTGAGTTCCCCGCCGATGCGATCCGCCGGCAAAGGCGCCGTCTTCTCGACGTTGGCCTCGCTCGCCGGCCTGTTTGCGGCCCTGAGTTGCTGTCTGCCGCTCGGCGCGCTGCTGGTGGCCGCGGGTTCGGCCGGCGCTGCCGTTTTCTCCGAGGCTTTGCGGCCCTGGCTGATCTGGCTTTCGGTGGGCTGCCTGGCAGTCGCATTCGTGCAAACGTATTTCATCGGCCGCTGCGAGTTCCGCCGCCGCCGGCTGCGGACCTTTCTCCTGTGGTTCTCGGCCGTCGTGGCCGGAGCGACGCTGCTGACGCCGCGATTCACCGCCAGTCTGCTCGCCGGGAGGTTGCCCGGTCTCACGGCGTCCGCCCCGCTCCGGACTTACGACGAGGGCGACTTCTTGCGTGAATTCCAGGCCGCCGTCCGGCAGACGCGCCTCGTGGTCCTGCTCTCGCCTACTTGACCGACTTGCCTGCGGGGGGCCTCCGCAGTCGCCGATGTGTTGAAAGCGCGGCCGGGCGCCGACGTGCGCGTGCTCGTCGTATGGGAGCCGGTGCTGCCCACGGATTGGGGAACGCCGAGCTCCAGCCTGACCTCGTTCATTCCCGACTCGCGCTCGATTCAGTTCTGGGATCACGACCGGAGGCTGTCCACGCTGCTCGGCGGCAGCGACAATATCGAGCGCCTCGCGCACGAGTCGAAAGTGGGTTTCGTGATGAAGAATGTGATCTGGGACGCCGCGTTCGTCTATCCTCCGGGGGCCGCGTGGGGAACTCCGGCGAACCTTCTGGTCGCGCCGGTGGTGGAGTTCCGCGACGACGTTGCCGCGACCCTCGTTCCATAAGCTTGCAGACCGTCGCGGTAAACTAACCAGACGATCCCGTGAAGACAACCTACACACCCGCAGACGAAAACTACCTCGCGCAGCGAAAGCTCCGCCGTCACGCCCGGGTGTTGCAACTGTGGGCGATGGGGGTCGGCGCAGTCATCTCCGGCGACTTTTTCGGTTGGAATTTCGGTCTCGCCGCGGGCGGCTTCGGGGGAATGCTCATCGCGGTGATCGTGATGACCGTGATGTACATCGGCCTGTGCGATTCGATTGCCGAGATGTCTCCGGCGCTGCCTCATGCCGGCGGCGCCTACTCTTTCGCGCGCACGTCGATGGGCCCCTGGGGCGGGTACATCACCGGGCTGGCGGAGAACATGGAGTATATCCTCACCCCGGCCGTGATCGTGGTGGGAATCGGAGGCTACCTCGGCGCGGTCTTCGGCACGCCGCATTCCTGGGAGCCGATGTGGTGGCTGGTGTGCTACGGGATCTTTGTGGCGCTGAACGTCTGGGGCGTGGAGATGACGTTTCACGTTTCCGTAGTCGTGACCCTGGTGGCTCTCGCGGTTCTTTGCGTCTTCTGGGTGGGCGCGGCGCCGCATTTCGATCTGGCGCGCTGGGCATCGCCCTACTTTCCAGCGGGCGTGAGTCCGTGGAAAGCGTCGGTGCGGGAACTGCCGTTCGCGCTTTGGCTCTACCTGGGGATCGAGCAGTTGCCCCTTGCCGCCGAGGAGAGCCATGACCCGAAGCACGACATGCCGCGCGGCATCCTCTATGGTCTGTTGACACTGATCGTCTGTTCCTTCCTGACGGTGATCCTGAGCGCCGGGATCGCGCCGGGCGTGGCCAAGGTCGCGACTTCGAACGAGCCGCTGTTCCTGGGGTTCCAGACGATTTTCGGCGCCGGGCTCAAGGCCCGCGTGCTGGCGCTGGCCGCGTGCGCCGGCCTGATCGCCAGTTTCCACACGATCATCTTCGCCTACGGACGCCAGATCTATTCGCTCTCCCGCGCCGGCTACTTCCCGACCTGGCTGTCGGTCACCCATGGCAAACGCGAAACGCCGCACCGCGCGCTGCTGGCGGGTTCCGCTCTGGGCTTCGCGGCTGCGCTGGCGATCCATCTTACGCCGCAGGGCGGCGCGGTCGGCGCGGTGCTGCTCAACATGGCGGTCTTCGGGGCGGTGCTTGCGTATATCCTGCAAATGGTGTCGTTCATTCTGCTGCGCCGGCGTTTTCCGGCGATGGAGCGGCCGTACCGCAGCCGCGCCGGCTTGACTGGCGCGGTTGTGGCGGCGATCGTCGCGGCGGTTACACTCTTCATGCTGTTCGTCAATCCCGATTACAACAAGGGTGTGCTGGGCGCGGCCGTATGGTTCCTTCTGGGCATCGCGTATTACGCGGTTCGCGGACGTCATCAGCTGAGGCTGGCGCCGGAAGAGGAATCGGCGTTCCGGCAGCGCCATGAAGCTCCTCCGCTATGAAACTGCGGGAATTGATGGCGAAGGCATCGCCCGCGCGGTCGGGAGACGAACTGGCGGGAATCGCCGCCGCGTCGGCCGAAGATCGGGCGCGCGCCCAGATCGCTCTCGCGGAAACCCCGCTGCAGGCGTTCCTCGACAACCCGCTGATCCCGTATGAAGACGACGAGGTCACCCGTCTGATCTGCGATTCGCACAACACCGCTGCGTTCGCGCCCGTGGCGCATCTGACGGTCGGCGAGTTCCGTGACTGGCTGCTCTCCGGGGAGGCGTCGACCGAACGGCTGGCCGCGATCGCTCCCGGAATCACGCCCGAGATGGCGGCGGCGGTTTCCAAGATCATGCGGCTCCAGGACCTGGTGTCCGCCGCCGCGAAGTGCCGCGTCGTGACGCGGTTCCGTTCGACCATCGGGCTGCCGGGCCGCCTCGCCACCCGTCTTCAGCCCAACCACCCGGCCGACGATCCGAAAGGCATCGCCGCCAGCGTCCTCGACGGACTTTCCTATGGCAACGGCGATGCGGTCATCGGCGTCAATCCGGCCGGCGACAGCGTCGGCGCCGTCGAAACGATCCTCCGCATGCTGGACCGCATCCGCGAATGCTACCGGATCCCGACACAGATCTGCGTCCTGGCGCACGTGACGACGCAAATGGAGGCGCTGCGCCGCGGCGCGCCGATCGATTTGGTGTTCCAGTCGATCGCCGGCACCGAAGCCGCGAATCGATCGTTCGGCGTCAATCTGGGGATGCTCGACGATGCCTGGCAGGCGGCGCGGGAGTTGCAGCGGGGCGAAAATGTCATGTACTTCGAGACGGGGCAGGGCAGCGCCCTCTCCGCCAACGCGCACCACGGCGTGGACCAGCAGACCTGCGAGGCGCGCGCCTATGCCGTCGCACGGCGGTACCAGCCTCTGCTGGTGAACACGGTCGTCGGTTTCATCGGCCCGGAATACCTGTACAACGGCAAGCAGATTGTCCGCGCCGGATTGGAGGACCATTTCTGCGGCAAGCTGATGGGAGTCCCCATGGGCTGCGACATCTGCTATACCAACCATGCCGAGGCGGACCAGGACGATATGGACGCCCTGCTCACGTTGCTCGGCGTCGCCGGCTGCAACTACATCATGGGGGTGCCCGGCGCCGACGATGTGATGCTCCATTACCAGAGCACGAGCTTCCACGACGCGCTCTACTTGAGGTCGGTGCTGGGTCTGAAACCCGCGCCGGAGTTCGAAGCCTGGCTGGAAAGCCGGCCGCAGTTGGTTCCCGAACCATGGCTATTGACCTGAAAGCGTACACGCCGGCCCGCGTCGCGCTCGGCCGCACCGGCCATAGCCTGCCGACGCGAGAGCTGCTTCGCTTCCAACTGGATCATGCCCGCGCGCGAGACGCGGTGTATGAGCCGCTCGATCCCGCGTCGCTCGGTGTGCCGCACGTCCTGCTGCGCAGCGCGGCCCCCGATCGGGCGGCCTATCTTCGCCGCCCCGACCTCGGCAGGCGGCTCGCCGCCGATCCACCGATCGAGCATGGCGATTTCGACGCCGCTATTATCCTTGCCGATGGGTTATCCGCTCCGGCCGTGCATCGTCATGCCATCCCGCTGCTCGATGCGCTGCTGCCGAGGCTCTCCGGCTGGCGGCTGGCGCCGCTTACGGTCGTGCTGCAAGGGAGGGTTGCGGTGGGCGACGAGATCGGTATGCGCGTGGGTGCGCGCCTGGCGGTCGTGCTCATCGGAGAGCGGCCCGGTTTAACGTCGCCCGACAGTCTCGGCGTCTACTTAACGTGGGATCCTCGTCCGGGCCGCTCCGACGCGGAGCGCAATTGCATCTCGAACGTTCGCCCGGAGGGTCTCGGCTATGAAGCGGCCGCCGTGTCCGTGTTCTTTCTCATGAACGCCGCGCGGACACGCCAACTCACGGGAATCGCTTTAAAGAATGAAGATCGCTACCTGGAACATTAATTCGGTCCGCCGCCGCCTTCCTCTCGTCCTCGATTGGCTGGGGCAACACCGGCCCGACGTCCTTTGCCTGCAGGAAACCAAGGTGCAGGACGCGGACTTCCCTTTCGACGCCTTCCGCCAGGCGGGCTATCACGCCACGTTTCGCGGCATGAAGGGGTACAACGGCGTCGCCACGCTGAGCCTGAAGGAGCCCGAGCGGGTCATGCATGGCCTGCGCGAGGGGCCCGACAACGAAGACGTGCGGATCGTCCAGGTGGTTGTGGATGGGGTGGCAATCGTCAACACGTACGTCCCGCAGGGGTACAAGATCGATTCCGACAAGTACGTCTTCAAGCTGGAATGGTTCGCCCGCATCCGCCGCTACTTCCACGAGCAGTTGGACCCCGCCAGGCCCGCATTGTGGGTCGGCGACCTGAACGTCGCCCCGGAGCCGATCGACGTCTATCACCCCGACCGCCGCGTCAACGATACGGACTTCCACATTGACGCGCGCAACGCTTTCAAATCAGCCGTTGCCTGGGGCTTCACCGACGTTTTTCGGATGCTCCACCCGGACCGCGTGCAGTATACCTACTGGGACTACTTCCGCAACGCCTTCGAGCACAACTGGGGCTGGCGCATCGACCACATCCTCGCCACGGCGCCGCTGGCCGCCGTCTGCCGCACGTGCGACGTCGATCTGGAGCCGCGGCGGTCGAAGGACGCATCCGACCATACCGTGCTCTGGGCCGACTTCGATCTCTGACGCCTCCCCGTTCTGGTAGGATCTTACGCATGCCTTTCACCCGACGGTCGCTCCTCTTCGGCGGACTTGCGCTGGCGCTTCGCAAACAGAAGATCGACGAGGCCGTGCGGCTCATACAGTCGCAGGTCGATTCGGGCGACGTCCACGCCGCCTCGCTGCATGTGCGCTGCGGCCGAGACGTCCACCAGCAAGGCTTTGGGGCGGCACGGGGACCGCGTCCGGTTTACCTGCTCGCTTCGATTTCCAAGCCGATGACGGCGTCCGCGGTCATGCTGCTGGCCGACCGCGGACGCCTGTCGATCGACGATCCGGTGCGGAAGTATATTCCCGAGTTTCGCGGCGGCGACAAGGATCGCATCGTGATCCGTCATCTCCTGACCCACACGTCCGGTCTGCCGGACATGCTTCCGGATAACGACGACTTGCGGAAGCGGCACGCCCCGCTCAAGGATTTCGTCGCGGGGACGTGCGCGGCGGCATTGCTCTTCCCGCCGGGCACGCAGGTGAAGTACCAGAGTATGGGGATCCTGCTGGCCGGAGAGATCGTGCAGCGGGTCTCGGACAAGACCTTGCCCGAGTTCCTCCGGGAGGAGGTGTATGCCCCGATCGGGATGCGCGACACCTCGATGGGCTTGGGGGGCCGCGCGATTGCGGACACCATGCAATGCCAGGTCGGGGAACCAACCGGCTGGGACTGGAACAGCGCCTACTGGCGCAATCTGGCGTCGCCCTGGGGTGGCGCGCATTCGACGGCAGCCGATGTCACACGATTTCTGGAGTACTTCGTGCGGCCCGTTCCCGCGGTGCTGAAGCCGGCGACGGCCGCCGCGATGATTGTCGACCACACCGGCGGGCTCACGCCGCCGTGGGGGCTCGGTTGGACGCTGGCGCGCGGTTTCGGCAAACAGTCGTCGCCGCGGGTCTTTGGCCACGGTGGTTCTACCGGAACGCTCGCATGGCTGGACCCGGAGAAGGACCTCAGCTTCGTTCTGCTGACCACCAGACCGTCCGCCTTGTCCGGTCGCAGCCTGCTGAACCCCGCGGCGGACATCATTTCGGACGCGGTTTGAAGCGCCAGTTCTTTTTCAAGCAGGTGGGTACCTGGCAAGTACTAACGGTTGGGACAGTCCCTACCCTGGGCCGTCTAGTATTGCGGCCCCGATTCTGGGAGTGTGACAATCGAGACAACTTAGGGAATTCTCCCGGGAAGCGCTGCGGGGCGCAATCCACGGATAAAGAGGAAGAGATGCGAATTGGGATGACGTCGATGTTCGGACTCGCCGCGCTGTGGTGCATGAGCGGCCCTTCTGCGGTTTGGGCGGCCGATCCCGCCTTGGACGCGCAGTTGAAAGCGGTTCTGGCGGCAAACAGCTTCACTGGAGCCATCGAATCCACGCTGACGCAACGCCTTAACCGGCCGATTAATCCGGTCCTGGCGGAGGTCGGCAAACTGCTCTTTTTCGATAAAGCCGGCGCCGTGCACACGGATAACATGTGCGGGGGGTGCCACGCGCCGAACTTCGGTCTCGGCGACTCGCAGTCGGTCGCCATCGGCGTGCAGAACAACGATATCGTCGGAAAAGGCCGCTCCGGACCGCGCAATCAGCGCCGGACGCCCACCGTGGTCAATACCGCCTTCTATCCCAAATTGATGTGGAATGGCCGCTTCTCGGCCGATTCCGGCGACCCCTTCAACAATACGCAGCCCTTCCGCTTCCCCTATCCCGAACTCACGACGCGGTTTCCCGGCAACGACCCCCGCGTCCAGCATCTCTTGTCGGCGCAGGCTCACATGCCGCCGACCGAGCTGACGGAAGTGGCTGGCTTTAACGGCTTGAGGGCGCTGAATCTGATGCCGGCGTTCTGGCCCTTCGAAGACGGAACGGGTTCCAACCTTCCCGCTCCGGACCCGCTGACGGGCTCTTTTAACGAGCCAATCCGGCAATTCGTGCTCGCAAACCGGCTGAATACCAATCCGATCTATGTCGGTTTGTTCCGAACGCTTTTCCCCGCCGAGATGGCGGCGAACGGCAACAAGATCGACTTCTTCATGTTCGGCCGGGCCATCGCGGAATTCGAATTTACCCAGGTGTTCGCCAACGCGCCCATCGATCAATTTGCCCGGGGCGACGTGAATGCCATGGACACCGCCGAAAAACGCGGCGCGCTGCTGTTCTTCGGGAAAGCCAATTGTGTGTCGTGCCACGCGGTGAGCGGGCTGTCGAATGAGATGTTTAGCGACTTCCGCAACCGGACGATCGGCGTGCCGCAGCTTGCGCCGCCCTTCGGCGTCGGATCCGACAACGTGCAGTTCGACGGTCCGAACGCGGATGAGGATTTCGGTCTCGAGCAGTTGACCGGCAATGCGAGCGACCGGTATCGCTTCCGGACGGCCCCTTTGCGAAACCTTGCGGTGGCGCCCGCGTTTTTCCACGACGGCGCTTACACGAAAATGGAAGACGCCATCCGCTTCCATCTCGATCCCAACACGGAGGCCCGGACGTACGATCCCAAGAAGGCTGGCGTGGATGCCGACCTGACCCGCCGCGTCGGTCCCATCGAGCCGATCCTGGCCCGCCTCGATCCGGCGCTGCAGACTCCGGTTGTCCTGAGCAATGACGAATTCAACGATCTCGTTCACTTTGTAAAGGATGGGCTGCTCGACCCAAGGGCCAAGGGGACTTGTTCGACGATTCCGCCGGCTGTGCCAAGCGGGATTGCCTTACCCAAATTCCAGGGCTGTGGTAATGGCAACTGACGGAAGCAGGAAGCTGTTCGGCTCGCGGTCCCGGACCGCGGGCCTCGTCTTGGTGGCTCTCCTCGGCTGGTTACTCCCCCTCCGCGCTCAAACCACCGCTTCGTCCCCGCCCGATCCTCCCAAGAAGGCTGTCCTGCCGTTCGACGTCTCCGGCTATTTGAGCTTTCGGCAGATCAAAGGGGAGGATCCCGGCAGCCGCGACGCGTTTCG
Source organism: uncultured Solibacteraceae bacterium (assembly GCA_964608645.1). Classification (GTDB taxonomy): domain Bacteria; phylum Acidobacteriota; class Terriglobia; order Bryobacterales; family Bryobacteraceae; genus CAZSQK01. Next base: position 103,515 of record CAZSQK010000011.1, on the reverse strand, counting down.
CGAGTACTCCTTCAGCCTCTTTCTCGACAAGACTGTTGGGAAGTGGAACTTCCACAGCGAGTTCAACACCGAGAAGTCGCCCCATTTCGACAACGATGGCATTCTCTTCGGCCCGGACTCGATCAAGGCGCATTTACACACCGCGTGGGTGAATTTTCAGCAGAGCGACGAGCTCCAACTGCGGGCCGGATTCCTTTTTGTCCCGACCTACTGGCGGACTCACCGCTACCAGTCGACGACACTCACTGTCTCGGACCCATTGATCGACCGCAGGATCTTCCCGGTCGGTGTCGTTGGCGCCATGGGGTACGGATCCAAACGTTTCGACGATGGCGGTTTCGCCTATTCGGTTTATGGCGGCGTTGCGCCGCGCGTGCCTGCCCCGGAACTGCCGACAGTCGGCGGTGACGCCGAGACCGGAGATGCCGGAACGGAGGATCACGCCACGAGCGAGGCCGAGTTCGAAGCCGGCCGCGCCCGCTCCATCGGTGGCACGTTTCTGGCCCATGTTCCTAACGGGCACAATCTCAACGTGACCGACATCGGCGTGCATTACCTCTATCAGAAGTACAGCGATGGCAAGGGTGCCCGGATCTACGGTTTCGAGTCCCGCATCGAAAAGAGCCGCCTGGCGTTGCTCGCCGAGTTCGCGCACAGCTCGATTCTGGAGGAAAACGGCGAACGCCTTTATCTGAAACAGGGGTTTTACGTGCAGCCGTCCTACCGTCTGCTGCGCAATCTCTTCGGAGTCTACCGATTTGACGTGGTCAACCTGGACAGCCGCAATACCGAGCGAGGCAATCTAACGCGCCATACCGCCGGTATTACCTATCGTCCGATTGCGAACCTCTCGCTCAAAGCGGAGTACAACCGTTTTGAATTTACCCAAGGCGAACATCCGACCTACAGTGGGGCCTCCGCGGGAGTCGTATACTATTTTCTGTTTAAATGACATCGATTGTGCGGCGAGCATGCGCATTGACGGCGCTGGCAATCACTCTCGCAGGGATCATGGCCAGCGCGGGAGCGGTGTCGAACGACAAGGGCTTCGTCATTATTGTCAACAAGGCGAATCCCGTAGCTTCCCTGAAGCGGCCGAAAGTCGCCGCGACGTTTATGCGGCAAGTCTCGCGCTGGCCTTTCGGCGCCGAGATTGTTCCCATCGACCTGCCTGAGAAATCGGCGATCCACGCCGCATTCCTGAAGACCATTCTGAAGACCAGCCTCGACGATCTGAAGGCGTACTGGATCGATCAGAAGCTGACACACAACATCGATCCTCCCATGCGCGTGGCGGACCCCGCCGAAGCGCGCCGGATCGTCGCTTCCAAACCCGGCGCCATCGCCTATATCCCCGCCGAAGCCGCGGACGACACCGTGAAGGTGCTGACCGTTGAGTAACCCGCGCACAACCCGGCTGAATTCGATCCGCACCAAGTTCATTGCGGGATCCTTCGCCGCGATTCTGAGCTCGGCGTTTGCCAGCTACCTCCTGTTGGCGCGGGCGGTGGAGCGGCAGTCGATGGAGAGCATGCGGACAAGCGCGGTGAGCCTCGCGGAGAATACCGCGCTGCAGACCGCGCCCCTCATTGCTTTCGACAGTTTTAACGAGATGAAAAAGGTGTTGGAGCTGGCGCGCGCCAATCCCGATTTCATCTACGCCAGCATCGCGGATGACAATCACAAGATCCTGGCCTCGGTGAACGGCGACCGAATGCCTTTCCACAGGCCGGCGCGGAACACCGTGACGAGGGTCGAGGGCAATGTCATCCACGTCTTCACGCCAGTAGTGGACAATGGCAAGCTTTGGGGCTACTTCCATCTCGGGTTGTCGCTGGACCGGCTCGACACCGCCATGCGGCGGATCCGCGCGTTCGCCCTGGCCACAATTCTGGCCCTCGCGGCGCTCTCCCTGTTCGGCTTGCAGTGGCTGCTGGAGTTCATGGTGGCGCGTCCCATGACCCGTCTCAGCGAAGCCACGGCCGAATTGGCGGCAGGGCGGTATCCGGCCCCTCTCGCGGTGCGAAGCCACGACGAAATCGGCGCCCTGATCGCGCAGTTCAACGGGATGGTGGCCGAGTTGCAAAGCGTCGCGGTCGTCAAACAGGAGCTCCTCGAACGGATGGAGGAGAGCACCAATAACGCCTTGGCTGCCTCGCGCATGAAGAGCGAATTTCTGGCGAATATGAGCCACGAGATCCGCACGCCCCTGAATGGCGTCCTCGGCATGACCAGCCTCCTGCTCGACACGGACCTTACCGAGCAACAGAAGGACTTCGCCGAAACCGTCCGTAACAGCGCCGAGTCGCTCCTCGGCATCATCAACGACATTCTGGATTTCTCCAAGATCGAAGCCGGCAAGCTGACCTTCGACGAGGTGGATTTCGACCTCGTCGGAGCTGTCGAAACCGCCGTCGGGATGGTCGCCGACCGGGCGCACCGCAAGGGCTTGGAGATCGCCATCCTGGTCGAAGAGGACGTGCCGCCGGTGCTCCGTGGGGATCCCGGCCGGCTCCGGCAAGTGCTGCTGAATATCGCCGGCAACGCCGTGAAATTCACCGATTCCGGCGAGGTCGTCGTCTCCGTGTCGCGGCTGGGAGAGACGCCCTCCCACATCGGCGTGACATTCACCGTTCGCGACACCGGCATCGGAATTCCGGAGATGGTTCGTCCACGGCTGTTTACACCGTTCACGCAGGCGGACGGCAGCATGACGCGGAAGTACGGGGGCACGGGTCTGGGACTGGCCATTTCCCGCCAGTTGGTCGAGATGATGGGTGGCTCCATCACCATGGAGAGTCAAGTCGGCAAGGGCTCGATTTTCACGTTCTCCATATGGATGCGCCGTCCGCTGGTCGCGGCCCTGCCGCCCGAGCCGCCACTCGCGGACCTGGCCGGCGTCCGTGTGTTGATCGTCGACGACAATGAGACGAATCGCCGGATCGTCCGGCACTACGTGGAAGCGTGGGGAATGAAAGCTTCCGAGGCGAAGGACGCGATCGAAGCTCTGCGTTTGCTGCGCGGAGGCAGGGCGTCGGCCGGCGGAGGGTGCGACCTCGCGATTATCGACGCGCAAATGCCGGTCATGGACGGGTACACCCTGGCGCGATCCATCTCCGCCGATCCGGCGCTCGCCCAAATCCGCGTGGTGATGCTCAGTTCCCTCACCTCACAGCCCAGCCGCGCCGAACTGGTCGAGATCGGGATCCTGCAGGTGCTGACCAAGCCCGTCCGCCGGCGCCAGTTCCACGAATGTCTGGCGAAGGTGATGAGCGAGCAGGTGGCGCGTCCCGCGCCGAAGCCGGTTGCGCCGATGGCGCCTACGCCCAACGGCCGTGCACGGATTCTGGTAGTCGAGGACAATCTCGTGAATCAGAAGGTCACGCTGCTGATGCTCGCCAAGCTGGGCTATTCGGGAGAGGTCGCCTCCAACGGGAAAGAGGCGCTTGAGGCGCTGGCCCGCTCCTCCTACGACGCCGTCCTGATGGACTGCCAGATGCCCGAGATGGACGGCTACCAGGCGACCCGCGAGATCCGCAGCGGGGAGAAAGGGCGCCGTATCCCCATCATCGCCATGACGGCCGGCGCCATGCGCGGGGACGAAGAGAAATGCCTGGAGGCGGGCATGGACGACTATGTGGCCAAGCCGTTTTACCAGGCGACGCTCGAGGACGCCCTCAAGCGCTGGCTGAGCCGCCGCAACGTCGGCGCCTAGTCGCGATATCATACAGATCTTGAAACGCCTTCGGCTCGGTATCGTCCTGATCGCAGCGTGCTGTGTGTTTCTGCTGTACAGCGACCGGAATCAGCGCCGGACTCAGGCCGGCTCGATGCCGCGCGTCGCCGTCGTGCAATACAGTTCGACCCTCGTTCTCGACGACGCGGTGCATGGCATCCTCGATTCCCTCACCGCGCACGGGTATGAGAATGGCCGCAATATCCTCATCGACCGCTACAATGCCGAAAACGATATGGCCACCAACACGAGCATCGCGCAACAAGTGGTCTCCGGCAAGTACGAGTACGTTTTCACCGTGAGCACCAATTCCCTCCAGGCCGTCGCCAACGCGAACCGCGCGGGCCGCGTCAAACTGGTGTTCGGGGCGGTGGCGGATCCGCTCGCCGCGAAGGTCGGGATCAATCCCAAAGACCCGCTCGACCATCCCAAGAACATGGTCGGCATCGGCAGCCTGGCGCCCATCGACGACCTGTTAGACGCGGCGCGAAAGTCGAATCCCAAGCTGCGCCGCATTGGCCTGCCATGGAATCCGTCCCAGGCGAATTCCGAGATGTACACGAAATTCACGCGGAAAGTCGCCGCGGACATGGGTCTCGAATTGATGGAGGGCACCGTTGACAGCACGGCGGCGGTGGGCGAGGTGGTCAGCTCCCTGGTGGGCCGCGGCGCGGACTTGATCCTGATGCATGGCGACCAGACCGTCGCTCTCGCCGTGGATGCCGTCGTGGCCTCGGCGCACCGCGGCAAAATCCCGGTGTTTTCCACGATGCCGGTGACGATCGGACGCGGTGTGCTGTTCGCTGCCGGCGCGGACTACTACGAACTCGGTCAACTCACCGGCGAACTCGCCGTTCGCGTGCTGCGCGGCGAAAATCCCGACAAGATGCCGATCCTTTACCTGATGCCGAAGCAGTACGGTGTCGATCGCCGCGTCTTATCGGGTCTGAAGGACAATTGGCGCATCCCGGACGATATCCTCCGCCAGGCCAAAAAGGTTCTCTAGCGTGACGGAATAGCGACCGGCCCCTGTGCCGCCCACGCGTCGTATCCGCCGAGCAGGTTGACCACCCGCGGAAATCCCGCGCCTTCCAGCAAACTGCACGCGATCATGCTGCGATACCCGCCCTTGCAGTGGACCACGATCGGGCGACCGCGATCGAGCGACTCCATGCCGTCGCGCAAACGATCGAGCGGCCGCAGCGCCGCCCCCTCGATATGCCCCTGCTCCCATTCCGGCTGCCGCCGCACGTCCACGATGACGTAATCGGCGGCATGCTCGCGCAGGTCCGGCACGGCGATCTGCTGCGTCGGCGCCAACTGCAATCCCGCCGCTACCCAATCGGCCAGGTCGACATGGCCCTGCACCCGCTCGATGCCGACCCGCGCCAGCCGCATGCGCGCTTCCTCCGCGGCCTGCCGGTCCTCCGCAATCAGGATCAACTCGCGATCCAACCCGAGAATCGAGCCCGCCCATGACGCGAATTGCCCCGAGAGGCCGATCTGCACCGACCCCGGCACATGGCCCGACGCATACGCAGTGGCCGGCCGCGTGTCCAGAATCGTGGCGCCCTGCTGCTGGCGCTGCAGCGCTTCTTCGGGCGCGAGCTCTGCCAGCGGCGGCAACTCTGCCAGCGGCGCCGCTCCGTGGCGGTTGGCGTCGACGTCGCGGCGGAAATACTCCGGCCGCGGCGGCAGGTCCTGCGTCATGATCTCGATAAAACGCTCCCGCGTCATCGGCTGCAGCGCGTAATTCGCGGCCCGCTCCCGCCCGATGGTGGAACTGCGGTCCGCGCTGATATTGCGTCCGCACATCGACCCCGCGCCGTGCGCCGGATAGACCTGGACGCTGTCGGGCAACCTCAGCAGCTTGCCGTGCAGGCTGTCGTAGAGCATCCCGGCGAGCTCCTGCGGCGTGTAATTCTCGGCGAGGTCGGGTCGCCCCACATCGCCGATGAAGAGCGTGTCGCCGGTGAGGACGGCGCGGGGCGCGTCGCCCTGTTCCAGGTCGGTGACCACGATGCTGACGCTCTCCGGCGTGTGACCGGGCGTCTGCAGGAAGGAGAGGCGGCACTGTCCGAAGGCGACCGTGTCGCCGTCGCGCACCGCCCGGTGCGGGAAAGTCGCGCCCGATCCTTCGCCGAGGTAGATGGTCGCGCCGGTCTTCTGCGCCAGTTCCTGATGGCCGGAGACGAAATCGGCGTGCAGATGGGTCTCGATGATGTGCTCGATCCGCAGACCGAGCTCCGCGGCCGTCTGCAGGTAGATTTCGACGTCGCGTTGCGGATCGATCACGGCGGCGCTGCCCTCGGACCCGATCAGGTATGAGGCATGTGCCAGGCAGCCCAGGTAAAACTGTTCGAATACCATCGGTGTGAAGCGTACCACGGCGATTGTGCCCCCGGTTTGGCCTATGTTTTGCAGATCTGAATCTGTGCCAGAGCGGGGGTTTTGCCCGTCGTGCCCCGCGAATCGCCGGCCGGAGGGAAAGGCCGTCAGACCGGCGAATGGCTGTTCGCATGAGTAGCCGGCCCGCGCCGGCCGCCGGATGGTGTAGCAGGGTTTTTGCCTTTTCCCCTGCGCGCGGAACTACGGGGACGTGAAGGCGTCTGCGCAGAACGGGCCCGTTGAACCGGCACGTGGTATTCCGGCGGGAAGGCGCGGGTGGCAAACGGCCCGCGGATGCTATGCTGGCGTCCAGGGCAACACGGTGAGCCTGTGACGCCGCCGCGCACTAACAGCCGCTCCGCCCGTCCGTCATCTCTAACAGAGTAAAATAGGATTTGCGGTACCCTTCCGTATTGAGACCTACATGATTGTTGATGCCATTCTGGCGAAAATCTTTGGCACTAAAAACGAGCGCGAGGTTAAGGAAATGCTGCCCGCCGTGGCCGCGATCAATGACCTCGAGCCGGCAATGCGCGAGCTGTCCGACATCGATCTCGCTGCCAAAACCATTGGATTTAGAGAGAAACTGGCGCAGGGCGCCACCCTTGACGATCTCCTGATCGAGGCCTTCGCGGTGGTCCGCGAAGCCGGCCGGCGCGTCCTCAACATGCGCCATTTCGACGTGCAGTTGATCGGCGGCATGGTCCTCCACAAGGGCCGAATCGCCGAGATGAAGACCGGTGAAGGAAAGACGCTCGTCGCCACCCTGCCGTGCTATCTCAACGCGCTCGAAGGCAAGGGAGTCCACGTCGTCACCGTCAATGACTACCTGGCGAAACGCGACTCGGAATGGATGGGGCGTCTGTACAAGGCGCTCGGCCTGCAGGTCGGCGTGATCGTTCACGATCTCGACGACCAGGAACGCAAGGACGCTTACGCCGCCGACATCACCTACGGCACCAATAACGAGTTCGGCTTCGACTACCTGCGCGACAACATGAAGTTCCGCATCGAGGATTGCGTGCAGCGGACTCACCACTACGCGATCGTCGACGAAGTCGATTCGATCCTCATCGACGAAGCGCGCACCCCGCTCATCATTTCCGGCCCGAGCGAGGAATCCACCGACAAGTATTACAAGGTCAACCGCATCATCCCCAAACTGGTCCGCGGCGAGGTGATCGAAGGCAAGGAGCCGGGCGAGAAGTACACCACCGGCGACTACACCATCGACGAGAAGCATAAATCGGCCGCCCTGACCGAGGACGGCGTGTTGAAGGTCGAACGGCTGCTCAATATCGGCAATCTGTACGAGCCCTCCAACATCGAGTTCAACCACCACGTGCAGCAGGCGCTGCGCGCGCACGTGCTCTACCAGCGCGACCGGGAATACGTCGTGAAGGATGGCGACGAAGGGCCCGAGGTGATCATCGTCGACGAATTCACGGGCCGCCTCATGCCGGGACGCCGATGGTCCGACGGTCTCCACCAGGCGGTGGAAGCCAAGGAAGGCGTCAAGATCCAGCGCGAGAACCAGACGCTGGCCACCATCACCTTCCAGAACTACTTCCGCATGTACAAGAAGCTCTCCGGTATGACCGGAACGGCGGAAACGGAAGCCGCCGAATTCCAGAAGATTTACAACCTCGACGTGGTCGTCATCCCCACCAACCGGCCGATGATCCGCAAGGAGAACCCGGACGTCGTCTACCGCACCGAGGAGGAGAAGTTCCGCAACGCGGCCAAGGAAATCAAACGCCTCAACGAGAACGGCCAGCCGGTGCTCGTGGGCACGATTTCGGTGGAGAAATCGGAGCATCTCTCCGGAATCCTCAAGAAAATGGGGGTCCGGCACGACGTTCTGAACGCCAAGAATCACGAGCGCGAAGCGTCCATCGTGGCGCAGGCCGGCCGCAAGGGCGCGGTGGTCGTCTCCACCAACATGGCCGGCCGCGGCACCGACATTCTCCTCGGCGGCAATCCCGAGTTCATGACCAAGGACGAGTGCCTGAAGCAGAAGATCGCCGAACGCCTCTCCGAGGACGAAGTGCAATACGTCGCCGACGAGCACTTCTACTACTTCACGCACCACGATCAGTTCTATCGCGTGCGGCGCGACAAGTGGGACGAGATATTCCACGGCTTCAAGGCGCAGACGGACGTCGAGCACGATATCGTGACCGGGCTCGGCGGCCTGCACATCGTCGCCACCGAGCGCCACGATTCGCGGCGCATCGATAACCAGCTCCGCGGCCGCGCCGGCCGTCAGGGCGACCCTGGCGAATCCAAATTCTTCCTCTCACTGCAGGACGATCTGCTGCGCATCTTCGGCGGCGAGCGTATGCAGAACCTGATGCTGCGTCTCGGCATGGAAGAGGACGTGCCGATCGAGTCGAAGCTCATCACGCGGCGCATCGCCAAAGCGCAGGAGGCCGTCGAAGCGCAGAATTTCGAGGCCCGCAAACACCTCCTGGAGTACGACGACGTCAACAACAAGCAGCGCCAGGCCGTCTACGGCATGCGTCGCGGCTTGCTCGAGGGAATCGACCAGAAGGAGCGCATCATGGACATGGTGCGCGGCATCGTCGACCAGTTCATCGAGATGCGCTGTCCCGACGATAAACACCCGGACACGTGGGATCTCGCGACGCTGCGCAACGACGTCCTGAGCCAGTTCGGCGCCAGGGTGGACGTGCCCGATCTCGGCTCGCTGACGCGGACCGAAATGTCCGACGCGATCTTCGAGCGGCTCCAGCAGAAGTACCAGGAGAAGGAAGACCTGGTCGGGGCCGACGTGATGCGGCAGACCGAGCGCATCGTGATGCTGCAAGTCATCGACAACCAGTGGAAAGACCACCTGCTGTCGATGGACGAGTTGAAGCAGGGCATCGGCAACCGCGCCTATGCGCAGAAGGACCCGCTGGTCGAGTACAAGAAGGAGTCGTTCGAGATCTTCCAGGCGATGATGGACCGCATCGAGGACGAGACGGTCCGTTACCTGTTCTTCCTGCAGGTGAGCCACGGCGCGCCCCCGATGCCGTACCCCGACGAAGAGGTCGAGGATGGCGAAGACGATCAACCGGCGCGTCCCGATCCCAGCGAGCAGCAACGGCAGGCTGCCAAGACCTCGATGGAGGACTTCACCCGCAATATCCAGCGCAAGAAGGAGAAGGAGCTGGAGTCGCTGACGTTCGGCGGGGACGGCTCGGACAGCCCCCAGCAGGTGATGAGCGGCGCCAAGGTGGGACGGAACGACCCATGCCCCTGCGGCAGCGGCAAGAAGTACAAGAAGTGCCACGGCACGTAAGACCCGGATTTCCGCGCGACCCCGGCGTCTTCTGTCCATGAATGATTACGGAACCCGGAGCTTGACTCCAACCGCCTCTCTATGGCGTCTAATAGGGAGATGAAGGTTTTTGCGCTCCTACTCCCCCTCCTGGCCTCCGCCGCGATCCTCCCCGACACTGTCGGCCCCTACCATCGCGGCTCGACGTCCCAGCCTCAACTCGCCGACCAACCCGTCTGGAATGAATACGGACTGAAGGCTTCCGAGTCCGCCGTATACGAGAGCGCGGACGGCAAGTTCACGGCAACTGCCTGGAGGCTTCAGGACCCCACCGGCGCCTTGGCGGCTTTCGACTGGCAGCGTCCCGCGGCTGCCACTCCGTCCCCGGCGGCGAAACTGGCGGCCGAGACGAAGACCGGCCTCCTCCTGGTCCATGGCAACTACCTGCTGTCGTTCGACGGCTACAAGCCGCCAACAGAGGAACTGGATCCCCTCCTGGCGGCCCTGGCGAACGTCGACAACTCGTCCCTGCCGGTCTTGGCCGGGTACCTGCCGGCGGACGGCCTGGTGGCCAATTCCGAGCGGTACGTGACGGGTCCTGTGGCCCTCCAGAAGTTCCAGCCGGCGATTCCGCCCTCGGTGGCTGGTTTCCACTTCGGAGCCGAAGCGCAAATCGGCGTTTTCCACCATGCCAAGGGCGATGTCACCCTCGCCATCTTCAACTACCCGACCCACCAGATGGCGATGCAGCAGATCGCACAGTTCGAGAAACTGCCGGGCGCGGTCGTCAAGCGCAGCGGGCCTATGATCGCTGTAGTACTTTCACCGCCGGACCCGGACTTCGCGGAACATCTCCTCGGACAGGTGCGATATCAGGCCGAAATCACCCGTGACGAATACGTTCCGACGCAGCGCGACAACCCCGGAGTGCTGCTGTATAACGCTTTTGTTCTCATTGGGATACTGCTGGCCTTCGCGGTCGTTTCGGGTCTGATATTCGGTGGACTGCGGAGCTACCGTCACCGCGGCCGGAAGGGCCAGGAGGCCGATGCGATGATCACTTTGAATCTCTAGCCGGGGCCCCATCTCATTACATAAGCGCCATTTTTTGTTTTGCTTAGAGGGAAATCCACAACCCAAAACAGGGCTGTTTCAGGAGTTGGGCCCTTCCTGTGGAAAACTCTTCGCGCCCGCAAGTCAGCCAGTAAGAGCAGGTTACGACCGAAAAATTTGCTCGGGATTTTTCCTTGACTTGAAGGCCGTGGGGAAATAAGATCCAACTACAAAGTTTTGGCGGTTGCGATTCCGTCGAAACTGATTCTCCCATCGAACATCACCCTGGTAGAACAGGGGAAGAAATGCTCACCCTTCGGGGTGAGCATTTTCATTTCGTGGCAAACTCTCCCGTTATACTGAGGTTTATCGGGCCGGATTCGGGATATATGCTGGCCAGTTCGGCCCGCAGATCCGGCCCGAAATCCCTTTCGAACTTCAAGAGGCAGGTTAAGATTGAAAGTAGAACTGAATGACTGATCTTAAGTTGCAAGTAATCCCCCTCGGCGGATTGGGCGAATTCGGCATGAACATGACCGCCATTCGCTATGCCGACGACATCATCATCGTGGACTGCGGGATGATGTTCCCCGAGGCGGAGCTGCTGGGCGTCGACCTGGTCATGCCCGACCTCACCTTCCTCAAAGAGAACCAGCGCCACATCCGCGCCGTGGTCCTCACCCATGGCCACGAAGACCACATCGGAGCAGTCCCCTACTTCCTTTCCGAGATCGATGTTCCGGTCTATGGCACCGCGTTCACCCTGGCCCTGGTGGACCGCCGTCTGGAGGAATACGACCTCGAACAGGAGCCCCGCTTCATCAAAGTCAAGCCGAAACAGACCATCGAGATCGGCCCGTTCAAAGTCGAGTTCATCCACGTCACGCACTCGATCGTCAGCGCGGTCGCCCTGGCCATCACCACCCCCTTGGGGGTGATCATCCACACCGGCGATTTCAAGGTCGACCCCACCCCGACCGATAACGAACTCTTTGACCTCCACACCCTCGCCGACTATGGCAAGCGCGGCGTCCTGCTCCTGCTCTCCGACTCGACCAACGCCGACCGTCCCGGCTACACGGAATCGGAGCGCGCCGTCCGTCCGCGGATGGAGGAGATTTTCAATCGCGCCGAGCGCCGCGTGGTGGTGTCCTGCTTCAGCTCGTCGATTCATCGCATCCAACTGGTCCTCGACCTGGCGCAGGAGTACAATCGCCGCGTCGCGGTCATCGGGCGCAGCATGGTTTCGGTGACCGAGATCGCGCACTCCCTCGGCCTGCTCGAAATTCCCGATAACATCCTGCTGCGCCCGCAGGACGCCATGGGACTGCCTCCCGACAAGGTCGCGATCCTGATCTCGGGGACCCAAGGCGAGCCGATGTCGGCCTTGGCGCGCGTCGCGGTGGACAATCACAAGCACATTTCGGTGGAACAGGGCGACACCGTGGTGCTCAGCTCGCGCATCATTCCCGGCAACGAAAAGGCCATCTTCCGCATGATCGACCACATGTCGAAGCGCGGCGCCGATGTGCTCTATGGCGGGATGAACCCGCCATTGCATGTCTCCGGACACGGCAGCGTGGAGGAGATGAAGCTGGTGCTGAACCTGGTGCGGCCGCGCTACTTCATGCCCATCCACGGCGAGTTCCGCCAGCTTTCCAAGCACGCGCGGCTGGCCGACCACCTGCGCTTCGCCGGGCTGGAGGAGACCTTCGTCATGGAGACCGGCGAGGTGCTCGAGATCGATCATCACGGCGCGCGCAAGGCCGGCAAGGTGACGGTGGGACGCGTCTGCATCGACTCCGGGTCGATCGACGACGTCGTGCAGGAAATGGTGATTCGCGACCGCCGGCACCTCTCAGAGGACGGCATCGTGCTGCCGATTATCGCCATCAACCGCCACACCGGCCGCATGGAGAACCCGCCGGAGATCGTCAGCCGCGGGTTTAACGTGGCGGAGGACGGAAAGTTCGTCGAGAACGCCCGGCTGATCGTGGCCAAAACACTCGAGAGCTCGAATCAGGAGGAGAAGACCGATTGGGGAGTCATGAAGGAGAAGATCCGCGCGGATCTGAAGCGGCACATCGTGAAAGAGACGCAGCGGCGGCCCCTCATCATGCCGGTGATCATGGAAGTGTAGCCGCTGAGTCCGAGGTCGCGCCCGCGTACCTGGAGGACGCTTCGAATCTGAGGGGACACGCCGAGCGCGTTTTTGTCCCGGCGGACGAGACCGCTCTCGGCGAAGTGCTGCGCGCGGCTTCGGCGTCGGGAACGCCCGTCACCATCGCCGGCGCCGGCACCGGGGTTACGGGCGGACGGGTGCCGTTTGGCGGCTGGGTCGTCTCGCTCGAGAAGTTCAACCGCCTGGAAACGCATCCCGGGTATGCGATCTGCGGCGCCGGGACGCTCCTGCGCGACCTGCACGCCAAGGCGCAGGGCTCGGGCCAGTTCTATCCGCCCGATCCGACCGAGACGGGAGCCGCCATCGGCGGCAATATCGCGACCAATGCCAGCGGCTCGCGCAGCCTGAAGTACGGCTCGACGCGCCGGTGGATCGAGCGGCTGCGCGTGGCGTTCGCCGACGGCTCGGTGCGCGAGTTCGCCCGCGGCGACGCCCTCGATTTCGACCCCGGCGCCGTCCCGCTGCCCGATGTCACCAAGAACACCGCCGGCTACCTCCTGCGTCCGGGCATGGACTGGATCGACCTGATTTGCGGATCGGAAGGCACCCTGGCCGTGGTCACCGAAGCGCGCGTCGGACTGTTGCCGCTTCCCAAGGCGATGCTGGCCGGGGTAATCTTCTTCGCGGGCGATGACGCCGCGCTGGACGTCGTGGATTCCTGGCGCGGGCTGCGCATGCTGGAGTACATGGACGCGAATTCCCTGCGCGTGCTCCGCGCGCGGTACCCCGAGATGCCCAAAGAGGCAGCCGCCGCGCTGCTCATCGAGCAGGAGCTCGAGTCGGAAGACGACCCCGAGGTCGATCTCTGGATCGAGCGCATCGAAGCCTCGGGCGCGCTCGCGGAGGCGTCCTGGTTTGCCACTACGGCGGCCGATCGCGAGCGCTTCCGCAAATTCCGCCACGCGCTGCCGGAGCTGGTCAACGACACCGTGCGCCGCAGCGGCGCGCTTAAGATGAATACGGATTACGCCGTCCCGCTGCCGCGCAATCGCGAAATGCTGGCCTATTACCGCCGGCGGCTCGAAGAGGAATTCCCGGGCCGGTACGTGATCTTCGGCCACATCGGCGACGCGCACGTGCACGTGAATCTCTTCTCGGACCCGAACAACCCGCGTCATGCGACCGAGGTGCTCGCCGACCTCGCAAAGAAGGCGGTGGAATTCGGCGGGACGGTCTCCGCCGAGCACGGGCTCGGCAAGCGCAAGGCGCACCTGTTGTCGATTCAGTACGCGCCGGAGCACCTGGAAACGATGCGCGCCGTCAAACGCCGGCTCGACCCGCGCAATATCCTCGGCCGCGGAACAATCTGGGCATAGGGCCGGCGTTACGCGCCGATCGTGATGTGTAGCAGGAAGAACGACAGCCAGGCGATGATGGCCGCGGCGGGAATGGTCATCACCCAGGCCCACACGATGTTGGCGGCGATGCCCCAGCGGACGGCCTTCATGCGTTGAATGCTGCCGACCCCGGCGATTGCGCCGGCGATGGCGTGCGTCGTCGAGACGGGAACACCCAGCCGTGAAGAGATGAAGACCGAGAGCGCCGCGCCGGTCTCCGCGCAGAAGCCGCTGCGCGGCTTCAACCGTGTGAGACGTCCCCCCATCGTGCGCACGATCCGCCAGCCGCCGCTGAGGGTTCCCAGCCCGATCGCCGAATACGAGGCCATCAACACCCAGTACGGAACGTGGAAATCCTTGATCAGCCGTCCCGTGAACAGCACTCCGGTAATGATGCCGGCCGTCTTCTGCGCGTCGTTGCCGCCATGGTTGAGGCTGAAAGCGGCGGCCGAAAGCAACTGGAGCCTGCGGAAAGACTTGTCCATGCGCGACGGGCTCGATTTCCGGAACAGCCAATAGACCAGGATCATCAGGAGAAACGCGGCCATCATGCCGATCAGCGGCGCGCCGATAATCATTTTCAGGGTGAACGGCCATTTTCCGGTGGGGCCGAAGTTCAGCGCTTCGAAGCTGTGGCTGAAGCCGCGCGCCAGCCCGACATGCGCCATCGACGCGCCCGCCAGCCCGCCGATCAACGCGTGCGAAGAGCTCGTCGGCAGCCCCAACCACCAGGTAATCAGGTCCCAGATGATGGCGCCGATCAGGGCCGCCAGCAGCACGTACTGCGTCGCCTGGTGGATGTCGAGAAAACCCTCCGCGACGGACTTCGCCACCTTGTCGCCGAAGAGAAACGCCGCGGCGAAATTGAAGAATGCGGCCCAGACCACCGCCTGAAACGGCGTCAGCACCCGCGTCGCCACCACCGTCGCGATCGAATTGGCGGCGTCGTGAAAGCCATTGATGTAGTCGAATACCAGCGCGATCACGATGATCAGGATGGCCAGCGTCAACGGTTGCATCGATCTAGCTGTTCTTCACGACCACGTTCTGCAGCACGTCGGCCACGTCCTCGCACGCGTCGACCGTCGATTCGAAGAATTCGTAGACCTCTTTGAGCTTGATGAGCCGGATGGGATCCTTCTCATGATCGAACAGATCCACCACCGCGCTGCGGCCGATGCGGTCCGCTTCGTTTTCCAGGCGATTGATCTCGATGCAGTGGTCCATGGTCGCGCCGTTCTTCTCCATCTCCGCCACGGCGTTGCGCAGCGCCTTTGCGCAACTGGCGACGATCTCGGCCAGGGTGACCATGATCGGAGGCACCGGATCGATCCGGTAGGAGACCAGCCGGTGCGACGTGTCCTCGATTCCGTCCAGCACGTTGTCGAGCGCCGAGGCGATGCTGTGAATGTCCTCGGGATCGATGGGAGTGATGAAGGTCTGGTTGAGGCGGCGGAACACCTCGTGAATCACCTCGTCGCCCTTGTGCTCGAGAACCAGGATTTCGTTGGCCGCGCCCGCCATCCGGGAATTCCCGGAACTCACCCCGTCGAGCAGAAGCCTCGCGGCCTCAGAGATTATCTCCACCTGCTTGGCAAACAGGTGGTAAAACTTCTCTTCGCGTGGAAGCAGTCTCATAGTGTGGCGATCGGTAGAGAGAACCTCATGGTAATCGCTTTCCAAAATCGGGTCAAATTACGGTTCGGTTACGATGGGGAAAAGCTCTCCGGCGGGGGCGTTCTCCAAATCGAGGAACCGGGTGTCGAGGAGCCGCCCGGGGTCCAGGTTGCCCATGGCCGAAAGCATGTTCTCTTTCAAATGCGGGTGCTCCCGCTCCAGCCCGGCGAACATATCGCGAAGAGCGCGGCGGACAGTGCCGGCCCGCTGGGAGCAGCCGCACGGCACCACCGGGACGCCCAGCGATCCGGCGTACGCCGTCGTGATGTCCTCGGTGACGAAGACCAGCGGCCGGATCAGCCGGTAGTCGTTCTTGCGCGAGTACGTGACTGGAGGAAGGGCGCTGAGCCTGCCGGTGAACATCGTGTTTCGGAGGAGCGCTTCGCAGAAATCGTCCGCCGTATGGCCGAATGCGATCACGTTGGCGCCAAGCTCTCGCGCGATCTCATAGACAGCGCGGCGCCGGTAGCGGCTGCACAGGTCGCAGCCATGATCGGGCTGGTCTTCGAGAAGCTGCAGCGACGGCGCGTCGCGGAAGTAAGTCCAGGAGATGCCGCGCGCCCTCAGAGTCTCCCCGAGAGGTTCGATCGGCGCCAGGAACTTGCCCTGCTCGACGGTGAAGGCGCACACGGAAAAATCGATGGGGGCGCGCTTCTGCAGCAGGAGCAGCGCTTCGAGCAGAGTAACGGAGTCTTTACCGCCGGAAAGTCCCACGGCGACACGGTCGCCGTCGCGGATCATCCGGAACCGGTGGATGGCTTCGCCAACCTTGCGCAAGAGAGTCTTTTCGAGGTCCACTGTCTTGATTATAGGCTGCCGCTGGTTTCGCCCCCCCTTGCGCGCGCGCGTTCGGCGGAGCAGACTGGTAGAGACAAGGAGAGCCCGATGTCGAATTACCGGCCGATGCAGGTCCTCATGCTGGTCACCGCAAGCTTGTTTGCGTTGCCCCTCCAGGCGGATGTCACCCTCCGTTACAAAACGACAGTCAAGTTGAACCCTGCGCTGCCGGCGCAGATGATGCAGCAGATGACGAAAGGGATGGAGAGCGCACTTGCTCCGGAGATGACCCTTCAGTTGAAGGAAGGCAAGGGATACTCTTCTTTCGGCTCGTTCCGTTCGGTGGTCGATTTCACGAAGCAGCGGATGACCCTGATCGATCCCGAAAAGCAGCGCTACGCCGCCTGCACGCCTGACGACTTTGCAACGGAAATGTCGAAGACCTTCGCGAATATGCCGCCGGCGGCGCGCGCCGGCATGGCCGCGATGAAGTTCGCGGTCGACGGCAGGATCACGGGAAGGACCGCCACCATTCAGGGAATCGAGGCGGAAGAGCGCGAGATCGTGTTGACCATGGACGGTCCGGCGATGCCCAACATGCCGGCCGGCCCCATGATGAAAATGGTGATGCAGTTCTGGACCGCCAAAGACAGTGAAGTGATGCGCGTCCCCGCTGTCCGGGAACTCAAGGGTTACAACCTGTGGGCCATGGCGACCATGAACCCCGCCGCATCCATGGAGAAAATGTTCAACCAGATCCCCGGGATGGGAGACGGAATGGCGAAGTTCATGAAAGAAATGCAGTCGGCGAATTCGGTGATGCTGCGGAGCAGCGCCTCGATGTTCATGCCGGCGATGGCGGCGATGATGAAACAAATGCCCGCCGGCGCGAATCCGTCCGGCATGAATATCGATCCCGATTCGCCGATCATGGAGATGAACCAGGAGCTGTCGGAACTCTCCAGCGCCGCGGTGCCGGACAGCGTCTTCCGGATTCCCGAAGACTACAAGTCCGTCACAGCCGCGGAACTGTTGCATGACATGATCATGAAAAGCCAGGCCGGGATGAAGCAGTAGGCGACCCGCGCCGCAGGCCGCGGTCCATCCCGGACCCCGAAATGTGCTACGCGTGGACGCATGCAGGTCCATGGCGCAATTTTCGTCACCCTGATCGGCCTTTCGCACCTCCAGGCGCAGACCACGATTTGGCGCAATGCGTCCGGACAGTGGAGCGACGCCTCCCACTGGTCTGCCGCCCTGCCGACCGGCTTTTTGAGCGCCGAGGTTCGCGGAACGAGCGTCCTCTCCGTGCCGCCGGGCGACTATGTGGCGGCCGATCTGCAAATTGGCGTGAACTCCGGCGACCGGTCGCGTGTCGAGGTGAACGGCGGCCGGGTCGTTCTGGTGCAGGACTCCCTGCACATCGGCGAGGACCCGGGCGGCGAGGGTGAATTCATCCTTCGCGACGGAGCCTTGCACTGCGTAATGGACGTGTTTGTGGGGGGCGCCAGCGAGGTCCCCCGCGCCGCCAATAAGGCCACTCTGCGGATCCTCGGCGGCAGCTTCCTGGGCCGGACCATCACTGCCGGGATCGGCATTGGTTCGGAGGCGATCGTCTCCATCGAGGGCTCCCGCCCATCCGCGATTCACGCTCTCGACTACGTCTCCTTCGCAGGAACTTCGACTCTGGCGTTCACGCTCGACGAGCGGGGCGTCACTCCCATCACGATCCAGAATCGCGTCCGCGGCCTGAGCCTTGCCGCGCACTCGCGCCTCAAGATCCTGCTGAGCGCCGCGCCGCCGAATGAAGATATCCGGCTGGTGGCAGGCCGCGTGCCCATTCGCGGCGTCTTCGAGGGTCTCCCCGAAGGCAGCGAGATCGCCGCGGAGTTCGAGGGCCGCGCTTACCGGTGGCGCTTGACCTATCGGGGCGGAGACGGGCACGACCTCGTGCTGAAGACCGCCGGCGCCACGGCCCCGCTCCGTCCGCTGCCCGCGCCGCCCGTCCCGCTGTGGCTCGACCATCCCCTCTATCCGCTGACCGCGCTGAGCGGCGAGCCGGCTTTCCCCGGCGCCGAAGGCTTTGGCGCGTTCACCGCCGGCGGACGCGGCGGGCGGGAGCTCTTCGTCGAGAATCTCGATGACCAGGGTCCAGGCAGCCTGCGGGCCGCTGTCGAGACCGCCGGCCCGCGCTCGGTGCGCTTTCGCGTCGGCGGAACGATCGAGCTGAAGACCCCGATCGACGTTCGCCAGCCCTTTCTCACCATCGACGGCCGCGACGCCCCGGGTGAGGGCATCACGCTTCGCCGCCACGGCATCCATGTCCGCACGCACGACGTGGTGCTCCGCTACTTCCGCATTCGGATTGGCGATGACGATGTCCGGCTCGACGACAAGACCCTCAATTACAACGGCGGCGACGGCGAGTATGCCCTGTATTTCCGCCTGGGCTCGGGGAACGCCATCGCCGACCATTTATCGCTGAGCTGGTCCACCGCCAAGATGCTGACGACGACCCGCCTGGCCGATCGCATCACGATCCAATACTGCATCCTGAGCGAGAGCCTGAATTTCGCCGGCCACGGATACGCCTCGATCGCCGGTGGAAATCGCATCACCTGGCATCACAATCTCTTCGCCCATCACTTCAACCGCATCGTGCGTTTTCAAGGCATGGTGGACGCCGATTTCCGCAATAACGTGATCTACGATTGGGGCGAAGGCTCGGCCTACGGCGAATTCGACCGGCTGAACTACGTGGGCAACTATCTCAAACCCGGTCCTTCCACCACGCAGAGGCCGCTCGCGTTCCACCGGGGCGACGCGGTGGTGGCGCCGGGATCGCTGTTCATTGCTGACAACGTCATTGAAGGCAACGACCCCGTCAATCGCGACAACTGGCGCGGCCTGGGCTTCTACTATCCCGACCGCAAATCTCTCGAAGCGTCTCAGCCCTTTGGGGCTCCGCCGGTCAGCATGCAACCGGCGCAGTCGGCGTACGAGCGCGTATTAAAGGACGCCGGCGCCACATTGCCCCTCCGCGACGCAGTCGACGAGCGGATCCTGCGCGAGGTCCGCACGGGAACCGGCCACATTATCGGCTGGCTGCGCGAAATCCAATAGGTCGGCGCGCGACCCACCTCAGCGCAGCGTATAGCTCAAGAGCGCCCGCAAGTTGAACAGCCCGTCGTTGGTCCGCGGAGCGGTGGCGGTTCGCCGGACCGATAGAGGCGTGTAGAACGCGTCCACCGTCAGCGCAACGCGCTTCGAAAACAAATAGCTCACGCCGGCGCTCTCCGATAATGTCTTGCCGCGAGTCCACAAGTAGGTGCGATCCCGGCCGCCCACCAGCGGCGCATCGACTTGGAAGGATGCGTCGATGAAGTTGATCCCGCTGGCGACATGCGGAACCACTTTCGGGCTCGACGGGATGCGGTAGCCAAACTCCAGCTCCGTGCCCGCATAGTTGAGCGAGGCGACATCGGACGATTCGCCCACGCATCGCCCGGGATTCGACGGGGAACCGGGCGCGCCGGCCAGCACGCTCTGCGGACACGTGAAGGCCCCTTTCACCGACCCGAACTGGCCATATCCCCGCCACCCGAGCACCCAATGCCGCCGATCCACGATCGGCCGCTCCAATCCGAGCGCCAGGAGATGGGACGTCATGCCAAAGCTGCGGAACGGAGGGGGAGCGGCGGCGACGATCGAAAATTTCCCCGGCAAGCCCACGCGGACGCTGGGGCGCGCGAACATCGGCGCCTTATTGAGATCCTGCAGGGCGCGGCCGTTGAAACCGACACGCATCTGTTCGGTCGAAAGCTCCGGCAGCCATCCCAACTCGAGACCTACGGTTACGGAACCGAAACGGCGGGCCTCGGGGGATGGATCGGGCGGCTGCAGGCCGCTCAACAGCGACGCCGAGGCGAAATACTTGAGCGCCCAGGATTCGGGGCGGTCGAAGGTGAGATGAAGATTGGGGGCGGCGCCGGCTGTGAGACCGGTGGCGCCGCCGCCGCTGCTCGTAGCCGCGCCTCCGGAGCCTGTAGTAGACCCTCCGTTATAGACCTGGGCAATGGCGCCTCCCGCGAACGTAGTGCTGAGAACCACGCAGAAGAACACCTGGATTCCGAATCTTGTATGCGCTCGCATCATGAAAACCTCCCTGGCAACCTCGGATCGGATCAGCGAACCAGTTGCATATCGAAATCGATCCTGACTTCATTCTTGACTCGCACCGCGCCGCCTGCGACCTTCACCGGCTGGATGCCGAAGTCGGTCTGGTTCACGCGCGCGCTTCCGGCGTAATGGCCGTTTCTTTCCCGGACCTGGAGGGTCACGGGCCGCGACTTGCCGTGCAGCGTCAGGTTGCCGCGCACGGTCCACACGCCTCGCCCCGCCGCCTGGACGGCGGTGGATTTGAAGACGATCTCGGGATTGTGCTCCGTGTCCAACACCTCCGGCCCGAGCATCGTCTTCTGAATCGCGGCGCGGTCCTTCTCAGGCGTGTTGGGATCGCGCACGCGGAGCCCCGCGGCATTCACCTTCACTTCCACCTGATGAGCGGCGCTGTCCACCGAACCGCCGGCGATGGGCGCGGAGATGACGTGATTGTGCCCGAACATGGAAAACAGGCCGGTCTTGTAGACGCGCACGGTCATGTTGGATTTTGCGGGGTCAATGGCGTGCGTCTCGGCTCGAACGGCCCCGGCCCATGCCAACAGGGCGGCGATGCAGGTAGCGGCGGATCGGACGAAGCTCGCGCCCGGAACGATTGCGTTCATTTCATCACTTCCTTCGGAGTCGATGGAGGGCGCGATCTGGTTTCAGAATAGGTTTGCGGGGTGGAGGAAAGGTTCAGAAAACGTAAAAATTCTGCAAATTCATACCGTTTCGTCTGGAATATTCCATTCCGGATGCGCGTTACGTTTTCTTTCGGACGCTGGCCAACAACTGCAGCCGCAGAGTTTCGGATCTTTCGGATGCCGCGTCAACCGGGAGGCGTTTCGGAAGGGCCTGGCGGACCCGCTTCGCCGCCGCGGCGAATTCTCATTTTGTCGCGCACGTCACATGGACGTTTCGGCCCACGTTGTTCGTACCATCCATCGTGGTCCCGTCGGCGGACAGCGTCAGCGTGTCCGTCCACCCGCCGTTCCGCCATGACAATCGATATCGATTGCCCCCTAAGCCCACCCATGAGCCGTCGTTGGAAGGACTGCCGTTTCCATGGAATCCCCGAACCGTCCCGTCAGGGTTGATGACCACCCGGTCGCCGTCGAGCCAATTCCAGGTTCCGGCCGGCGTGCAGCGTCCACCGGCGCATGCCGACCGTGCGCCGGGCGTCGCCATTTGCTCCTGCAGGCACTGCCGGAGACGGCCCGGGACCCCGTCATCGTTGGCGATGGTCGAGACGACGATATTCACGACCATGCCGCCGCCCGGCGCCTCGTTGCATATGATGTAGGCGCCGCTCGCCTCTTTGAAGCCTTGCGCGAAATTGCCCGCGCCGCTGGTAGTGAAGCCGACCGCGCTCAGGGCGCGCTGGGCTCGACTCAAGCATTCGTTATAGTTGACCGAAATCTGTTGCTGCCCGCGGGACATCACCGGCTGGGCCAGGCATGTGGTGGCGCAGGCGCACAGGAACAGCGCGCCGCTCCAGCCTCTCCGAGTGCGCGCCCATCGATCGTAGAACATGATTCGCTCCTTTCCCCTCGTGTCCGGATCGTTGCGTCGATACCCGAAGTATGGGAAGCGTCCCGATACGTTGTCAACTTCGTTTGCCCGGGATGAAGCGGAACAATCGGTTTTTTCTCTTGCGCTCAGGTGTACTACGTGTAATAATACAGCCGTGATCCCGTTCCGGCTCGCATTTCAGCCAGGCATCCCGATCTACGAGCAGGTGGTTTATGCCGCGCGCAAAGCCATCGTCTCCGGTCAAATGCGGCCCGGCGACCCCTTCCCCTCCGTGCGCGCTCTCAGCAAAGAGCTCAAGATCAACCCCAACACGGCGCACAAAGTGATCCTGTTTCTGACCAACGAGGGGCTCGTCGAAATCCGGCCGGGGATCGGCGCCGTGGTGTCCGCCCTGCCCAAGCCCAGCGCCGCTGCCTGCGCGGACTTGCTCGGCGGCGAGCTGGAATCGCTCGTGGTGGAAGCCAAAAAGCTCGGCATGCGGATCGCCGACGTGCAGGGCGCCCTCGCGGATCACTGGGAACGGCTCGGCGGACCGGACGGGCTCGTGTCCGAAAACAGGAAGGGAGGACGGAAGCGCGATGAGTAGTCCCATCCACACGCGTAGTCTCTCGAAAGCGTTTCGCAGCAAGGATGCGGTGCGCTCGCTCGATTTCGAGGTGCCCGCCGGGAGTATCTATGCCCTGATCGGCCCCAACGGCGCGGGCAAAACCACCACCATCAAGCTCCTCATGAATCTCCTTCGTCCCAGCGCCGGCTCGGCGGAGGTGCTGGGCGTCGATTCCCGCCGTCTCTCGCCGCGCGAACTGCGGCGCATCGGGTACGTCTCCGAAAACCAGGAGATGCCTGACGAGATGACCTTGGAGTATTTCCTGGCCTACCTCAAGCCCTTCTATCCCGCCTGGGACGACGCCCTGGCCCTCGACATGGTCCGCCAGTTCGACCTCCCGCTCGACCGCCGCCTCCGCCACCTCTCCCGCGGCATGCGCATGAAGGCCGCCCTCGCCTCCTCCCTGGCATACCGGCCCGAACTGATCGTTCTCGACGAGCCGTTCACCGGTCTCGACCCGCTCGTGCGCCAGGAACTGATCGCAGGATTGCTGGGACAGGCCGAAGGGACCACCATCCTCATCTCCTCGCACGACCTCGCCGAGATCGAGAGCTTCGCCAGCCACATCGGCTATCTCGAAGACGGAGCGCTCCGCTTCGCCGAAGAGGCCTCCGCGCTCGCCGCGCGATTCCGCCAGGTCGAGATCACCTTCGACGCGCCGCCCGCCTTGCCGCGCGAGTGGCCCGGCGCCTGGATCGAGCCGCAGTCCGCCGCCGCCGTGCTGCGCTTTGTCGACAGCCGCTTCGACGCCGGCCGCACCCCCGCTGAAGTCCGCCGCCTCTTTCCCGGCGCGCGCAGCGTCGAGTTCCTCCCGATGCCGCTCCGGGACATTTTCGTGGCCCTCGCCAAGGCCGGCCGCCGAACCGCGGCGGCATAAAGGAGCGCCTCATGCGACAGTGCCTGCACATCTTCGCCAAGGACGTCCGCTTCCTCTGGATGTCGATCCTCGCAGCGCTCGTGCTGAATGCGATCTTCGCCTGGAGCCGGTCGGTGGACCCGCGGATCTTCGCGCGCGGCAGCGGCGCCGACGACGTCGTCCCCGCCGTGTTCGCGTTCTTCCTGATCCTGAGCTGGTGGCATCTTGTCTATCGTGCGGTGCAGCAGGAGCCGCCCGCGGGCGACCGCCAATTCTGGGTGACTCGGCCGTACGCCTGGAAGAGCCTCGCCGGCGCCAAGGCCCTCTTCCTGCTGGTCTTCATTCACATTCCGTTTCTGATCTCCGACGTGACGATTCTCGCCGCGCATGGCCTCGCCCCATCGGCGGCGAGCCTCTTGATCCGGCAGGCGGCTCTGGCGGGAATTGTCCTGCTGCCCGTCGCCGCCCTCGCTGCCGTGGCGGGTCACGAGGCGACGGTCGCGGTCACGATCGTCGTTCTCGTGGTCATCCTGACCTTCGTGACCGATGGCGGCCCGCTGTCCCGCTCCTGGGGCCGCTTCGGTTGGATGCCCTTATCGCTCGCCGCCGCGATCCTCTCGCTGGCCGGGGCGGGCGTCTTCGTGTGGCAATACGCGAGACGCCGGACCGCTCTCGCCCGCGCGGTGCTCGCCGTCGCCGCCGTCCTCTGTTACGCGGCTCTTACCATCAAACCGACAGGCGTCACGCTCGCGTACGGAACGGCGCCGGACGATCTCCGGTCCGTGCGGCTCACGCCCCGGGGCGAGGTCTCCCCCGGGCTGCTTGCGCTCCAGATCGATGGGCTGCCGCCAGGCATGCAGGCCGAACCGGAGTTGGTGGAGTTGACCGTCGAGCCGCCCGGCGGCGCGCCGCGCCGGTCCGGGTGGCAGCCACCGGCCAATCTTCTCCGTTCGGCCGGCGACAACCGCTTCAACGTCGAGCTGGGGCCCCAGTTGCGTCCCCTTCAGGTCAAAGTCTCCCTCGCCCTGAGTGTCTTCGGCGCCCCACAGACAGTCCCCGTGAGTTCCCGTCCCACGTCAATCGAGGGAATCGGCGCCTGCCGCATCGTCCGTTCCGCCGGAATGTATTATCCGTCGCTGTCCTGTGAAGGCGCGGAGCCACGGCGCTCGCGGGCGCTGGTGAATGGCCGGATCGTCCTGGCGGATCGCCCCGGCCATCGCGCCAGCTTTGAAGCCAGCCCGGTCTTTACGTCTTCCACGCTGTTGACGGATACGTACGGCAGCGATCCTGTCGTGCTCTCGGTGGAACGGCCGGTCGCCCTCATTCTCCGCAGCATCGAGGTGACCCTACCATGAAACAGACCATCCATATTTTCGTCAAGGATGCGCGCCGCTGTTGGCCCTTCATCGCGCTCGTTGCGGGCCTGACGGCGCTGATGGCCTGGCTCGCGCCGCAGGAGTCGCCCGTCTGGATGCACGAGACCGCGTTCATGAACCGGGCGCTCAAGCTTGTGCAGTTGCTCCTGCCTGTCGCCTGGTGGCTGGCCATCGCTCACGCCGTGCAAGGCGAGAGCCTCGTCGGTTCGCGCCAATTCTGGGTGACGCGGCCGTACTCCTGGCGATCCCTCCTCGCCGCCAAGCTCCTGTTTGCCGTCGTCTTCGTCATGCTGCCGCTTTTGACCTCCGATTGGACGATCCTCGCCGGCGCGCGCTTTTCTCCGGCCGGCATGCTGCCGGATCTACTTCGCCGGCAGTTCGGATTCAGCCTGCTCCTGCTGCCCGCCTTCCTCATAGCGGCGCTGACCCGCGGCGTCCGGCAGTTCATCATGTCGTGCTTCGCGATCGTCATTGGAATCGTCGCGTTGGCGGGAGTCCAATCGCTCCACCCGGCAAGTCCGGCCCCGGCTGTCGTGACGAGCGTGCGATCGGGTTCCTGGCTGCAGGAATGGGGTGATACGGTGGGGTACGTCGGCGGAGTGTTCGCGCTCCTCGTTTGGCAGTATGCGCGCCGCCAGACGGCGGCGGCGCGGACGGTCGTGGCCCTGGTGTGCGCCGGGTTGTTCGTGTCCTCGGGCTGGCCTTCGCAAGCGCAGGATCCGGCCCCGGCTCCGGTCTCCGCCGCGCATCCTGAGATCGCGGTCGTATTTGCCCCGGAACGGGGCCGCTTCGTTCCCGATTACCCCTCCGCCGTACCCGACGATCGGGTCCACGTCGAAATCCCGATACGGGTCGCCGGACGCGACCGCGACCTCGTCGACCTCCGCATGGGAAGCGTGAGCATGCAGAGCAGCCGCGGCGACCCCTGGAGCCACCTGGGGGCCTGGCAAGGGCAATTCATCGCCCGCCGTTCCGATGACTGGCTCTCGCTCTATCTTGACCGCCAGACCTTGGAGCGTTTGCGGGGCGAACCGGTGTCGATCGGCGCGATCTTCGGCGTGGTCCTCTACGAACCGCAAGCCGCCATCACCATCCTTCCCAATTCGGGCTGGACCAGGATCCCCGGCTTCGGCGACGTCAATCTGCCCGACGGCGGGGGCACGCCACTGCTCTGGTGCCGCGTGCCCCTTCGTTACCCTGCGCAGAAGATCCTCTACACCGTCCGCGCCGCGGATTCGATGGTCGTGGTCAGCGGCCATTGGGCCGGCATGTATCCTGAAGGCGCCGACTTCCCGCGCCTGACCCCGGTCGAGCTGTTCGCAGTGGGCCCGGAACCGAACGGCAGATGGCAACTCCGCCCCGCCGCGACCGTTCACGTCGCCGTGGAGCGCCCCATCGACCTGATCCGCCGCGATCTCCGCATCCCCGCCATCCACCTCGAAGACTACATCGTGGGCGCCAGGTAGGGTCAAGAAGAAATCCCACGGCGCAAGCCGAAACCGCGAGTCTTGCGGTGAATCCGCCTTTGCCGCCTTACTTCGCGAACGACGGATGCGGCGTCACCGGCAGATGCGGAATCTCGCCCGTCGGCCGCGCCAACGCCAGGTCCTCGAACAACAGCGACGGCGTCGCCACCGAGACGATCAGCGGTCCCGCCATCATGATCGACATCGCCGTCGACGGGTTGGTGCGTTTGATCCGGAACGGGACCGTATACACCGTAGGCGCATCCGACACCGCGACAATATCCTTGAACGCCGCGATCGTCAGCCCGTTGATGGTCACATTGCGAACCAGTTCCTCGCGGCCGTCCGCATACAGCTTGTATGCCTCGATCACCGGTTCCATGTCGATCGCGCCGTTGCCGCGATTGGTGATGAGGATGGTGTTCCCGCGTCCCACGGTCTGCGCGCCGATCATCGCATTGTTGATGCGGCGGACGACCATTCCGTACTCCTTGCCGCGCTGCTTCAGCACCTCCAGAAACCGCGCTTTGAGCTGTTCCGGCGCGAGCCCCTTGTCGCTCGTCAGCAGGAGATTGCTCGGCGTCGGACCGGGCCCGCGCCGGCTGGCGGTGCTCTCCGCGGTGTTCGGAATCAGCGCGCGGGTGCGCAACAGCCCCTTGAGATATCCCTTATCGATAATCGTAAACGGCCGCGACTTGACCCCGTCTTCATCCACCTGGTAACCGCCCATCAGCGGCCTGCCGGCGAGATCCCGCAGCGAGGCGTTGTCGATGAGGCTGAGGAAATCCGGCAAGACGCGGTTGCCGATCTTATCCGCGAAATCGCCGTCGGACGCGAACAGGCGCTCGAAGCGGCTGTCGTCCACCACGATCCGCGGCATCCCGATCACCGCATTGCCCATCGCCTGCAGCACGATCTCCGCCGCCGCCTGCCCTTCGAACAGCACCGGGCCGTTGTATCGATCCACCAGCGGCGCCACGCGCAGCTTCTCGATCCGCGCCTGCATCTCGCGGATCCGCTTCGCCATCTCCTCGCGCGTCGGCAGCTCCGCCATCGACCGGCCGAAGGACGCGTCGAAATCCGAGATCGGCATCCCGTCTACCGCCTGCGTCGTAGCCGCGATCACCAGTTGCACGCTCGACGCCTGTCGCGTAAACGACGTCCCTTCGGAATTGACATACCGGGTCAGCACGTTCAACCCGTTGAACCGCGCCTCCGAATTCTCGATGTTCGACGCGCTCCGGAAGAGCGCCGACAGGGCCTTCACCTGGCTCTCGACGGCGTTGCGGTCCCACGCAATGGCGGGCCACGATTCGGCGTCGGTGACGGGCTGCTCCTTGCTGAAATCGGGCGCTTCGTCGGTTCGCGTGCGATGCTCGAGCGCGGCCTTCTTCTTCGCGTAGACATCCAGCGCGGTCTTATACGCGCTGTCGGTCGCCACCCACAGTTGCCGGCGGATCTCGTCGTAATTGTCGTCGAGCGGGATCGACATGCCGCCCCCGCTGACAAACCGGATCACACCGGACGAGCCCAGTTGGAACGCGTAGAAATTGGTGTTGTCGCGCGCGTAATCGCCCACCCGCACCTCGACGCTCATGTTGCGGCTGCGCGGCCGTCCGGCCTGAGGCTGCACGCAGGCTCCGCTGATGAGGGCGCCAAAACTGGCGGTGGCGGTGCATCCGTCCTGCTCGACCTCCCGGTAGGCGACGAAATACGGCTTTTGCAGGCTCTCCAGTTGCAGCTTCTTCATGGAGCGCGCCAACTCGTCGCGCATCGCTTTCATGACGACGTCTTCCGCCGCGGACGCGGCCGCCGCGCTCAGGAGAACCATGCTCAGAATTTGCGAAATCGGTTTCAGTCTCATGGCTATGGCCTCTCCATCTCAGAATTTGTCGTCGAACGGCGGGCTCAGAATGGGCGAGAGCTCTTGCGATTTGGGCTTCTTCTGCACCTCGATCTGGCTGAGCAGCAGACCCGGACCGGCCGCCGCCACCGGCACCGGCCCCGATTCGGCGCCGCACGTCCCATTGAACGCCGCCATCTGGTCGTCCGCCGCGAGGATCTTCGTGAACACCGTCAGCGGCGTGCCGATCAGGTCGACGCCGCGCACCAGTTCCTCATGCCCGTCAAGATAGATGCGGTAGACCATGATCGGAATCACTTCGAACGAGTTCGGGTTGCTCCTCCCCGTGGTGGTGAAGCCGCCCGCGATGTCTTCGAAGTACAGCCCGTACGGAAGGTTCGCCTTTTTGGCCTCTTCCAGCAGCAACTTCTTGAGCTCGTCGCGCGCGACCGTCTTGGAAGCGCTGATCAGCAGGTTCGATTGCCGCCCCGCGATGTTATATCCCGGCGCGCGGCGCCCATGGCCGTTCGATTCGGGAAAGCCATCCACCGGCAGCCGCGACATCAAAAAGGTCTTGAGTACGCCGTTCTCGACGACGGTCACTCGGCGCGCCTTCACGCCCTCGTTATCGAACTTGTAGAAGCCCACCAGTTCGGTCGGGCCGATCTTGCGCACGGTCGGGTCGGAGTGGACCGAGAGGAATTCCGGCAGCACTTTCTGCCCGATCTTGTCCCGGAACGTCTGGCCTTCGTTCTCGCGTTTCTCCCGCTGTCCCTCGATGCGGTGGCCGAAAATCTCGTGGAAGATGACACCCGTGGCGCGCGGCGAAAGAATCGCCGGTCCCACATAAGGGTCCATCACCGGAGCCGTTTTCAGCGCCATCAGATCCTTGGTCATCTTCTGCACCGCGGCCATGACGGTTTCATCCGAGGGCAGCCCCTGCAACGTCGATGAGTAGAACGACTCGTACTTCGGCAGCTCCATTCCGTCGGAGGCCTTGCTGAAGGCCGAGATCATGAGCCGGTAATTCGAGTCGGCGGTCTCGAGCGAAGCCCCGTCGCTCGACACGAACCAGCGGTTCAACCGGGTGGCGGTGAAGGCCGCCTGCGCCGAATAGATGTTGCCATAACGCTGGAACGGCACGGTGTACCGCCGCACCTTGTCTTCCCAGGGCTGGATGTCCACCCGGAACGGGGACGGGTCCGGCTCGGCGAATGTCTCGGCGTTGGCCGGGGAGAAATCCCCGGATTTGTCCGTCTCGTCGGCCTTGACCTTGACATTGGTCTTCACGGAGATCAACTGCTCCACCGCGCGCTTGTATTTCTGGTCGGTGAAGTACCAGATGAGCGCCCGGATGGCCTGCGGGTCGTCTTCAATTGGCAGCGGATACATGTTGAAGTTGTCCCCCAGAATCGGCCCTGAGCCGCGGATCGGGTGCGTGTTATCGAGCTTGTAGTCCCCGACGCGTAGGTCGATCGAGAGCGCCCGGAAGCGGTTGTGCGGGTTGCTCGAGACCAGCGTGCCGAACGACCCCGTGGCGCCCGCCGCTTCCGTCTCCACGACTTCGTAGCTGAGGAAGTATGGCGGGTTGGGTTGCTTCTTCAACTGCTCCATCGAGCGGGCGAGCTCCGTCTTGAGCGCGTCGAGCATCGGGGAGGCTTTTCGGGTCTGAGCGGCGGCGGTCGAGGCCACCAGGAGGGCAAGCAGCAGGTAGCGCTTCATAGATAACTTCGCTTAGACGATATTACGCTACGGATGGAGGAGTTGTGACAGAGAGGGAGAATTCCGCGTTAATTCGAGTGGCTGGTCGACCGAAGCTTCTCGACCGCCGCGACCGTCGCCTGCCACTCCTTGGGATCTTCCTTGACCGCGGTCGCCAGGTTCAGATCCTTGAAGAACGCCAGGATGTTCTCCCGCAGCTTGGGATCCACAGCCGCCGCATCCTTCTCGGCCAGCTTCACCGCCAGTTTGGAATAAGCCTTATCCGCCATCCGGTATTCACCGAGGCGCGTCGCTTCTCCGGTGTCGAAATCGCGGTTCACCAGGCCAAGTTGCTGCGCGCTCTGCTCCTTCAACAGCGCCCGGTAAGAGTCCATCGTTTTGTCGAAGCTGTCCTGGAAGAGTTTGTCCGCTTGCGGTGTCGGCGCCTTGAACGCCAGCGCCTTGAACGGTCCGACTTTGGGCATCACCCGCAGCACCACCGCCAGGAACCGCGCGCCGATCCCCGGTTTCTCGTATTCCCCGTCCCACTCCTTGTGATAGCTGCCCCGTGAGAGGTTATAGACGAATTTCCGGCGCGATAACCCGGGCGTCGCCTTCATCAGGTCGTCCTTTTTCAGCTTCCACGCCACCTTCGTCATCTCCGGAATAATCGCGCTGACGGTATGGCGGTACGTCCCGATGGCCAGATCGAGGTTGCTGAACACGTCCTTCAGCTCGAGCCCGTAGGTGTCCTTGAAGGCGCGATCCATCAACTCCTTCGACACCTCGAAACCGATGAAATCGTGATACGACTTCGGCGCGTAATCGCCGCGCGCTACTTGCAACACGTCGAAACTGAACTCCACCCGCATATGCGCCGTCGGATCGTCCTCGTACGTGATCACGTTGCCGTATTTCTGCCGCAGCTTGGGATACTCCACCGGCACCGCCCGATTCACCGCCACCGAATGACCCGCCGTGTCCGCCGCATAATGCGCCAGACTGCCCAGCGAGAATGCATACTCGTTCAAGTCCCGCGATTCCTTAATCTGGTTGACGATAAAGTCGCCGCTGCGGACGTAGTGCAGCAGGTCGCTGAACAGCTTGCTGCCGAACGGGTAATACCCCATGTCTTGGATGATCGAACCGGCATACGCGTAAGCGTGCGCCTTGGTCAGCTCGGCTTCGGTGGCTTGGGGAAATCGCTGCACCAGCAGCGGTTTGATGTTGCCGTCCCACGCGCTGTCGATAATCGCCTCGTGCGTCAGGACGGAATAGGCGCGCGTTTCAGGCGCCAGAAGCGCGGCCAACGCGCAGCAAACCAAAAAGCGGTGCACGTCGATACAACCGTGCAATTCGGGCGCCGCAAAACAGAACGGCCGTGTTTCTGATCACAGAGAACCTGTGCGAAACACGGCCGTATGAGCCTAATCGGCTGCGATGGTTGACAGTTTCGCGTCCAAGTCCGCCAAGGCCTTGTTGAGAAGGGCCTTATAGCGCGGATTTTGCGCGTCATTCATTTCACGGAGGATGCGGGTACGCGAGAGAAGGATTGTCTCCTTCTGGCGGATCAGATTCAGTTGTGCGGGATCCGGTGCATTCAAGACGGCGCTGCGGTGCTGCTGCTCGGCCATGTCGATCTGCGCCTCGACCGACTTGCTTTCCCAACCTCTGGCCATGCTTTTATTGTACCGTTAAAACGAGAAAATGGCGATACATCGTACACTTCGCGCCGCGCCGCTGGCTCTCTGCGCCCTCGCGGCCCTTGCCCAATCCCGTCCGCCGGCTGTCCCCCTGGTGGCCCACGATCC
This sequence comes from uncultured Solibacteraceae bacterium, assembly GCA_964608645.1. Lineage (GTDB taxonomy): Bacteria > Acidobacteriota > Terriglobia > Bryobacterales > Bryobacteraceae > CAZSQK01. Next base: position 71,725 of record CAZSQK010000011.1, on the reverse strand, counting down.
GTATTTCAGCATCTGGTCGATGTCCGACCGCCTCACCGCCGACAACACCAGACACTGGACCGGCAAACCGAACACCCTCGCCGCCCTCGCGCGCATCGACGGCCAAACCTTCCGCGTCATGGGCCGCGATCCGCAGCGCCTGCCCGCACTCGAACAGACGCGCCTCGAAGTCCTGCCCACGCGCACCGTGTACGAATTCTCCGGCCACGGCGTCAAAATCGGCCTCACCTTTCTGACTCCCGCGCTCCCCAACGACCTCGACGTGCTTTCCCGCCCGCTGACTTACATCGAATGGACCGTCGCGTCCTCGGATGGCGCCGCGCACGCCGCGTCCGTCTACTTCGAAGCCGGCGCCGACCTCGTGGTCAATACCCCGGAACAGGCCGTCCTCGCCGCGCGCTACCAGTTGGACGGACAGCCCGTCCTGCGCATGGGCTCGCGCGAACAGTCCGTGCTGGCCAAGCGCGGCGACGATCTGCGCATCGATTGGGGCTACCTCTACCTTGCCGCCGACCGCGCCGAAGGCGTGACCCAGGCGGCCATCGACCGCAATGCCGCGCGCGCCGCGTTCGAGGCCGCCGGCAAACTCCCCGAGAGCGACGACCTGTCGAGCCCGCGCAATCCCGTCCTCGCCTACACCATCGACTTCCCACGCCCCGGCGCCCGCTACCTCATGCTGGCCTTCGACGACCTTTATTCGATCGAGTACTTCCAGCGCCGCGAACGTCCCTGGTGGCGGCGGAAGGGCGCGGAAGCGAGCGATTTGTTGCGCGCCGCGCGCCAGGAGCACGATTCCCTGTTGGCCCGGTCGCGGAAGTTCGACGACGAGCTGACCGCCGACCTCAAACGGGCCGGGGGCGACGCCTATGCCGGGCTCGCCATCCTCGCCTATCGCCAGACGCTCGCCGCACACAAACTGGTGGCCGATATCGACGGCACGCCCCTCTACTTCCCCAAGGAGAATTTCAGCAACGGCTGCATCGCCACCGTCGACGTCATCTATCCGAGCGCCCCCTTTGGGCTGCTCTTCAATCCGTTGCTGCTGCGCGCGCAACTTCAGCCGGTCCTCGACTACGCGCGCATGGATCGCTGGCCGTGGCCCTTCGCGCCGCACGATCTTGGCACGTACCCACAAGCCAACGGGCAGGTGTACGGCGGCGGAGAGCGGACCGAGACCAACCAGATGCCCGTCGAGGAGAGCGGCAACATGCTGCTGATGATGGCCGCGCTGGCGAAGGTCGAAGGCAACGCCGATTTCTCCGCGAAATACTGGCCGCAACTCACCAAATGGGCACAGTATTTGAAAGAAAAGGGTCTCGACCCCGAAAATCAGCTCTCCACCGACGATTTCGCCGGTCATCTGGCGCACAATGCGAATCTGTCGATCAAGGCGATCCTCGCCCTCGGCGCCTATGGAATGCTCGCCGGTATGACGGGCCACCAGAGCGAAGCCGCCGAGTATCGTAAGACCGCGCAGGAGTTCGCGCGCAAGTGGGCCGGGCTCGCCGCCGAAGGCGGCCACTACCGCCTTGCCTTCGATAAGCCTGGCACCTGGAGCCAGAAGTATAACCTCGTATGGGACAAGCTTTTGGGCCTCGGCATCTTCCCGCCCGAGATCGCCCGCAGCGAGATCGCGTTCTACCTCACCAAGCAGAATGCCTACGGCCTGCCGCTCGACAACCGTCGCGATTACACCAAGCTCGACTGGGTCCTGTGGACCGCCACCCTGGCCGAAAATCGCGCCGATTTCGACAAGCTGGTCGCGCCCGCGTGGCGCTTTTCCAATGAATCGCCCAGCCGCGTGCCCCTGACCGACTGGTATGACACGGTGACCGGCAAGCAGCAGGGATTCCAGGCGCGATCGGTGGTCGGAGGCTTATTTATCAAGATGTTGGCCGACCCCACCCTGTGGAAGAAGTATGCAACTGCCGCGGCGGGCCGGTAACCTATGCCGGGTCGCTGCCGCCTTGTTTGAGAATCAAGTCCTTTTATGCGAAAAACAACCGCTATAGCCCTGTTCTCTATGCTCGTGCCTGCCCTGTTGACGGCGCAGGAGCGTATCGACCTGAACGTCATTCACAAAATCAAGACCGACGAGTTGGGAAACAACTCCAAAGTCATGGAGTTGATGCACAAACTCACCGATCAGTACGGTCCGCGTTTGACCAATTCACCCCAATTCCGCGCCGCGGGCGATTGGGCCGTCAAACAGATGCAGGAATGGGGCCTCGCCAACGTCCACCTGGAAAAATGGGCCACTCCGAAGGACAACCCGATCCCGAGCTGGCAGGTGTCTTCCTATAGCGGAGCGATGGTCGAGCCGACCTATATGCCGATCATCGGGGTTCCGGTGGCGTGGACCAGCGGCACCAACGGCCCGGTCACCGGCGAGGCGATGCTGGCGCAGATTCAGACCGCCGCCGATATGGAGAAGTTCCACGGCAAGCTCGCGGGCAAGTACATCCTGACCGTTGCGCCTCCCGAGCTCACATTCCCGACGACCGCACTGGCGCGCCGGTATACCCCCGAGGAGCTCACCGAAATGGCCACCGAGCTGATCCCCACCGGCGCCGGCGGACGCGGCGGACGCGGCGGAGCGGGCGCTTTCGGTGGACGCGGCAACATGACTCCCGAGGAGTTCCGCGCCTTCCAGGAGAAAATGCGGTCCTATTGGAAAGACGAGAAAGTCGCCGGCACGTTGTCGGCCTCCGAGCGCGGCCAGAGCGGCACGCTGTTCGGCGGAGGCGCCTCCACTCGCATGGACACTGGCAACGTCCCCTCGATTTCCATCACCGCCGAGCATTACAATCGCGTCGCCCGCCTGTTGCAGCACAACACCCCGGTGAAGCTGATGTTCGACATCAAGACCGATTTCGACACCACCAAGACCGATTCCTTCAACGTGATCGGCGAAATTCCCGGCACGGGCAAGTCGAATGAAGTCGTCATGGTCGGCGGACATTTCGATTCCTGGCACTATGGCACCGGCGCCACCGATAACGCCGCCGGCAGCGCCGTCGCCATGGAGGTCATGCGCCTCCTCAAGTCGCTCAACCTCAAGATGGATCGCACCGTGCGCATCGGCCTGTGGGGCGGGGAAGAGGAAGGGCTGCTCGGCTCCAAGGCATATGTGAAGGATCACTTCGCCGATCCCGAAGTCATGAAGACCCTCCCCGAGCACGCCAATCTCGACGGCTACTTCAACATCGATAACGGCACCGGCCGCATCCGCGGCGTCTACCTGCAGGGGAACGAGATGATGCGTCCGATCTTCGAGCAGTGGTTCGCCGCCATGAAGGACCTGACTCCCGGCTCCATCACGATCCGCAACACCGGCGGAACGGACCACCTTTCCTTCACGGCGGTCGGCCTGCCGGGCTTCCAGTTCATCCAGGACCCGATGGACTACGACACCCGCACCCACCACTCCAACATGGACGTCTACGACCGCATCCAACCCGCCGACATGAAGCAGATGGCGATCATCGAAGCGGCGTTCGTGTACAACGCCGCGACCCGTCCGGATAAGCTCCCCCGCGTCGACCTTCCCGCTCCGCAGCCCGCCGGTGGCCGCGGAGGCCGTGGCGGCCGCGGCGGAAATTAAGTTCAGAGCGTGGCAGCGGCAACGACGCGCTAAGGTAGCAATCCCTTCAATCTGCCGGCTCCCTCGCGAAACACGGGCGGGGGAGTCAGCAGGCTGAGGATCAGATAAGCCTCGCTTTCGAAATCGTAAAAATACCCGGGCTGCACCAGCACGTCCTCCTTCCCCAGGAGTTCGAGCACCCACTCCTCCTCGCTGCGCACCCGCGGCACTTTCACCACGATGTTCCAGCCTGCCTCCACCTGCAGCACATCCGCCGCCGTCCCGGCCAGCGCCTCGCGCGCGAATGCGAGATTCGCGGCCGTCCGCGCGCGGATCTGCCCTTGCACCCCGGCGCCCAGCTCGAGCAGCCGCGCCGCCGCATGCTGCACCGGCGCGCTCACCGAGAGGTACGTGTCGGCGATCCACTCCAGCTTCTCCATGGCCTCGCGATGCCCGGGCCCGTCCACCACGATCCATCCCAGCTTCATCTGCGGCAGCCCCGCCACCTTCGAGAGGCCGCTCATCGTATACGTGGGACAGCCGGCCGGCCGGTCCACGAAGCCGTAATCCGCGAACACCTCGTCCGAGATCAGGGGCACGCCCAATTCCGCCAGCGCCTCCCACTCCCCGGCCTTCACGTACGACCCGGTCGGGTTATTCGGATTCACCAGCACGATGGCCCGCGTCCGCTCTGTCACCAGGCCGCGCAACGCGTCGAGATCGATCGACCATCCGCCGTGATAGACGAGCGGGTACTGCCGCACGGCGGCGTTCTCCATCGTGGCGAGAAACTCGAATAGAGGATACGAAGGGCGCGGCACGAGGACGTGATCGCCGGGGTCCGTCAGCAGTTTGAAGAGGTACGCGTACCCTTCGCTGGTGCTGGCCGTGAGCAGAATTCGATCGGCCGCGGCCTCCCGCCCGCGTTGCGCGTAATACCGCGACACGGCCTCGCGCGCTTCCGGCAGTCCCGCCGGCGAAGGTTCGTAAGACAACACGCGCGGATCCTCGAACGCGCGAACGATCTCCGCCGGATAAGCCAGTCGCGCGTGCGTCGGGTTCGATTCCGTGAGATCCAGAACGCGCGCCCCCGCGCGCCGCTTTTCGGCCAATAGCCCGGTGACGCGGTTGGGGCGGAAATCCCAGTGGAAACGCGAGGAGAACATGCGCTAACGATTGTAGCGGCAGGCACGCCCGCGCTTTGACAACGGGCGCCGTTTCTCCCGTAACGTGAGAAGTGGAGTCATGATGACGAAACGTATTCTATTGGCGATCGCTGTTACCGCGGGACTGCGCGCCCAGACGCCCCCGCCGCAAGCCGCTCCGCCCTCCAGCCGTCCCCTGCAACTGCCGCTTTCCGGCCGCTCCGGGCAGGCGGGCGGCGTCCTCACCGTGCAAAACCCGCTGCCCGCGGGCTTGCAGAGCGTCAACACGATCACCAGCACCGTGCAGGTGCAGGGGGCGTACCAGGGAAGCGTGCCCTCCGCGCCGGCGCCGGGCGCGGCGTTGTCCCTCTCGCTCGAAGAGGCCGTCCGCCGCGGCCTCCAGTCCAACCTCGGCGCCATCGTCAACCAGCAGAGCGTGCGGCTCGCCGAGGCGGCGCGCACGATCGAGCGCAGCGCGCTGCTGCCGTACGTCGCCGGCAATCTCCTCGTCAACGACCAGCAGACGAATCTCGCCGCGCTCGGATTCTCCGGCTTCCCCGGCGTGCCGCAAATCGTCGGGCCGTTCCATTACTTCGATCTGCGCGCCGGCGCCACGCAAAGCGTCTTCGACCTCACGCGCATCCGCAACTATCGCGCCGCGCAGGAAAACGTCCGCTCCGCGCAGTTCGCCGCGCAGGACACGCGCGACCTCATCGTGCTCGCCGTCACCGGCTCCTACCTGCAGATCCTGGCCGCCACGGCGCGCGTCGAGACCACCCGCGCCCAGGTCGCGACCGCCCAGGCGACCCACCGGCAGGCCCTCGACCGCCACAACGCCGGCGTCGTGCCGCGCATCGACGTCACCCGCAGCCAGGTCGAGCTGCAGGTGGAGCAGCAGCGCCTGTACGCCGTGGAGAACGATCTGGCGAAGCTCAAGATCGGCCTCGGCCGCCTCATCGGACTGCCGCCCGGCCAGGAGTTCACGCTTACCGACACGCTGCTGTATGCGCCCCTGAGCGGCATCACGCTCGAGCAGGCCCTGACCCGTGCCTACGCCAACCGCTCGGACCTGAAGGCCGCCGAGTCGCAGCTTCGCGCCGCCGAGCTGGCCCGCAAAGCCGCCGCCGCCGAACGCTACCCGACGGTGCAGATCTCCGGCGATTATGGCGTGATCGGCCCTTCCCCGCAAAACTCCCACGGGACCTTCGCGGTCTCCGGGGCGGTGCGGTTGCCGATCTTCCAGGGAGGCCGCGTGCAGGGCGAAATCGAGCAGGCCGAAGCTGGCCTGGCCCAGCGCCGCGCCGAATTCCAGGATCTGCGCGGCCGCATCGACGCCGAGGTGCGCGTGGCGTTTCTCGATCTGACGTCGGCCGCCAACCAGGTTGGCGTGTCGCAGAGCAATCGCGCGCTTTCCCAGGAGACCCTGACGCAGGCGCGCGACCGCTTCGCCGCGGGCGTCGCCGATACCATCGAAGTGGTGCAGGCCCAGGAATCGGTGGCGATGGCGGAGCAGGACTACATCTCGAGCCTGTACGCTCACAACGTCGCCAAGGCCACGCTCACCCGCGCCATGGGCCAGGCCGATTTATTGCGCGGAATTCCATTACCATAGAGCGCATGAAACGACGCTCGTTTCTCCTCACTCCCGCCGCTGCCGCGGCCCAAACTCCCGCCGCGCCCGCCGCGCGGAAGAACCTCCTCATGCACGTGGGCGGCGATTATCACTCCGTCGCCGGGCCAGGCATCACCTCTCCGCAAAACCTCGACTACAACCTGCGCTATGGCGTCAAGCACCTCACCATCCAGCTCCGCAATCGCTGGAATCTCGACGAGCTGCAGAAGATGCGCGACGACTGCGGCCGCCGCGGCGTGACCATCGAGGCCATCCGCATGGACGCCGACTATATCGCCCTTCCCAAGGGAGAAGAACGCGACCGCGCGCTCGACAACATCCTCGGGAATATCGAAAAGGCCTCGCGCATCGGCGTCAAGATCATCACCTATCACTGGACGGCGATCCCGATCCGCCGCAACCGCCAGACCACCGGACGCGGCAATGTCACGTATGCCGGCTTCAAGCTGGAGGACAACTGGAAGGAACTGCCCGTCGGCAAGGCCGGGCGCGTCACGTCGGATGACTATTGGGAACGCATCACGAATTTCCTGCGCAAGGCGGTTCCCGTCGCCAAACAGTACGACGTCCGGCTCGCCTGCCATCCCTACGATCCGCCCGGGCTGCCGTTCGGCTATCAAGGCGCCGACAACTGGGATTCGCCCTCGGTCTTCGACGCCATCAAGCGGTACGAGGCGGTGGTCGAGAGCCCCTACAACGGCTTCCAGCTGTGCCTCGGCACCACCGCCGAAGGGCTCCGGAACCCGAAGACCGAAGTCCTCCCGATTGTCGAGTATCTCGGGAAACGCGGCAAGATCCACCAGATCCACATGCGCAACATCCGCGGCGGACTGGGCGACTTCGAAGAGGTCTATCCCGACGAAGGCGAGATGGATTTCCTGGCCGTCATGCGCATCCTGCGCGATACGCAGTTTGCCGGCTCGATCTGTCCCGATCACATGCCGAAGCACCCCGACGACCCCGGCTTGTTACAGTCGTACGCCTTCGGGTACGGCTACATCAAGGCGCTGATTCAGGCGGCGAACGCCGAAGCGCGTTGACATACGACAACGCCCGTATCGACCCCGACGGGTGGCCAGTGACATAATCGCTTCAACAGTCGTATAAAAAAGTCGAAACGGGTATTTTTGGGTGAAACACTCTGAGTCCATCGGGGAGGGGTGTGTCTTCCCCTCCGGTGTGTCGGTGTTCTTTCCGGCATACAATGATGCGCAGTCGCTGCCGGATCTTCTGGCGCGGACATTCGCCGTGCTGCGGCGCGCGGTTCGCGATTACGAGGTGATCGTCGTCAACGATGGCAGCGCCGACGGCACCGGCGCGGTGCTCGCTCGCCTGGCGCGGCTTTATGCGCCATTCCTCAAGATCGTCACGCATCCGCGGAATCTCGGATATGGGGCCGCCCTGCGCTCCGGCTTTGCCAATGCCACCAAGGAGTTTGTCTTCTATACCGATGGCGACGGGCAATACGACCCGGCCGACCTCCTGCCGCTGCTCGAGGCCGTGACGCCCGATGCCGGCCTCGTCAACGGCTACAAGTTGAAACGCAGCGATCCGTGGCATCGGGTGGCCATCGGCTGGCTCTACAACCAGTTCGCGCGCCGCCTCTTCCGCATCCGGCTGCGCGACATCGATTGCGACTTCCGCCTCATCCGGCGCAGCGTCCTCGATTGGGCGGCGCTCCAGTCGAGCAGCGGCACAATTTGCGTGGAACTCGTGCGCCGCATCGAAATGAGCGGCGCCAAAGTGGTGGAGCTTCCGGTTCACCACTATCCCCGCCTGCACGGGCGGTCGCAATTCTTCCGCGTGCGCTCGCTCTGCACCACGTTCCTGCAATTGTGCGCGCTGTTCTTTCGTCTGGTGGTCCTTCCCTTTTGCCGGAATGGCGCTCGCCCCGCCGGCGCCCTTTCCGCCCGGACCATGGGCCTTGTGTGCGCCGCTATTACCCTGCTCTCGCTGCTCGCCTATGGCCGCGCGTTGTGGCTGCCGTTCATCTCCGACGATTACCTCCAGATCGCGCTGGGCCGGCGGTACGGCCCGGTCTCGGGGTGGCCGGCGCTCGCGCAGGACGTGCTGTATCGCAGCCGCGCTACATCTTTGATCCTGACCTACTGGACCGAGCGCTGGTTCGGCGCGGCTCCCTTCGCCTTCAATGTCTCCAGCCTGGCGCTCCACGTCTTGAACTCGTTTCTGGTCCTGGCGATGGGGATGTGGAGGCCCATCGGCTGGCGAGTCTCTGCCGTGGCTGCGTGCTTTTTCGCTGTCTCCCAACGGCACCACGAAGCGGTCATTTGGTATTCCGCTCTTCCGGAGTTGCTGGTCTTCTGTTTCGTCCTGCTCAGTTTCCTGGCATGGACGCGGTGGTTGCAATCGGAAGCGCCTGCCCGTTCCGCTTATTGGTGCTCCCTGGCGTTCTACCTGCTCGCCCTGGCCTCCAAGGAGTCCGCGGTGGTCGTGCCTCCCCTGCTGTTGCTCGCCGCGGCGCTTCACCGGCGCGGCTGGCGCGTGGTGGCGTGGCGGGTGCTCCCATTCGCTGTGATCGCGGCGATATACTTCGGCGCGATCTTCGCGGCGCGCAATTCGCACCTGCACTTCAACGACGCCGGGACGTTCTCGATCCATGCCCCCTTCCTGCGCGTGATGCTGTGGAGCACCAAGGGCCTGCTGTGGATCTGGGGTCTTGCCGCCATCGTCGCGTTATGCGTCTGGAAAACCCGGGGATGGTCCCACGTCCTGTGGATTTCCGCCACATGGGCTGCCATCACCTTCCTGCCCTATTGCTTTTTGACCTACATGCCGTTTGTGCCAAGCCGCCACACCTATCTGGCGAGCGTCGGCCTCGCGCTGCTGGTGGCTGTCGCGGTGCTCGAATTTCACGCGCGAACCGCTCCGAAGCATGGCTACTCTCCGGTCGCGATCCTGGCCGTAGTGATGATTCTCCACCAGTGTTCCTACCTGTGGACACACAAGCAGGCACAATTCGAATTGCGAGCCCTCCCCACGGAGCAATTGGTGAAGGTGTCGGAGAGGACTAAAGCGCCGGTTCATGTGAAGTGCTTCCCATACGACCGGTCCGTCGCGGAACTGGCGGTGCGCATCCGCCTTCCCGAACCAGTCTCTCCGCCCGTCGTCTTTGACACCGCCGGCCTGGATCTTTGCTACGACAGTCCGCGAGTCGCGCGCTCGAACCTGCAGTGAGAACGGAAGTCCCCAATTGGGTAACCTCTTTTGGGGCGGTGGCGTCTCGATAGCAGGTGCGATTTCTCATTTTCTGCTGGCTACTCCTGTGCGCCTCCACTCCGGCTTTCGCCCAGAGCGCTCTATTACACGCCGCGCAGCCGGTCATCATGCCGACGCGCGCCGATTCCAATAGCCCAGGCTTCTGGAGCGATGGCCAACTCTCGATCCTGAATTCGACCGGAGTCCAACTGGTCAGCCATGGCCGCGACCAGTTCTCCCAATACGACACGAAGCCCGTCTGGCTGGACAGCGCCGCACACCTTCCGATGTGGATCGAATCGGTCTGGCAGGATCCCAATGGCATACTTTACGGCTGGTACCATAACGAGCCCGGCGGGGTTTGCCCCGGCTCGAAGCTGACCGTTCCCCGCATCGGGGCAGTCGTTTCCTACGATCACGGAATCAGCTTCCACGATCTCGGCATTGTCCTGCAAACCGGCGATGCGCCCGATTGCAGCGCGAAGAACGGCTTCTTCGCCGGCGGCCATGGCGATTTCTCGGTGATCCTGGACCGCGACAAGGAGTATTTCTACTTTCTCTTCGACAACTACGGAGGCGACCTGCCGGGGCAAGGTGTCGCGATCGCGCGCATGGCTTTCGCGGATCTCGAAGACCCCGCCGGCGCTGTCTGGAAATACTGCAACGGCGAATGGGCGGAGCCCGGCCTGGGCGGGCGTGTGACTCCGATCTTCCGGGCTGCCGTCGCCTGGCAACAATCGGACACGAATTCCTTTTGGGGCCCGTCCATCCACTGGAACACTTACCTCGAATCGTACGTGGTGCTCATGAGCCATGCCTGCTGCAAACCGAATTGGCCGCAGGAGGGAATCTATGTCACGTTCAATCCCGACCTGAGCCATCCGGGAGAGTGGACCCCGCCCGTCAAGATGCTCGGCAAAGTCACTTACGATGCGGGTTATTATCCGCAGGTCTTAGGCGTCGGCGAAGGCGAAACGGACACCGTCGCGGGCCGGCAGCCCCGCCTCTATGTGCACGGGCGTTCCTATTGGGAGATCGAGTTCTCGAAGGAGCCGTTTCCCAACCCGGACTCGTCTCCCGATCCGACCGAGCCTATCAACCCGATGCCCGAGCCGCAACCGAACCGCCGCACCCGCCAGTAGGGTTACCGCTTCGGGCAGACCGGAATCGTTGGGAGGATCATCTTCTCATCCCCCGTCTTGCCGCCCTGCGGCAGAATCATCTGCCTGTCGACGTCCTTTTGCAGGGGCACTTCCAACAGCGGAATCGCGCAGGTGGCGGGCCCCGCGGCGGGGGCCTTACGCGCCGCCACGGCCGCGTTTAGCGCGTTTTTAGCGAAATTCTGACGCAGCAGGCGCTCGTTCACAAAGCCCCTGGGGTCCGGCTGCTGCGCGCTGGCTACCACAGCTACGAACAGTAAACAGCAACGCATAACACCCACAGTCTAGCGCACCAGGCAAGGCCGCTTGGGGTCGAACGTCCAGCCCGGGACGAGATACTGCATCGCCGTCGCGTCGTCGCGCCCGCCCAGTCCGAGCTGCCCGTACAATGCGTGCGCCTCCTCCACCTGCGCCATGTCGATCTCGACGCCGAGCCCGGGACGCTGCGGCACACTCAACTCGCCGCCGCGGATTTCGAGCGGCTCGCGCGTCAGCCGCTGTCCCTCCTGCCAGATCCAATGCGTGTCGATCGCCGTGATCTCCCCGGGAGCCGCCGCCGCCACCTGCGTGAACATGGCCAGCGAGATGTCGAAATGATTGTTCGAATGCGATCCCCACGTGAGGCCCCAATCGCGGCACATCTGCGCCACGCGCACCGACCCGCGCATCGTCCAGAAGTGCGGATCGGCGAGCGGGATATCGACCGAGTGCAGTTGGATCGTATGGCCCATCTGCCGCCAGTCGGTGGCGATCATGTTCGTCGCCGTCGGCATCCCGGTGGCGCGGCGAAACTCCGCCATGACCTCGCGCCCCGAATACCCGCCCTCCGCGCCGCACGGGTCCTCCGCATAGGCGAGCACATCGCGCCGATGGCGGCACAGCGCCACCGCCTCGTCGAGACTCCACGCGCCGTTCGGATCGAGCGTGATGCGCGCGTCCGGGAAGCGCTGCGCCAGCGCGGTCACCGCCTCCATCTCCTCTGTGCCGCGCAGCACGCCGCCCTTCAGTTTGAAATCCTGGAAACCGTACCGCGCCTGCGCCGCCTCCGCCAGCCGGACCACGGCCGCCGGCGTCAGCGCCTCCTCATGCCGGAGGCGATGCCAATCGTCGCCGGCGGCGGGTTCGCTCGCATAGGACAGGTCGGTCTTGCGGCGATCGCCCACGTAAAACAGATAGCCGAGCGTACGCACCCGCTGCCGCTGCATTCCCTCCCCGAGCAGTTCGGCGGCGGGCACGTCGAGGAACTGCCCCAGCAGATCGAGCAGCGCCGCTTCGACCGCCGTGGCCGCGTGGATCGTGGTGCGCAGGTCGAACGTCTGCAATCCGCGTCCACCCGCGTCGCGATCCGCGAACTGCCGCAGCACGGCGTTCACGATCCGGTGCTGCGCCGCGATCGGCTGTCCCACCACCAGCGTGCGCGCGTCGTCGATCGTCCGCCGGATCTTCTCGCCGCCCGGGACCTCGCCAACACCGGTGTGACCGGCGGTGTCCCGCAGGATCGCGATATTCCGCGTGAAGAACGGCCCATGCGCGCCGCTCAGATTGAGCAGCATGCTGTCGCGCCCGGCGACGGGGATCACGGTCATTTCGGTGACGGTCGGTGTGGAATGGCTCACGGTAGATTCCCATTGCAACACACCCGGAAGATCAGAACCGGTAGCCGAGCGCCACGGCGGCCGACACGCAGGTGCGGTCCGAGCCGAAGATCTGAGCCCACGCCTGGACACGGAGCTGCGGCCGCAGGTAGAGTCTATCGGTCAACATCACGGCGGCTCCCGCGCCGGCTTGGGCGAACAGGTAGCCGCGTCCGTTGTCGGTGGCGCCTCCCACTCCGAGAACGATGCCGCCCGGCCGGACTCTCCCGGTTCGTTTCTCGAGGACCAGGTTCAGCGCGCCGGTAGTGAAGTGAAACGGCTCCACCCGAGCCTGCAAGAACTCGCCTTGAACTCCGAAGATGCTGACCGCTCGTATGCCCACGCCGCCGCCGAAAAAACCGCCGTTCGCAGGGGAATTGTCGGCGCCATGGGCGTAGCCTCCCAACCCGTAAACCTCCGCTCGCTGCGCCAACAGAGGGGCGCATAAGGCAAACCACGCCGCAACTTGGATGGTCCGCCTGATGACTCTGACGCAATGGGACATGCAGTTGTCTCCCGAATGCAGGCCGGTTCGTTATGGATATGGCGCAGGCGCGCCTGTCCGCTCCGCCGGGACGTCGCTCGGCGCGCGGTCGAACCCCGCATAATGTAGCTCGCGTCTCGCCTGCTTGCAAGGATGAAGGCCGTCTCGTCGCCGTCGCTTCCCCTTGGCCGTCCAGCGACGCCATCCACACCGCGCCGGTTATACTGTCCTCTATCTATGCGTCGCGCCCTTCTGTTCCTTCCCGTGCTCCTTCTCGCGCAGCAGTTCCGCGTCACTCCCGACCTCGTGCGCGACTTCCCGGTCCGCAATCTCATGGGCACGTTTTCCTCCGGGCGCATCGCCGACGTGGCGGTCGACCCGCGCAATCGCAGCGTCTGGTACGTCGCCACCGCGTCGGGCGGGTTGTGGAAGACCACCAATCACGGCGTCACCTTCCAGCCGATCTTCGACGATGGCGGCGCATACTCGCTGGGATGCGTGACGGTCGATCCGAAGAATCCCGACACCGTCTGGCTGGGGACGGGCGAGAATCAGGCGCAGCGCGCCATCGGCTGGGGCGACGGCGTCTACAAATCGACCGACGCCGGCAAGACCTGGCACAACGTCGGGCTCCGCAACTCGGAGCACATCGCCAGGATCCTGGTCGATCCGCGCGACTCCAACGTCGTCCTCGTCGCCTCACAAGGTCCGCTGTTCAGCGGCGGTGGAGACCGCGGCCTCTACAAGACCACCGACGGCGGCGCAACGTGGAAGCCGATTCTCCAGATCAGCCAGGACACCGGCGTAACCGACGTGGCCGTCGACCCGCGCAATCCCGCCGTGATGTACGCCGCAGCGTATCAACGGCGGCGGCACACCAGCATCATCGTCGCGGGCGGGCCGGAATCCGCCATCTATAAGACCATCGACGGCGGCGCGCATTGGAACAAGCTCACCGACGGCATCCCCACCGCCGATCTCGGGCGCATCGCGCTTGCCATCTCGCCGCAGAAGCCCGACGTCGTCTACGCCACCATCACCACCAGCGCCACCGAGAAGAAGAGCGGTTTCTACCGCTCCGACGACGCCGGCGCGCACTGGAAGATGGCCAGCAACTACTTCGTGGTGCAGGACCCGGAATACTACGGCGAGATCTTCGCCGATCCCTATCAGTACGACCGCGTGTACCTCATGGACATGACCATCCGCGTCACCGAGGATGGGGGCAAGACGATCCAGCCCGCGGGCTGGCAGGTGCACGCCGACAATCACTCGCTGACGTTCGACCCCTCCGACGCCAACCACCTGATCGTCGGCAACGACGGCGGGCTGTTCGAATCCTACGACCATGGGCGGAGCTGGCGCCACTACAACAACATTCCGGTGACGCAGTTCTATCGCGTCTCGGCAGATAATGCCCTGCCGTTCTATCGCGTCTACGGCGGCGCGCAGGACAACGGGTCGCAGGGAGCGCCCGCGCGCACCGTCAATCGCGCCGGGATTCGCACCAGCGATTGGATGAACACCGGCGGCGGAGACGGGTTCCAGTCGCGGGCCGATTGGCAGGATCCTGACACCGTCTACACCTGCTCGCAACAGATCAACTGCGTCCGCCTCGATCTGAAGACCGGCGTCAGCACACCGATCCGCCCGCGCTTCGAAGGGGCCGACCAGACGGGTCTGCGGTCGCGCTGGGATATCCCGTTCATCGTCAGCCCGCACTCGCATACGAGGCTGTATATTGCCGCGAACCGCCTGATGCGCAGCGACGATCGCGGCGCGACGTGGAAACTCGTCAGCCCGGACCTGACGCGCAATATCGACCGCAACACCATTCCCGTGATGGGCAAGCTGTGGCCGGACGAAACGGCCGTCTGGAAGAACGCCTTCACCGACCTCTACGGAACGGGGACCGCCGTGGCCGAGTCGCCGGTCAAAGAGGGCCTGCTGTTCGTCGGCACGGATGACGGAGTCGTGGCCATCAGCGAGAATGCGGGCGAGACGTGGCGGCGGGTCGAGAAGTTCCCCGGCGTCCCCGACCTCACTTATGTGACCGACGTCTTCCCTTCGCCGCACGACGCCAACACGCTTTTCGTGACCTTGAACGACTTCCATCGCGGCAATTTCAAGCCCTACGTGCTGAAGAGCGGCGATCTCGGCAAGACGTGGACGGCGATCTCCGGCGATCTCTCCGGGCGCGCGCCGGCATGGACGATCGTGCAGGATCACATCGATCCGAACCTGCTGTTCGTGGGGACGGAGTTCGGCCTCTCGTTCACGGCGGACGGCGGGCGGCATTGGGTCCCCCTTACGGGCGGCATGCCCGTCATTCCGATCCGCGATCTCGAGATCCAGAAGCGCGAGACCGATCTGGTGGCGGCGTCCTTCGGGCGCGGGTTCTTCATCCTCGATGACTACTCGGCGTTGCGCCACATCGACGGCGAGAGCCGCCTTTTTGCGCCGGGACGCAAGGCGCGTGTCTATGAAGAGGTCGGCTACTATCGCGCGCAAGGGGATAATGTGGCGTCGCCGAATCCGCCCATGGGAGCGCTCCTCACGTACTTCCTGAAGGACGACGAGAAGGCGGGACGGCTCGTGATGACCGTGACGGATGGGGCAGGGAAGCAGGTGCGCCAATTTGACGCGCCGGGGAGAAACGCGGGATTGCACCGCGTGGCGTGGGACCTGCGGGAGACCGCGCCGCCCGCTCCGGCGGGTGGAGGGGGCCGGCGCGGTCCGGCGGTCGAAGGAGAGGAGCAGACTCCCCCGGCGGGTGGACGCGGCGGCGGGCGCGGCTTCGCGCGTCAGGGCGCTCTCGTAAAACCGGGGACGTACACCGTAACGTTCGGCCGTCTGGTGGATGGGGCGGTGACTCCGATCGGCGCGCCGCAGACCGTCGAAGTCGCCGCGCTGGAGAGGTAGCGCCCGCGCTACACCGACAGGGCCTTCGTCAGCGTCTTCCGATACCCGTCGAACGCCGTGCGGCCGGAGGGCGTCAGGCGGCAGACCGTCAGCGGGATCTTGCCGCGGAAGGTCTTTTCGATCTCGACATAACCCGCCTGCTCCAACTTTGAGAGGTGGCTGGAGAGATTGCCTTTGGTCAGTCCCGTCGCCCGCTGCAGGTACAGGAAGTCGGCTTCGGCCGCTGCATAGAGCGTGGCGACAATCACGAGGCGCGCGGGCTCGTGGATGTCGCGGTCGAGTTGGAGTAGTTGGTCCATCACGAGTGTAGGAACCGGTGGAGGGTGACACAGCCGGAGACGAGCAGCGCGGCGCCCGCCACCAGCCAAAACGCGACCATGCCGGCGGCAAAGGAAAGGCTCGACGTCCCGATTGCCAGAGCCGCCGCCGTCAACACGCCCGCCAGAATGTAGAAACGCGATAGACCGGTGCGCCAGCCCATTTGGCACAGGAATACGCCGCCGGCGATTCCGGGAATGAGGACGACCCAATGACGCATTGCCTCCGAAGGGAGGCGCCGGATCGCCAGCGCCAGACCGGCGGCGATACACGCGCCCAGCGCGCCCATCACGATCTGAAATCGCCACGAAGGGCGCCGGAATTCCACAAACCCGGCGCGCGGGTACGTCAGCCGGTGGCGAATCTGTTTGATGATTTGCCCCGCGGCAAACATGCCGCCGAGTAGCAGCAGCGGGAACGCCCCCGAGAACGCCGACTTCCAGGCGTGAGGTAGGTCCGCGATATCCGTAGTCCAGACCCAAAGGCCGGTGAGAATCGAAATCAGCGCGACGGCGATCTCGTGCAGCCCGTCCACGTTCCAGTGGCGCTGCAGTTGAGCTTCGGCTTGCCGAAGAGGATCGGTGGTCATTTCTTTTCCAGACCAGTTTGTATTGCAAACCAGTCTGAATGGATAGTAATGCGTTTCCCGCGCCTTGTCAAGCCCTTTGCGCTTTATCGGTATACATGCTACAAATACCGCTAAGGTGGGCAACTCGAATGCGTAATATCACATCTCTGACGATGGTGGCGGCCGCTCTGTTTGCGGGCATAGCCTTTGGCCAAGGTTCCAGCGGTTCGATCAGCGGCCGCGTGGTGGATCCGTCCGGCGCGGCCGTGGCTGGCGCCGAAGTCCACCTGATCAATCAGGTCGACCGTCATTTGCGGTCGTTCACCACGACGCAGTCGGGCGATTTCGTGTTTCCGACGCTCGATCCGGGCGATTACACCCTCTCGATCAAGTTCTCCGGGTTCAAGCAGTACGACCGGAAGGACATCCATTTGTCGGCATCGGACAGCCTGTCGGCGGGCGATGTGAAGCTCGAGGTCGGCGCGGTCTCGGAGGTGGTGGAGGTCACAGCGCAGGGCGCGAATGTCGAGACGGCCAGCGCGGAGCGATCCTCGCTGCTCGATTCGAAGCAGATCACGGATCTGATGGCGCGCGGCCGCGACGTGATGTCGCTGCTGCAGATTCTCCCGGGGGTCGTCAACGACAACACCGGCTCCGACACGCTCGGGACGTTCAACACGCCGACGATGGATGGCACGCGCGCGGAGTACAATGCGCTCAACATCGACGGTATCTCCGGCAATACGGCGCGGGGCAAGAATGCGCAGTCGCCCATCAACATGGATGCGATCGCCGAGGTGAAGGTGCTGACGAATTCGTACACCGCCAAGTACGGAACGGCGTCGGGCGGGGTGATCAACCTGATCACGAAGAGCGGCACGCAGCAGTTCCACGGCGGCGCGTATTACTACAACCGCAACGAAGCGTTCAATGCCAACGACTTCTTCAACAACCGCGGAGGGATCGCGCGGCAGCGCTACCGCTACAACACCGAGGGCGCGAATCTGGGCGGGCCGATCTTCTGGCCGCGCCACTTCAACGCCGACAAGCAGAAGCTGTTCTTCTTCATCTCGCAGGAATATCTTCCCAACCAGAGCCCGAATCCGGCGAACCAGTACACCATGCCCACCGATCTGGAACGGAAGGGCGATTTCTCGCAGTCGTATAAGAACGCGACCACGCAATATATCGTAAAGGATCCGCTGACCGGTCTGGCATTCCCCGGCAATGTAGTTCCTTCCAGCCGCATGGATCCCAACTCGGCGAAACTGCTGAGCGTTTTCCCGCTGCCCAACGCCACCAACACTGCGATCACGAAGTACGCGTACAACTACCAGATCGCCGACACCGAGGATATTCCGGTCAAACAGGAGATCCTCAAGGTCGATTACAACGTCACCAGCAAAGCGAAAGCATGGTTCCGCGCGTCCGGCTACAGCAGCGACAGCACCGGTCTGAACAGCGCCGCCATCAACAACAAGTGGCTGGTTCCGGTGGATTACGCGCAGACGATGCCCAATCTCGGGGCGAATTTCAGCTACGTCTTCTCGCCGACGCTCATCAACGAAGTGACCGTCGGCATGAACCTGTGGACGGAGCAGCAGAAACTCAGCGCGGCGAGTCTGGCGGCCTATCAACGCTCCACCTACGGCATCAACATTCCGCAAACCTATCCGAGCGACAACCCGCTGGGGCTGCTGCCCGCGATGACCTTCGCCGGCAGCGGCGGCATCAGCAAGCCGCCGGCGGTCAGTTATGACGGCCGCTTCCCGATGGTGGACGATTCCACGGCCTACAGCTTCAGCGACGGCCTCACCAAGGTCTGGAGGAGTCACACGTTCGAAGCCGGCCTCCACTGGGAGCACATTCTCTACAACCAGTACCACCAGGCGGGCGGCAACAGCTTCCCCGGCGCCTTCAAGTTCGACATCGACGCCAACAATCCGAACGACAGCGGGTACGCCTTTGCGAACGCGCTGCTCGGCAATTTCGACACCTACACCGAGGCGACCAACCGCGTCGATTATGCGCCCATCACGCGGATCTGGGAGTGGTACGTGCAAGACCACTGGAAGATCACCAGCCGTCTGACGATGGACATCGGCGTGCGCTTCACCGACGCGCTCCCGCAGATTCCGAACAACGACAACGCCGGCAACTTCGTGCCCTACACCTTCAATCCGGCGCAGGCCCCGACGCTGTTCCGCCCGGCGGTGGTGAACGGGCAGAAGGTCACGATCAATCCGATCACCGGCGCGACGGTGCTGCCGGTGTACGCGGGCCTGATCGTGCCGAACACCGGGAATCCTCTGAACGGGATTGTGACTCCCACCACGCCCGGGTTCCCGAGGTCGATGGTCTTCAGCAACGGCATTCTGCCGGCGCCGCGCTTCGGCCTGGCCTGGGATCCGTTCGGCAACGGCAAGACCGCGATCCGCGTGGCGGGCGGGATGTTCTATGCGGCGCATCCGGACGCGGGCACACTCGGCAACCTGTTCTTCAATCCGCCGGCGATCTACACCCCGACCCAATATTACGGGAGGGTCGCCACCGCGGCCAACGGCACCGGCCTGCTGTCGCCGAGCAATTTTTCGCGCGACATCGATCCGCATCATAAGGATGTGGTGTCCTATCACGCCAACTTCGGCATTCAGCGCGAAGTCGGCCGCGGAACGGTGATCGACGTCGGCTACGTGGGGAGTTTCGGGCGGCATCTCGGGCAGAAGTGGGATCTCAACGCCGTGCCTTATGGCGCCCAGTTCCTGCCGCAAAATCAGAACCCGCAGACCAACACGCCGCTGTCGGACAACTACTTCCGGCCTTACATGGGCTACGGCAACATTCCGCAGCAGATTTTCGACGGCAATTCCAGCTACCATTCGCTGCAGGTCCAGGCGAACCGCCGGTTCACCAAGGGCCTGCAATTCGGCGTGGTCTATACCTTCTCGAAGGCCATGAACTACTCCGAGGGGGACAGCACGACCAGCGGCGGCGTCGCGCAGTTCGTGGATCGCAAGGTGTGGAACTACGGGCTGGCGGGGTACGACCGGCCGAACGTTCTGACGTTCCACTTCCTGTGGGATGTGCCGCGGCTCAGCCGCCTGCTGCCGAATCCGGTGGTCAAGGCGCTGTTCGACGGCTGGCAGGTTTCCGATATCACCAGCTTCATCAGCGGCAAGATGTCCGCGGTGAGCATGGGAACGTCGCCGAGCGTCAACTTTACGGGCGGCGGCGACGGCGCGCGTCCGCTGATGATCGGCAATCCGAACCTGCCGAAGGACCAGCGCACCTTCGACAACTACTTCAACGTGGCCGCGTTCGCCGAGCCGACGCCGATCAAGCCGGCCTCCTGCACGGCGGCGGGGTGCCCGCCGATCACGATCCTGAACATCGGAGACATGCCGTCGACGGTGATTCGCGGTCCGGGAGTCAACAACTGGAACACGTCGATCTTCAAGAACTTCAAGGTGAAGGAGCGGTTCCAGTGCCAGTTCCGCGCGGAGGCGTACAACACGTTCAACCACACGCAGTTCGACGGTGTGGACACCAGCATCACCTACAACGCGGCGGGGGTGAATACGCGGGCGTCGTCGGGGCAGATCAACTCGTCGCGCGATCCGCGGATTATGCAGTTCGCGCTGCGCGTGAGATTCTAGGACGGGGGCCGCGAAAAGACGCGAAAGCCCGCCGACGGACGCCTTTACATTGGGACCTTTGGGATGTTAGCCTAAGTGTCTCATAATGCGTACAGTTGACTTGATCCAGCGGAAACGTGACGGCGAAGAACTCGCTCCTGACGAGATCGAGTACTTGGTTGTCGGCTACACGAATGGCGACATTCCCGATTACCAGATGTCGTCGTTTTTGATGGCCGTGTACTTCTCGGGGATGACCGATCGCGAGGTGGGGCGTCTCACGGAGTGCATGCTGCGTTCCGGCGAGACGGTCGATCTTTCGGGGATCTCCGGCCTCAAGGTGGACAAGCATTCGACCGGCGGGGTCGGCGACAAGACGAGTTTCATCGTCGCGCCGCTGGCGGCCGCGGCGGGCGTGATCGTGCCGATGATGTCGGGGCGCGCGCTCGGGCACACCGGGGGAACTCTCGATAAGCTGGAGTCGATTCCCGGCTTCCGCGTCGATCTCAGCACCGACGAATTCAAGAAGCAGCTCGGCGAACTGGGGCTGGCGTTCATCGGGCAGTCGGATCGGCTGGCGCCGGCGGATCGCAAGCTGTACGCGCTGCGGGACGTCACGGGGACGGTGGAATCGATTCCGCTGATCTCGTCTTCGATCATGTCGAAGAAGCTGGCCGAAGGTGTGGATGCGCTGATTCTCGATGTGAAGGTGGGCACGGGCGCGTTCATGAAGAAGCAGGTGGATGCGCGGCGACTGGCGCAGACGATGGTGGCCATCGGCCGCCGCATGGACAAGAAGGTCCGCGCGCTGATCACCGACATGAACCAGCCGCTCGGGTTCGCCATCGGCAACGCGCTGGAGATCATGGAGGCGTCGCAGACGCTGCAGAACGCCGGGCCGGAGGATCTGACCAAGCTGTCGCTGGAACTGGCCGCGCACATGATCCATCTGGGCAAGAAAGCCGCCACGCTCGAAGAGGCGCGCCGCACGGCGGAGAAGCACCTGGTGGACGGCTCGGCGTACCGCAAATTCAAGCAGGTGGTGGCGGCGCAGGGCGGCAATGCGCAGGCGCTCGACAAGTTCGAGGTGCTGCCGAATGCCACCGGGATGCGCGAGATCACGTCGCCGCGGGCCGGGTATGTCACCTCCATCGACGCGGAGGGCATCGGAGTGGCGTCGAATATGATCGGCGCCGGCCGCGACAAGAAAGAGGACGCGATCGATCCCGCGGTGGGCATCATTCTCGAGGTCAAGGCCGGCGAGAAGGTGGACGCCGGGTCGGTGTTGTGCCGTCTGTACTATACCCGCGAAGACCGCGTGGAAGAGGCCGCCGAGCGGGTGGAGGACGCGTTCCGCATCTCCGGGCAAAAGCCCGACGACCGCAATCTGATTCTGGAAGTGGTCGGAGTCTAGATGGCGCCGCGCCGCGGGGCTGCGTCCCACGCAGTGGCCGATGCGATCCACACGGAGGAGACATTCTAAATGGGACGTTTCACGGGACTCCTCGGGCTCGCGGTGATTCTGGCGGCGGCCTGGCTCTTCTCGTCGCATAAACGCGCCATCAAGCTCCGCATCATCGCGTGGGGGATGGGCCTGCAACTGGCCTTCGCGCTGCTGGTGCTGAAGACGGATTTCGGCAAGATCTTCCAGGCGGTCGGCAGAGGCGTCAACGCCATGCTCGGGTATACCGAGGCGGGCGCGTCTTTCGTGTTCGGCGACGCTTTGGGCAAGGGCAGCGGACCGTACGGCGTGATCTTCGCCTTCCAGGTGCTGCCGATCGTGATCTTCATCGCCTCGTTCTTCGCGATCCTTTACTACCTGGGCGTGATGCAGTGGATCGTGCGCGGCATGGCGATCGGGATGCAGAAGGTGATGGGGGTGAGCGGGGCGGAATCGCTCAACGTGGCGGCCAGCATCTTCATGGGACAGACGGAGGCGCCGCTAACGATCCGGCCGTTCATCGCCGGGCTGACGGAATCCGAGCTGTTCACCATCATGGCCAGCGGCATGGCGCATGTTTCGGGCGCGGTGATGGCGGCATACGTCAAGATCGCGGGAGTGCAGATCGAGCATCTGCTGACGGCGGTCATCATGACCGCGCCGGCGACCATCATGCTGGCGAAGATCTTCGTGCCGGAGACGGGAAAGCCGGTGACGGCGGGCAAGGTCGAGGTCAAGATCGAGAAGACGGCGGTGAACGTGATCGACGCGGCGGCGCAGGGGGCGGGGGACGGGCTGCACCTGGCGCTCAATATCGCGGGCATGCTGATCGCGTTCCTGGCGTTGATTGCGATGTGCAACGGGATCCTGGGCGGGCTGCATAACCTGCCGCATATGGGCTGGCTGCCGGAGTCCCTGGAAAAGATTTTCGGCGTCGTGTTCGCGCCGGTCGCATGGGTGATGGGCGTGCCATGGAAGGACGCTTCGGCGATCGGGAACCTGCTGGGAACGCGCTTGGTGCTAAACGAGTTCGTGGCGTTTCTCAAGCTCGGCACGATCAAATCTACGCTCGATCCGCGATCCTTCGTGATCGCCACGTACGCGCTCTGCGGGTTCGCCAATTTCAGCTCGATCGCGATTCAGATCGGCGGCATCGGGGCGCTCGCGCCGAACCGGCGGTCGGACCTGGCGCGGCTGGGACTGCGGGCGGTGGCGGCGGGCTCGATGGCCAATTTCATGTCGGCGTGCATCGCCGGAATGCTCCTGTGATCGAAGAAGCCAAGCGGTATATCGAAGAGCGGACCGCGCTGCGGCCGGCGATCGGCGTGGTGTTGGGAAGCGGGCTCGGCGCGTTCGCGGACGAGCTCAGCGACCGGACCGACTTCCCCTACCCGGAGATTCCGGGATGGCCGGCGGCGACGGCGATCGGGCACGCCGGAAAGCTCGTCATCGGCAAACTCGACGATCTCGACGTGGCGGTGATGGCGGGGCGCGCGCACTTGTATGAAGGAAACACGTACGCGCAGGTGACGCACGGAGTGCGCGTGCTGCGGTCGCTCGGCGTGCGCTCGCTGGCGCTGACGAACGCGGCGGGCGGCATCAACCTGACGCTGGAACGCGGCGGGCTGGTGCTGATTTCGGACCACATCAATCTGCAGGGCGGCAACCCGCTCGTCGGGCCGAACGACGACACGCTCGGTCCGCGGTTCCCGGATATGTCGGATACCTACTCCCGGGCGTTTTGCGAGATCGCGAAGCGGGTGGCTACGGAGCTCTGTGTGCCGATCACGGAGGGCGTATACGCGGCCATGCTCGGACCGTCTTACGAGACGCCGGCGGAGATCCGCATGCTGCGCGCGATGGGCGCTGACGTGGTGGGGATGTCGACGGCCGCCGAGGCGATCATGGCCAATTACCTGGGAATGAAAGTGCTCGGCATTTCGTGCGTGACCAATATGGCGGCGGGCATTCTGCCGCAGAAAATCAATCACGAGGAAGTGCTGGAAACCGGCGCGATGGTGCGCGAGACGCTGGTGCGGTATCTGAAGGCCCTGCTGCCGCGCCTGGCGGAGACGGCGTGACCGACCCTCTGCTGGCGGCGGCGCTGGCGGTGCGCGCCAACGCGTTCGCGCCGTTCTCCAAGTTTGCGGTGGGGGCGGCGATCGAGGACGCGGACGGGCGGATTCACACGGGGTGCAACGTCGAGAACGCCACGTACGGGCTCACCATCTGCGCCGAGCGGGTGGCCGTGTTCAAGGCGATCTCCGAGGGCGTACGCGCCTTCCGCCGCGTGGCGGTGGCCGCCGACACCGAAGACCTGACCCCGCCGTGCGGCGCGTGCCGGCAGATCCTCTGGGAGTTCTGCGGCGACGTCGAGATCGTGCTGGTAAACCCGCGCGGCAAGACCGAAACACACCAACTGAAGGCGTTATTCCCGAGGCCTTTCGATGTCTCTTTTCTCTGATCGTTCCTCCGCTCGTGTCTGCCTGTTTCTCCTGCTTCCGCTGCTGGCTCGCGCCGAACAGGCCGATTCGATCTGGAGCGCGCGTTATGTGATCACGGAGGACGCGCAACACCGCGTGATTCCGAACGGCGCCGTCGCCATTCGCGGCGAGCGCATCGTGGGGGTCGGCACGAAGGCCGAGATCGACGCGAAGTTCCAGGCGAAGCAGCGGCTCGACCGGCCGGACGCGATCCTGGCGCCGGGCCTGATCAACACGCACACGCACGCGGCCATGTCGCTGTTTCGCGGCATCGCAGACGACCTGCGGCTGCAGGACTGGCTCGAGAAATATAGTTTCCCCGCGGAGGGCAAGAACGTCTCCGCCGAGTTCGTCCGCTGGGGCACGCGGCTCGGCTGTCTGGAGATGTTGTTGGGCGGGACGACCACGTTCACCGATATGTATTACTTCGAGGACGTGGTGGCGGAAGCCGCCAAGGAAGCCGGCATGCGCGGCGTTCTGGGCGAGACGGTGATCGGCTTTCCGGTGGCGGACAACAAGACGCCGGCCGACGCGCTGGCGTACACGGAGAAGTACCTGACGCGGTTCCGCAACGATCCGCTGGTGGTGGCCGCCGTGGCGCCGCATGCCTTGTACACCAATTCGGATGAGACGCTGAAGGCCGCCCGCGCGCTGGCGAACCGGCACAACGCGCCGCTGCTGATCCACCTTTCGGAAACGAAGAAGGAAAACGACGACACGCTGGCCGCGCGGCACATGACGCCGGCGAAGGTGTTGGACACGCTCGGACTGTTCAGCGGCCGCACCGTCGCGGCGCATTGCGTGTGGGTGGACGAGGCCGATATGGGGATCCTGAAGGAGCGGGGGGTCGGAGTGGCGCATTGCCCGTCGAGCAATATGAAGCTGGCGAGCGGGGTCGCGCCGGTGATGCGGATGCTGGCTCTCGACCTGGCGGTCGGGCTCGGGCCGGACGGTCCGGCGGGGAGCAATAACGACTTCAACCTGTTCGAGGAAATGGACCTCGCCGCGAAGCTGCAAAAGGTGACGACGATGAATCCGCAGGCGCTGCCCGCGGCGGCGGCGCTGGAGATGGCGACGATCCGCGGGGCGCGGGCCCTGGGGATGGAGAAGGAGATCGGGTCGCTCGAAGCGGGAAAACGGGCGGACGCGATCATGGTCCGGATCGACCGTCCGCACGCGATTCCGCTGTACGACGCGGTGTCACAGATGGTGTATGCGCTGAAGGGCGGGGACGTGCGCGACGTGATGGTGAACGGCAAAGCCGTGGTGCGCGACGGGCGGATTCTCACGCTGAATCAGCAGATCGTGCTGCAAAAAGCGGAAGAGTATCGCGCGAAGATCAGCGCGTCGTTGAAGTAGCTCGCAAAACCTCGTTTCATTTTCGGCTCGTGGGAGCCGGGACTGCAAGGAGCGCTCCTTGTCTCCACTCGAGGTGGAGTACAAGCCACTAGGGCAGCCTGAGAACGTTGCGCCTGCGTTGGACCCGATCGCGTGTCTCGAGAACTCTGGATCGGAACGCGGCCCCGGAACGGCTGCTTCTCGGCCGGCGAGCAGCTCTTTTCGATTCGGAGAGTAGCATGCGGATTTTGGGTTGTGGCAGGGTCGGGCTGTAAGTGATTGAAAAAAAGACGACGATTTTCCGAATATTTTTGTCAACGGTAAGCGGCCAACCCCGGCGCCGGCACTATACGGCGATGCGGAAGCCGTAGTCGGCATAGCGGAAGCCGGGAGGGATGCTGCTGCGCGCGGCGCATCGGGCGATCTTGATGTGGTGGCGCCAGGCGCCGCCTCGCGACGCTTTGCGGGCGCCGGTTTCGGGGCCGCGCGGGTCTTCGGACGGAGAGACTTCGTAGTAGCGAGGGTCGTACCAGTCCGAGCACCACTCGTGCACGTTCTCGCACATGTCGAACAGGCCGTAGCCATTGGGCGGGGAGGTTGCGATGGGCTCCGGGCCTTCCCGCCAGCGGAGGGCGTAGCCGGGCCGGTCGGCGACGGGGGTGTCGCCCCACGGGTAGAGTTTTTGCTCCAGACCGCCGCGGGCGGCCAACTCCCATTCGGCTTCGGACGGCAGGCGCACGGCCATATTCCATTCGCCGGACAGCCAGTCGCAGAAGGCGACGGCGTCGAACCAGTTCACCGAGGTCACAGGCTTTGCCGCACAGTCGTAGGCGAACGGGCGGAACGCGGCGAAATCGGCGTTCGTCACCTGGAAACGGCAGAGACGGAACGGGGGGACGGTGACGCGATGGGCGGGGCGCTCCTCGTCGCGGCCGTCGTTTTGGCCCATGAGAAACGCGCCGCCGGGAATCCTTATCAGATCGTCTGGGGTCATCTTCGAAGAGTGTACCGGCCGCCCCGGCAGCGTGTCGATGGGCACGGAGAATGCGGCGTCAGCGACGGCGCGGACGCTTCCTGCTATCCGGGACCATGCCCGACTTGCCTCTACGGGGCTCGTCTTCCAAAAGGGAAAATTGCAGTTTGCGTTCGTTGGCGTCCACGCGATCGAGGATGACTCGCGCCGGGTCGCCGATGGAGAACTCACGGCGGGTGCGCTTGCCTACGATCTTGCGGACATTTTCCTGGTACGTGTACTGGTCGCCCGGCAGCGTGTCGATGGGCACGAGGCCTTCGATGTACAGGTCGGTCAGCTCGACGAAGAGGCCGTACTTGGTGGCAGAGATGATCAGCGTGTCGAAATCCTCGCCGACCCGCTCGGCCATGAACTTCACCTTCTTCCACTCGACCAACTCGCGCTCGGCGTCCGCCGCCCGGCGCTCGGACTGGGAACACTCGTCGGCGATGCGCGGGAGGTCGTCCACATGGACGCCCTTGAGGAGGCGATGCACGATGAGGTCCGGATAGCGGCGGATGGGAGAGGTGAAGTGCGTGTACGTTTCGGCCGCCAGGGCGAAATGGCCGGCGTTTTCCGCGCTGTAGCGGGCCTGTTTGAGAGAGCGCAGCATCAGGTAGCTGAGGATCCGCTCCTCGGGCTTGCCCTCGATTTTGCTCACCAGCTTCTGATACATGCGCGGCGAGAGCTTCAACTGCTCCCCGGGAAGCACGATCTCGCGGCGGTTTTTGGAGCCCTCGCGCCGCTTGTCGTTGAAGGCGAATTTCTTGACGGGGATGGCGCCGACGCCGAGCGAATAGCCGAAATGCGCGGCCACCTCCTCGAACTCGAGCACGCGCCGCGGGTCGGGCTTCTCATGGATGCGATAGATCGATTCTTCGAGAGTCTGCTCCAGGCGCGACGCCACGGCTTCATTCGCCGCCAGCATGAACTCCTCGATGAGGCGGTGCGCGATGTTGCGCGGCGCGCGGGTGACGCCGGTCATGGCGCCGAACCGGTCGAACTCGATGAGCGGCTCGGGCAGGTCGAAATCGATGGAGCCGCGGCGCACGCGCTTGCGGTTCAGCACCAGCGCCAGCTCCCGCATCAGCTCGAAGCGGCCGACCAGCGGCGCGTAGCGCTCGCGCAGCCCGGCGTCGCCTTCCAGGAGCAGGTGGACACTGGTGTAGGTCATGCGTTCGGCGCTGCGAATCACGCCGCTGGTGAATTCCTGTCCGACCACTTCGCCCTGATGATCGATCTCGAGCAGCGCGGAGAGCACCAGCCGGTCGGCGTGGGGGACGAGCGAGCAGATGTTGGTGGAGAGCTCGAACGGCAGCATGGGCACGGCGCGGTCGGGGAAGTACACGC
This sequence comes from uncultured Solibacteraceae bacterium, assembly GCA_964608645.1. Lineage (GTDB taxonomy): Bacteria > Acidobacteriota > Terriglobia > Bryobacterales > Bryobacteraceae > CAZSQK01. The sequence continues at coordinate 43,803 of CAZSQK010000011.1, read as the reverse complement.
TGGTGCCGCGAAGGCGGGCCTCGACATCGATGGGCGAACCGGGACGCACGTAATGGCTGACGTCGGCGATGTGGACGTGAAGGGCGTAGTTGCCGCCGGGGAGCTTGTCGACCCAAACGGCGTCGTCGAAGTCGCGGGCCGTCTCGCCGTCGATGGTGACGATGGGCATTTCGCGGAAATCGCGGCGGCCTTCGAGCTCCTGCGCCGTGATGACGAGCGGAACGGCCTCGGCCTGCTCGACGACTTCCGGCGGGAAGCGGTGGGGCAGGTGATGTTTCCGGATCACGACTTCTACGTCGACTCCGAAATCGTCGGGGTGGCCGAGGATTTCGATCACGCGGCCGACGGGGCTCTGGCCCTTCTCGGGGAACTCGAGCAGTTCGACGTTGACGATCATGCCATCCAGCTCTGCGGCGGAGGCGACCTGCGGGGCGTTGACGCCGATGCGGTCGACGTTCGACGGGGCGCCGGGCGGCGGCAGCTCCATGCCGCCGGGGATCTCGATCCATTGCTGGATGCGGTCGTCCTGCGGCACGACGTACTGGCCGCGGCGTCCGATGCGGAACTCGCCGACCACGGTGGGATGGGCGCGCTTGAGCACCTTGACGATCTCGCCGTCGGCCCGGCCATCGGCTTCGATGCGGGCGATGCGCACCACGACGCGGTCGCCGTGCATCGCCTTTTCGGCGGAGGCGGGCGGGATGAAGATATCGCCGGCGAGGCCCTCGATGGGGCGTTCGGAGACGAGGAAGCCGTACCCGTCCTTATGCATTTGCAGGCGGCCGACGGCGAACTCGCGGCTCTCGGCGGTGAGAGCGTATTGGCCGGAGCGGAGCTCGATGAGGTCGCCGCGGGCGGTGAGGCGGGCGAGGGCGGTCTCCAGCTCTTCGCGCCGGTCGCCGCGGGCCCCCATTTCGCGCACAAGTTGTTTAAAATTGGCTCGGGCGTGGGGCAGTCGCGAGATGTGGTCGAGGAGCGCCCGGTCTGTCATACACCGATTTTACTGTCAACGGACGGGGCAGACGGATCGTCAGTAGGATAGCGGCGGCTTTCGCCGGACGGAACTTATGCGATATCTATGGCTGCTTGCTCCGGTGGTGATGTGGGCGGGACCGGCCCGCTATGCGCGGCTGGGCGACTTCCAGGGGAGCGTCGAGATTCAGACGCGGGCCGGGGAGCCGTGGATGGCGGCGGAGCGCAATCTGCCACTGCCGGAGTCGGCATGGGTGCGGACGGGGGCGGGGTCGCGGGCCGAGATCGAGTTGGATGAGGGCAGCGTGGCGCGGCTCGGTCCGAACAGCCAGATCGAGCTCTCGGACTACGCGCGGCTGTCGACCGGGCAGCGAGTGACGCTGCTCTCGCTCGATCACGGGGTCGCGTACATTACGGGGCAGCCGGAAGGGCGGGATGCGCTGGCGCTGGCGGTTCCGGGGGCGCAGGTGACGTTCACGCGGCTGGCGCGGGTGCGGCTGGAGGTGGAGGAGCAGTGGAGCCAGATTGCGCTGCTGAGCGGCGCGGCGCGATTCTCTTCGCCGGCGGCCGATATCGAGTTGCGCGAGGGGCAGACCACGCGCGTCGAACCGGCCAACTCCGCGCGGTTCTTCTTCTACAAGGAAGTGCTGCCGCGCGAGCTCGACCCGTGGAGCCAGGAACGGGACGACCTGCGGGCGGCTTCGACTTCCGCGGCGCACGTGGTGCAGCGCTACGGACTGCTCGATCTGGACACGGCCGGCGAATGGATCGTGACGAAGGATCTCGGACCGGTTTGGCGTCCGAAGGCGGCGGAGGCATGGCTGCCGTTTCAGAACGGACGATGGCGGTGGTTCGACGGTCTCGGGTACACGTGGATTAGCGACGACTCCTGGGGTTGGCTGCCGTACCACTACGGCCGTTGGACGCGGCTGGATAACCTCGGATGGGTGTGGGCGCCGTCGAAGAATGGCGTGTTCAAGCCGGGTGAAGTGTATTGGCTGCGGGGCGCGGGGCTGGTGGGATGGGGTCCGCTGGCGCCGGGGGAGAGTTGGGATCCCGCGGACGCGGTAAGTCCGGTGCCGGCGCAATTTCTCAATGCGCACACGACTTATGCAGCGGCGCGGCCGATGGCATTAGTCCTCGACCCGGCCGGTTTGGCGGCGCGTCCGGAGGATCCGCTGCAGGATTTCGAGTTTCTGGCGGCGCTGCCCTCACCCGCATTTCCAGCGGCGAAGCTGGATGCGGTTCGCGCCCTGGTGAATGCGACTAACCTGCGCGTCAAGCCGGTCGTGGAAGGGATGACAGCGGACGCGGCACCGCGGTCTTCGTATCCTCAGCCGGTGGTTCCGCCGCCTCCCGCGCCGTTGGTGATCGTGACGGAGGGCGCTCCGGCCCCACCGGCCGATCCGGAGGTGATCGCGGTCCCCGTGCCGGTTCCGAGCGGGATCGTGTTTGTGGGATCGCGAACCGCTCCACGGACGGCGGCGAAGCCGGTGGCGGCAGCGCCCACTCCGCCCGCGCTGGTGACCGCGGCGGCGCGCCACGACAAGGGCGGGCGCCCGCCGGCGCCGGCGAAGAAATTCAAGAATGCGGCGGAATCATCGCTGGTGAATGGCATCGTCAAAGAGCTCGACGCGCACGACTTCCAGAAGGCGGCGGCCGATCTCGACTCGTGGAAGGACCATTTCCACGACACCGAGTATGCCGACGACCGGCTTTACTACTACATGCTGGCGTATCACGGGCTGAACCAGCCTGCCAAGGTGGTGGACGTGGGCGGACCGCTGGTGCTGAAACCGGTGACGGAGGCGTTCGAAGATGCGATGCAGTCGTTGTCGGTGTTGTACCTCGCGGCGACGAATTTCCAGAAGCTGGTGAAGCCGACGCGCGACCAGGGGGCGGTGGGACGGGCGGCGGCGCGGGAGCTGCTCGAGATCCTGCCGGCGTGTTTCACGGCGGAGCATCGGCCGCCGGTGATGTCCGCCGCGGACTGGGCCAAATCGCGCACGGATCTGGAGTCTTTGGCCCGCGAAACGCTGGCTCGGACGTCCAGATAAGGCGCGGCGAACACCGCAGGCACTTCGCGAATCGAGCGTCTCGAATTTCTTTCCTTCGTCAGCATTGACAAAATCTTGTGACAGGGTATGATCTTGTTTTACTCCCCCGATCGAACCCGAAGCTAACTTGTGAAATCCACCAGCAATCGTGTCATTCTGGAGACGGATCTGGCCGGCGTCGAGCGGCATGGGCGCGGCAAAGTGCGCGATGTTTATCGCGTTGACGGCAAGCTGCTTATCGTAGCCACCGACCGCATCTCCGCATTCGATTACATTTTGCCGACCGGCATTCCCGACAAGGGCCGTGTGCTGACCCAGCTTTCGATCTTCTGGTTCGAATTTCTGCGCGACCTCACGCCCACGCACTTCCTGACCGCCGACGTTTCGGACTATCCCGCACAATTGGCGGCTTTCGCCGATCAGCTGGAGGGGCGTTCGATGCTCGTCAAGCGCGCCGAGATGATCGAGATCGAATGCGTGGCGCGCGGCTACATCTCCGGCTCCGGCTGGAAGGAGTATCAACAGCACGGGACGGTATGCGGCATTCGTCTGCCGGCGGGGCTGCGGGAGAGCGACAAGCTGCCCGAGCCGATCTTCACGCCGGCGACCAAGGCGCAGACCGGCCACGACGAGAACGTGTCGTTCGAGCACGTGGTGTCCCTGATCGGGGAGGATCTCGCGAGCCGGTTGCGGGACCTGACGCTCGCCATCTACACGCGCGGGGCGCAGTACGCCGAGACGAAGGGCATCATTATCGCGGACACGAAGTTCGAATTCGGGTTCGTGGACGGCGAGTTAGTGCTGGGCGATGAAGTGCTGACGCCGGATTCGTCGCGCTTCTGGCCCGCCGCGAGCTACCAACCCGGCGGCGCGCAGTTTTCCTTCGACAAGCAATTCGTTCGCGATTATCTGGAATCGATCCGGTGGAACAAGCAGCCGCCGGCGCCGCCGCTGCCGGAAGAGGTCGCGGCGAAGACCAGCGACAAGTATCGGCAGGCCTATGAAATTCTGACGGGCCATCCGCTATGAACTGGCTGGACGTCGTTTTACTGCTGATCCTGGCGGGATCGGTGGTGACCAGTTTTCGCAAGGGTTTTTCACGGGAAATCATCGGCATGGTGTCGGTGGTGCTGGCGATTCTGCTCGGGGTCTGGTTTTATGGAGTCGCCGGCGCGCTGTTTGCGCCGTACCTCAGCTCGCCCGCGGCGGCGCACCTGGCTGGTTTTGTGGTGGTGTTTTGCGGTGTGCTGCTGGTGGGCGCCGTTGTCAGTACGATCGCCGGCAGGTTTCTGCGAGTCACCGGACTTTCGATTTTCGACCATCTTCTCGGCGCCGGTTTCGGTCTGGCGCGTGGATTGCTGATCGCAGTGGCATTGATTCTCGGTATCATGGCGTTTTCTCCCACCGGCCGCCCCCCGGCTTCGGTGGTGCATTCCAAGACCGCTCCATACGTCATCGACGGCGCTCGCGTCGTGGCGTCCATGGCTCCGCACGAAGTGCGCGAAGGGTTCCGAAAGACTTACGCGCAGGTCAAGTCAGCCTGGGAGAAGACCTTCGAAGACGGCATACGGAAGTTGCCGGGCGCGGAAAAGAGACAGAATGAAAGAAAGATTTGACAGCCTGATCGAGCACCTCCTGGAAGGAAATATTTTCCTGCAGGAGGCAATCGAGATTCTGGAGAGGAGCATGATCGCCCGCGCGCTGGAGCAGAGCGCGGGCAACCAGTGCGCCGCCAGCAAACATCTGGGCATCCACCGCAACACCTTGCAACGGAAAATGCAGCAATTCGGTATCGGCAACGGCCGTCCGCGCCGCAAGCCCGCCGTGCGCGCCGTGCGGACGAAGAAGCGGAAGAGCCCGGCGGCGTAGGCGGCATGGATCTGCTCATTTTCGACCTGGACGGCACGCTGATCGATTCCCGCCTCGACCTTGCGAATTCGGTAAACGCCACGCGGCTCCACATGGGCATGGCGCCTCTCGACAACGAGCGCGTGTACACCTACGTCGGCAACGGCGCGCCGGTGCTGATCCGGCGCGCGCTGGGCGAGGGGGCTACGGAGGCGGAGGTGCAGGAAGGGCTCGAGTTCTTCCTGGAATACTACCGCGAGCACGAACTCGACCACACGATCCTCTACGCGGGCGTCAAGGAATCGCTCGACCGTTTTCGCGACGCCGGAAAGCGCATGGCGGTGCTCACCAACAAGCCCGAGCGGATGAGCCGGTCGATTGTCGAGGGGTTGGGGATCGGCGGCCACTTCTTCCGCGTGTATGGCGGCAATAGTCTCGAGTTCAAGAAGCCGAACCCGATCGGCGTGGAGACGTTGATGACGGAGGCGGAGGTGGGGCGCGAAGCGACGCTGATGATCGGGGACAGCTCGGTCGACGTGCTGACGGCGCGCAACGCGAAGATCGCGTGTTGCGGGGTCACGTACGGGTTCCAGCCAGAGACGCTAGCCGACCCGGCGCCGGAGATCCTGGTCGATCGGATGGAGGAACTGGCGGACCGGCTGCTGGGACCCTAGGCTCCATTTTGTCGCAATTGCCTCCTCTACCTCCCGTTGGCTTCGGACCGTATCCGTTCTGATTGGCGAGTAAGAACCATGAGCACGGACTGGATTTCGCGATCGGTTGCATTCTCCCTGGTTCGGGCTGTATTTGATTGGAGACCGACTGATGTCCAGGCGGTCGCCATCTCCTGAAATCAAGGTTCTTTGCGTTTCCCGACAGCGTAGACGACAAGATGGGAGACCCCGATGGCCGCGACACCGAGCCCGATATATTGAATGCCCGGCGGGATCTCGAGCTTCGCGTTTGCCGGGGAGGCGATGATGACGGAGAGGGTCACGAAGACTCCAACTCCCACCGACAGCCAGACGAGGCCCAGAAGGAGCAACGTCCGCTGCACGTTCCACGAGCTGCGCTTTTGCTCCTGCTCGAGCGGCGGCAACTCGACACCCTTGTCGAGCGCGGCCAGACGTTCTCGATGAATCAGAGCCCGTCTTTCGTGGCGCAGCCACTCTCGATAGGCCGCGTAGCCCACAAGCGCAATGGCCACGGCGGCGATTTCCATGTCTGGCGTGATCACCATTTATCCTCCCGCCGCTTTATACTCGTGACGCCGACGCGCGGTTGCGATCGAAAAAAGGTTTTGGCCATGTTTTCCTGCAACCGGTCATGCCGTTCGCGAGTACTAACAGTGGCTGCATGGATGAAGACGTCCAAGATCTGGTTCGCCAAGGGCGATGCCGCGAGGCGTTGGAGCACCTGCTGGAGAGGTACGAGACGAAGGTATTTCGTATGGCTCGCGCGTTTTTGAAAGATCCATCCCGGGCGGAGGACATCACGCAGGACATCTTCATCAAGCTTTGGCAGGGACTACCCGATTACGACGGGCGCGCGTCGCTGGGCACCTGGCTATATGCCATCGCCCGCAATACCTGTCTCTCTTTCCTGCGCTCCGAGTCGTACCGAAAGGCGCTTTCCCTCGATGCAGCGAAGGAGCCAGCCGCTCCCGCGCAGCCGGGAACGTCGGATTTTGAACTGGCGCAATTGCTGGACCGCCTGCCGAAAGTGCAACGCACCGTCATCAGGCTCTTCTACCTTCAGGAAAAGAGCGTCGGCGAGGTGGCACTCATGCTGGGAATACCGGACGGAACAGTCAAAAGCCACCTGCACCGGGCGCGCCTTGCGCTGGGCGAGATAATGAAGGAAAGGCGATGAACTGCGAACAAGCCCGCCAAACCATTCTGGAGTCCTTCGATGGTCCGATTCGGGCCGAACTTCATCACGCAATCGACAATCATGTCGCGACCTGTGAAGCTTGCCGCCGGTTCGCTGAGGTCCAGCAAATGCTTGACGCGCGCCTGACAGAGGCTCTGCCGCCGGCCTATTTAGGGGCTGGCTTCCGCACGTCGCTCCGGCGGAAACTTGCCGAGCCCGCAACGCCGCATTGGCCGGAGTCTTTGCCGGACGTCGCGCACCTGGGGGGATGCGCCGCCGGAATGATCCTGCTGCTTTTCTTAATGCCGAAGTATGCGAGCACCGTCCTCCTGGGTGGCGCCGGCGTCACGGCAGTGACCTATTTTCTTCAGGCAGTCCTGCGAGGCTTATTGGAGCGGCAGGAGTATACGCCCTAGCGCGAAAGTAGCCTAGCGGACGAGCGCGGCGCGGGTGGCCTTAAGGGTGTTTTGCAGACTGTCGCGCGGGAGGTTCTTGATGATCGGTTCGACCAGCCAGCCAAGGCCGGCGGGAACGTCGCGCGTGAGGGAGATGGCCTGGCATTCGATCCACGTTCCACCATCGCGCTCCTGGAAGCGCCAGTAGGAATGGAGCTTCCAGAGGAAGCCCTGGCCGGTTCCGGGCGGCTGAATCTTTTCTTCGCGCGAGCCGGGGTTCGAGACTTCGGAGATACGCACGGTGCGCGAGATGCTGCGCCATGCCGTAGGATCGATGCGCTCGTATTGGACGTCGTGCTCGGTATCGAGCACCACCGTCACGATCTTCTTTTTCAGCAGGCGCAGGAAGACGCGGTAGTGGTCGCCTTCATGCGAGAGGAGCCGGGAGTCGACGACTTCGGGCTTGTAATACTCCTTGTGGCGGTCATAGTCTTCGACGAAGGCCAGCGTCTGTGCGACGGTGACGCCGGGGAGGAAGGCGGCGCCGATCCAATCGTGGATGAGGCCGTGGGGGACATCGATGAGGGCTTTGGCGTGGAAGGGTTGGACGACGAGCTCGCCGCCGCGCACGCGTTGCGCGCGAGCGGGCGATTCATCGGCCCAGAGTTGGCCCCGGTGCGCGTCGAGGCGCTGTTCCGTCTGGTGGATGTAGCGCTCGAAGGCGGCCACGGTTTCCGGTTTCAACTCGGCGGCCGCCGCGGGGAGGACGAGGAGCGCAGCCGCCAGAATCCATCGCATTCCTCCATCTTCTCACTGGTAAGATTCAGAACATGGATTTGCAATACCCAATCGGAAAATTCGAGCGGCCGGCGGCATCTGCGGAACTGCGGTCCGGGTGGATCGACACTCTGGCGGCGGCGCCGGAGCGGTTTCGGGGGGCGGTCGCGGGGTTGTCGGACGAGCAACTGGATACGCCGTACCGGCCGGGGGGCTGGACGCCGCGGCAAGTCATCCACCATGTGGCCGACAGCCATATGAACTCGTTCATACGGTTCCGCCTGGCGGTGACGGAAGACGAGCCGACGATCAAGCCGTATGACGAGGCGAAGTGGGCGCTGATCGCCGATGCCGGGCTGCCGGTGGGGGTTTCTCTGCAACTGTTGGAAAGCCTGCACCACAGGATGGTGGTGATGCTTCGCAGCTTCACGGAAAAGGATTTCGCCCGCAAATTGCGGCATCCCGAGATCGGCCTGTTGGACGTGCATACCAATCTGGCGATGTATGCGTGGCACAGCCGTCACCATGAGGCGCACATTACGGGACTGCGCGACCGGATGGGCTGGAAATAGTAGAACCGAAACATCCGGCGCCGCGTCCAACTCTCAGGGTCCTGTATAATGGCTCGAAAGGCCTCCGGAGTTTTCAATACTTATGAGTAGCCGTTTGAAATACCTGGTCGTGAGTTCCTCCACACTGCTGACGCTTCTGCTGCTGGTCGGTTGGGGGCTGAGCAAGGGGGCGTCGCAGGACGACACCTTCAAGCACATCGGCGTCTTCAGCGACGTGGTCGGGCACATCAAGAGCGAATACGTCGAAGAGCCCGATATGAAGAGCGTCACGCTGGGCGCCTTGAACGGCCTGTTGGAGGCTATCGACCCGTTCGCCAGCTATTTGAACGCCGATCAATACCGCGAGTACACGAAGACGAAGGACATGAAGCGGGCCGACGTCGGCCTGATTCTGTCGAAGAAGTCGGGTTACGTGGGTGTGGTCGGAGTTGTGCCGAACTCGCCGGCCGCGAAGGCGGGGCTCTCGACGTTCGACATGATCGAATCGATCAAGGGCATCGCGACGCGCGATATGCCGTTGGCGTATGCCAGCCTGCTGCTGCAGGGCGAGGCGGGGACGACGATCGATCTGAGCGTGGTGCGGGTGCGCCGGCCGGAGCCGCAGACGGTGAAGCTGATGCGGGCCAACCTGACGCTGCCGCCGGTCGAGAGCAAGATGCTGGCGAACCAGGTAGGGTATATCAACATCGACGCGCTTTCCCCGACGCTCGTGAAGGAAGTGGCGGCGGCGGTGCAAAAGCTGCAGAAGGACGGCGCGCAGAAACTTGTGGTGGACGTCCGGGGCTGCTCGATCGGAAGTCCCGAGGACGGAATCGCGCTGGCCAATCTGTTCCTGAATAAGGGCCGGATCACCTACGTGCAGGGGCAGAAGGTGCCGCGGCAGAATTTCGAAGCGGATCCGGCGAAGGCCATTACGATGCTGCCGGTCGCGGTGCTGACCAATCGCGGGACGGCGGATGCGGCCGAGATTCTGGCGGCGGCGATCCAGGACAATAAGCGGGGCAAGGTGGTCGGCGAGCGGACGTATGGCGACGCGGCACAGCGCAAGGCGATCACCATGGACGACGGCGGCGCGGTGATCCTGTCGGTGGCGAAGTATTACACGCCGGACGGGAAAGCGATTCAGGACACGGGAGTCGTGCCGGCGACGGTGGTGGCGGAGACGGAGGCGCAGGTCGAGTATGACGACAATGGCGAGCCTCTGCCGCAGACGGAACAACAAGTCCAGCAGCAGAAGAAGCCCACCGAAGAAGATCCGGTGGTGAAGAAGGCGCTGGAAGTCCTGAAATAGCGGACCGGCCCCACGGCCCCCCGATTGTTGTTGACATTCGACACCAACTGGATTTATTCTGCTGTCGGATGTCGACACCAATGGCTTCAGATCAACCTCGACTCGACCTTCTACAAGGCACTCTCGACCTGCTGATTCTACGGGCGCTCCGCGCCGGGGCGATGCACGGTTGGGCGGTTTCCGAACGCATCCAGCAAATTTCCGAGGATGTGCTGCAGGTGAACCAGGGTTCGCTGTACCCGGCGCTGCACCGGCTGGAGCATCGCGGCTGGATTCAGGCGGAATGGGGCATTTCGGAGCTCGGCCGCCGCGCGCGGTTCTACTCGCTCACGGCTGCCGGCCGAAAACAGCTCGAAATCGAGTCGGAGAACTGGGGCAAGCTCAGCGACGCCATAGCCAGAGTCTTGAGGATGGCGTGATATGTGGAAAGACCTTCTTCTGCGGCTGCGTGCGTTGCTCTTCCGCCGGCGGGTGGAGGAGGAACTACAGGAAGAACTGGGGTTTCATCTGGAAATGCAGGCGCGGAAGAACCGCCTGCATGAGACGGAGGACGCGGAAGCGAAGAGCCGGGCGCGCCGGCAGTTCGGCAATCTGGCGCGCACGACTGAGGAATGCCGGGAGCAAAGAGGCATCTCTTCCATTGAAACGCTGGCGAAAGATGTGCGGTTCGCGGCGCGGATGTTGCGGAAATCGCCCGCTTTCACGGCTGTCGCGGTGACGACCCTGGCCCTGGGAATCGGGGCCAATGCGGTGGTTTTCGGCGTCTTAAACGCGCTCATCCTGCGGCCGTTGCCTGTGCCTCAGGCGGAAAGCCTTTACGGAATCGAGCGCGGGCAGAGTAAGGCTGTCAATCAATCGTATCCGGACTACCTCGATCTGCGAGAGCGCAATCGCAGCTTCGAGGATCTGGCGGCTTATAACGTCCTTTCCGTAGGGGTGGACACGGGCAACAATCCATCCGAGTCGTGGATTCTCGAAGTGACGGGGAACTATTTCGACGCGTTGGGGATTCAGCCGCATCTGGGCCGTTTCTTTCATGCCGCCGACGAGCACGGTTCCAACAGCGCTCCGTACATCGTGCTCTCCTATGCCTACTGGCACAACCATTTTCAGGACGACCGCGGGGTCGTGGGGCAGGTTGTCCGGCTGAACAAGCATCCGTTTACGATTCTCGGCGTAGCGCCGCCCGAGTTTCGGGGGACGTTGTCGTTTCTGGTTCCCGATTTTTGGGCGCCGATCGTCAACCAGGAGCAACTGGAAGGCGTGAATGTGCTGCAGACGCGCGGCAACCGCGGCATGTTGATGGTCCTCGGACATCTGAAGCCTGGCGTGACGCCGGCACAGGCCGCCGCGGATCTCAATTCGATCGGCGCCTGGCTGGAGAAGACGTATCCCAAAGACGATGGCCACATGACCTTTTCGCTGATGCGTCCGGGTCTCGGCGGCGATTGGCTGGGCGGCCCGCTCAAGGCATTCCTGACGGGACTGATGGTGCTGGCGGGGTTGATTCTGTTGGCCGCCTGCGCCAACCTGGGCAGCCTGTTCGCGGCGCGCGCCGCCGACCGGTCGCGGGAAGTCGCGCTGCGGCTCGCGCTGGGAGCGGGGCCGATGCGGATTCTCCGGCAACTGTTTACGGAAGCCGCGCTGATCTCCGTGATGGGCGGCGCCGCCGGTCTGTGGCTCAGCGTCCTGTTATTGCAGGGTCTGAGCGTGTGGCAACCGCTGCCGACCGCGCCGCTACAGGTCCCCGTAAACCCGGACGCGAATGTTTACGCGGTCGCCGTGCTGTTGACCATCGCCAGCGGATTCTTCTTCGGGGCGGTTCCGGTGAGACAGGTGCTTCATACGGATCCGTATCAGGTGATCAAGTCGGGAACGACGGGCAGGACGAGGCGGCGGATCACCGTCCGAGACCTGCTGCTGGTGGGGCAGATTGCGATCTGCGCGGTGCTGGTGACTTCTTCGATGGTCGCTCTGCGCGGACTGGCTCGCTCGCTGCACAGCCCGGTTGGTTTTGAGCCGAAGAATGCGGTGCTGGTGGAAACCGCTCTGAACATGGCGGGATACAGCGGCGACAGTGTGCCCGTCATGCAGAAGCGCGTGATCGAGGCGGTGGAAGCCATTCCGGGCGTGAAGTCGGTGGGCGTGGTGGACCGGCTGCCTTTGTATTACGGCGCCAACACCTCCATCGTCTTTTCCGATCGGACCACCGACCTGCGGCCGGCGAATGCCGCCGCGGTGGCGATGGTGTACAAAGTCTCGCCGGGATATTTCCACGCGGCCGCGACGACCTTGTTGGCGGGCAGGGAACTGTCGTGGCAGGACGACAAGAACGCGCCGCGTGTGGCCGTGGTCAACCGGGAGTTTGCACGCAGGATGTTCGGGGCCGCGCCGAGTGCGATCGAGAAATACTACAAGTCGCGGGACGGCTCGCGCATCCAGGTGGTGGGCATTGTGGAAGACGGGAAGTATGCGAGCCTCGCCGAGGATCCGGCGCCGGCGATGTTTCTGCCCATTTTGCAATCGCCATCCAGTCAGATGTGCTTCGTGGTGCGTCCGAATCGCGATGCGCGGCAACTGACGGCGGTCATCAGGAGCACGGTGCGGGGCCTCGATGCGGGGCTGCCTTTCACCATCCGCATGTGGGACCAGGAACTGGAGAGCGCGCTGTTTCCTTCGCGGATGGCCACGCTGTCGCTGGGCGTGCTGGGGGCGCTGGGCGCGATGCTGTCGGTCACAGGCATCTTTGGCATGGCAGCGTACTCGGTCAGCAAACGGCTGCGGGAGTTGGGGATTCGCCTGGCGCTCGGCGCGCAGCGGGGAGAAGTATTGCAGGCGGCGTTGGGACGCGCGCTGCGCTTGTTGGCTCTTGGGTCAGCGGCGGGATTGATTCTGGGCATTCTGGCGAGCCGGGTGCTGGCTGCCATCGTGTATCAGGCCACTCCGCGCGACCCAATCGTCGTGGGCGGCGTTGTCTTGACGATGATCTTGCTGGGGCTGGTGGCCACGTGGATTCCAGCGCAACGGGCGCTATCGATCGATCCCTGGAAGCTGCTGCGCGAGGAGTGAGGCGACGGGCCACGCGCCTGCCCGGATTAACCCCATCGCGCTTTGTCCGCGCGAAGTGATGTAATAGGCCGAGCTCACTGATGACCGGCACATGGGTAGGCAGCTATCGCATTCTGGAAAAGCTTGGCCAGGGCGGGATGGGCGAAGTGTATATGGCGGAAGACAGCCGGCTCAAGCGGCTGGTCGCCATCAAGATCCTGCGGCAGGACAAAGCCACGCCCGATGAGGCACGAAGCCGGTTTCTGGAGGAAGCGCGGGCGGCATCCGCGCTGAACCATCCGAATATCGTCCAAGTCTACGAACTCGAATCCGAGGGCGGCAGGGATTTCATTGTGATGGAACTGGCGTCCGGCCGCACGCTGGCGCAGTTGCTTGCCGACAGGCCTTTCACGGTCGACGAGTCGCTCGATTATTTCACGCAGATGGCGTCGGCGTTGGCGGCCGCGCATGCCGCGGGAATCGTGCATCGCGACATCAAGCCCGGCAACATCATGATCAGCGATGCGGGCGTCGTCAAGGTTCTCGACTTCGGGCTCGCCAAGTTGCAGCAAACGATTTCCACCGCCGACAGCACCCTGACCGCGTCCCCCGAAACGGCGGCCGGCACGGTTATCGGCACCCCTTCCTATATGTCGCCGGAGCAGGCTGAGGGCAAGCGGGCGGATGCGCGTTCGGATATTTTCTCGATGGGGGCGGTGCTGTATGAAATGCTCACCGGGAAGCGCGCGTTCGACGGCGACTCGACCGCCACCATCCTGAGCAAAGTCCTGCGGGATCAGCCAGCCGAGATTCGGTCGCTGCGAGCGGACGTTCCGCCGCCGGCCGCGCGCATCGCGGGCAGATGCCTTGGAAAAGAACCCCGGGCTCCGCTACCCATCGGGGCGGGAACTGTGCGAGGAGCTGATTGGCCAGCGCACAAAAGAGAAGGCGATTGGCTATCCGGTGGCCGCCCGGGTTCTGACCGCAGCGGTTCTGCTGGCCGCGATCGGATCGGCCGGCTGGTTCTATTTCCGCTATCAGCGCGCCCAATGGGCGCGGAATGAAGCCCTCCCGAGGGTCCAGGCGCTGATCGGCCAGTCGGATTTTCTGGGAGCATTCGAGCTCGCCCGGACCGCCCTGCGGTATGCGCCCGACGATCCACAACTGCGGCAGCATTGGTCGAACATTTCGACTTCCCTCTCCATGACCACCACGCCATCCGGGGCGAAAGTCTCGTACCGGGCCTATGGTGACGCGACGCAACCATGGCGGCAACTGGGAGAGACGCCGATTACGGGCGCGCGTATTCCATTGGCGCACGTTCGCCTGCGGCTGGAGAAGGAAGGGATGGAAACGGTGGAGGTCGCCTCGCTGCTGCCGTTTTTGTCCGGGCAGAACATCGAGCTTTCGCGCGCCGGTCAAACACCTCGGGGGATGGTCGCCGTGCAGGGACGGCCGGCGCCATGGACGCACTCCGGCAACACGATGCCGCTGCCCGATTTCTATATCGATCGCTTCGAAGTGACGAACCGGCAGTTTCAGGAATTCGTGGACGCCGGAGGTTATCGCGATGCGAAGTACTGGCCGGATCCGATCCGGAAGGATGGCCGTGAGATTCCCGTGGAGGAAGGGCTTCGGTTGTTTCGCGACACGACCGGCCGGCCCGGGCCGGCGACATGGGAATTGGGCGCATTTCCAAAGGACCAGGCGGAGTTTCCCGTGGCGGGTGTGAGCTGGCAGGAAGCGGCCGCCTATTGCAGGTACGCGGGCAAGGCGCTGCCCACGGTGCACCACTGGCGGATTGCAGCCGGGTTCGGGCTTTTCTCCGACATCCTGCTGTTCAGCAATTTCGGAGGCTCGGGACCGGCGCGGGTCGGCTCTTATTCCGGCATCACTCCATTCGGAGCATACGATATGGCCGGCAACGTGGCGGAGTGGTGCCAGAACGAGTCGGTTTCGGGCGGGCGGCGCTATATCCTGGGCGGGGCATGGAATGAGCCCAGTTACAGGTTCCTGGACGTGGACGCCCAGGATCCGTTGACGCGTTCCGCCACATTTGGGTTCCGGTGCGCGCTCTACCCAACGGCTATACCCGCGGAGGCGCAGGCGCCGATCGGCCGTCTTGTGCGCGATTATTCGACGGAGAAACCGGTGGGAGACGAGACATTCCGGATCTTTCGCAGAATGTACGCATACGATCCGGCGCCGCTCGACGTGAAGACCGAGAGCATCGACGATTCGAACGCGGTGTGGCGGAAGGAAACGCTGAGCTATACCGCCGCCTACGGAGGGGAACGAATCCCGGCGTACTTGTTTCTGCCGAAGAACGCGCGGCCACCGTATCAGACCGTGTTGTATGTGCCCGGCGGCGACGCTCTCGCTTTACGGAACAGCCAGACCGGCACGCGCACCAACTACTTCGATTTTCTGCTTCGCACCGGCCGAGCCGTGCTGTACCCGGTTTATAGCGGGATGTTCGAGCGGCATCGGGAAGGTCCGGGCGGACCGAACGCGCAGCGCGAATGGACGATCCAATTTGCCAAGGATGTCCGGCGGTCCGTCGACTTTCTGGAGAGCCGCCCGGATATCCAGCGAGGGGGCGTGTCTTATTACGGACTCAGCGTCGGGGGAACCTTCGCGTCGTTGTTTTTGGCGCTGGAGCCGCGGTTCAAAGCGGGCGTTCTGGTGGGTGGCGGCCTGTTTGGGGACGAAGCGCCTCCCGAGGCAGACGTCCTGAACTTTGCGCCACGGGTCACGCTGCCCGTGCTGATGCTCAACGGACGCCTGGACTTCCAGATTCCGTTCGAAACGCTGCAGAAGCCGATGTTCCGATTGCTCGGCTCCGCGGAATCCGACAAGCGGCAGATTCTGTTTGAGACCGGCCATCTGCCGCCGGTGCAGGATCTCATGCGGGAAACGTTGAACTGGTTCGATCGCTACGTGGGGCCGGTCCCGCTGACCCCAGCGACTGCCGCACGGCGGGAATGATGGCGCCGCGAACGGCCGGTCAGACGGCCACGACCGGGCATGGCGACAGGCGGATGATCGAATAGGCCTTGGGGCCGCGGCCGATGACGACGAGATCGGCTGCGAACTCATGGGCGGTGGTGACGACGGCATCCGGAATATCGCCGATGGCGATGTGCGTTTCCGCGGTGAATCCGAGGATGTGCTGGAGTTTGGCGATGCGCTCGCGGGCTTCCTGCGCGACGTGGGCGCGCCAGTCGGCGTCGAAATAGAGACCGCCCGAGCGGACGGTTGACAAGGGGATCGCATGCACGATCCGCAGCGGCGCGCCGGTCGCGGCCGCGAAGCCGGCCGCCCATTCGAGGACGGCGGAACTGTCCGAGGCCAGGTCGAGCGCGCACAACACATTCCGGAAGGACGGGGGAAGCTCGATGTGGGGTCCGGTCCACACCGGACGCCGCGCGCGGTGGATCACCTCGGCTGTGACGGACCCCGCGATGAGGCGGTGGAGGGCGCCGTAGCCGTGCGTGGGCATGACGATCAGGTCGCACGGATGGCCGGAGGCGTAATCTACGATGGCGGCGGCCGGGTCGGACTGGACGACGACGCGGGCCGCCGCAACGCCGTGGAAGGCGGTGTTGCCGAGGTCCTCGAGAGCCGTGGCGCGTTCGGCGACGCGCTCCATGGTCAGGTCCGCCGCGCCCGAGTAGGCGAGGGCGTCGGCGGCGCCGAAAGGCAAACCGAGTGGCGTCACCGCGTGCAGGAGGATGAGGTCGGCGCGGAAGCGTCGAGCCAGCGATTCGGCGCACTCCGCTGCAACCCGGCAGCGATCGGAAAAATCAATGGGCACGAGGATGTGAGACAGTTTGAGCGCGGCGGGCGCCGCGGTCGTGGCATGGGACATGTGACCTCCTCCGAGACGTTATCTCGAACGGGACAGGAACACGCCGAAGAACAGAATCAGGATCGTCAAAATCGTCAAGACCAGCGAACCGGCAGTGGCGAATGCGCCGCGGAGGGACGTTTCGAAGCGTTCGGTCTGCCGGTGCAGACGGGAATGTGTGAGGGTATGCATGGGAACCTCGGTCACCAGGTGTGAGGCAGCGCCGGCTCGCGGACGAGCGAGACGATGCCGGGTTGAGCCAAGCGCCTGAATTCGGCGGTCCGCATATGAATGACCTCGCGGTGAGTTCCCGCGTTGAAAGCGATGAACGGTTCACCGGCGAGGCTGCTATCGAGGTAAACGGGAAGGCCATAGAGGCTTCCGAAAGGCGACATCGCCCCGAGCTCACAATCGGGGAAGAGCTCGCCGATTTCGTCTTCCGTGGCGAGGCGGACCTGGGTAAGGCCCAGGGCTGGCCGCAGTTCCTGGAAATCGACGAGTTTGTTGGAGGGAATGACGATGATGTGGTGTTCGGCGTCGCCGAAGACGACGACTACTTTGGCAACCTCCCGGGGGGGCAGGTGCTCGGCCATGGCGACTTCACGTGCCGTGAAGGCCTTGGGATGGACCGTAACCGTGTACTCGGCGTGACGCGAATCGAGAAAACCGCGCAGTCGCTCTGACAGCGGCATGGGAACCTCCGCTGATCGCATTGTACGCCCGAACGCCGGCGATGAGAAGGCCCTTGACAGGGGTGCGGAGGGGGAGTAAATGGGATTCAGGGGTATAACTCCGAAAGGGAGGCAATGCTCAGGTGCGGCCGCCGCAGCCGCCATTCCGAACAATCAGGAGGCGGGCCATGTGGCACGTTTATGTCGTGATCGGTTACTTCCTGCTGGCGCTGGCGATCCCGATGGGGTTGGCCGCGGCGACGGTGTGGACGAAGACGAGGGCGCCGCGCCCAGTGAATTGCCCGCGCGACGGCGCGATGGCGCAAATCGTGCTGGATCCCTGGTATGCGATGCGGATGCATGCTGCCGGGAATCCGGAGCTGCTCGTCCGGCAGTGCGGGCGCTGGCCGGGCTATGCCGGCTGCGGGCAGGAGTGCCGCGCGCAGATGGAGTGCCGTTTATAGACGATGGCGTTTCTGCCGTTCGTGCCGCCCATCGCCACTCTCAGGCGCGGGCGAACTCGCGGCGGATGAAGGCGAGGTTCCGGCGCATATCGGCTTCGACGGTCGACGCGGGCAGGGTGTCCGTTTCCAGGTTGGCATAGCCGGTGAAGCCGATGTCGCGAATGGCTTTCACGACGCCGGCGAAATCGATTTTTCCCTCGCCCATATAGTGCGGGTTGTCTTTGAGATGAATCTGGCAGATGCGATCCTTGCCGAGCCAGCGGATCTCTTTGACGACGTCGAAGCCGTTGTTGGTGGAGTTGCCGACGTCATAATAGACCAGCACATTCTTGGAACGGGCGCGGTCCATGATCCGGACATTCTCCTCGGCGGAGATGGTGTCTTCGAGGCCCAGAATCACGCCGGCCTTTTCGGCTTCGGGGGCGAGCTCGCGGACGGCATCGCCGACATAATCGCGCTCGGCGGCGCTTTGCACCGCCCACTTCCCGAAGAGGGGCAGCAGGAGCACGGTCGTGCCGAGCGCCCTGGTGAGGCGGATCGAATCGTGCACCCAGCGGATGGCGAGCGGGTCGCTCTTGATCCCGTTGTCGTGGAGTTTGTCGACGCAGGTTCCGTCGATCGGGATCTTGTGCTGCGCGGACAACTGCAGATACCGGGCAACCAGACCGGGGTTGTCGAGCGGGAGTTTGTCGTCGATGAGGCGGCGTCCGAAGGACACCTGGACGCCGTCGAAGCCGAGCTGCGCAGCAAGGGCGACGGCCTCGGGTTTGGCGCCGAGCTTGAGGTTCCAGTCGGTGACGCCAATGCGGGGAGCGGAGGGATCGGCGCGCAGGAGGCTGCCGGCGCCCGCGACTGCGGCCGAGCGGAGCAGATCGCGGCGGGTAAAGGACGCCATGCCCGCTATTCTATTCCTATTCCAAGCGGATGACGGCGGCGTTGCGGTCCTCGACGGCAACGGTCAGCGTGTTTCCCTTTACGGAGGGGCTGGTTTTCTGCCAGAGGTCCGTCGCGCGCTGGTAGGGAGCGGCCAGCGTGAGGGTCACATTCTTGGCGGTGCGAGCCGGGTTGACTACCCATAAGTAGGTCCCGCCGGCGCCTTTGTGCAGGCGCGCCTTGATCGCCGGGTCGGTGGTTTGGACCTGCTGGTGGATGCCGGCCCAGGCGAGCAGTCCGGAGAAGAACTCGCGCGTGCCGGCCGCGTGGCTGCGATAGTAGGCGCCGCCCGGAAACGTCCCGATGAGCAGCGCCTTGCCGCTGCCGAAGGTATGCTCGATGGCGGCGGTGTGGCCGTTGGCATAAGCTCCCGCCGGCTGGCCGCCCGCCGGTTGGTACTCCTGCAGAAAATACTGGCCGCCGATCTGCTTGTCGCGCACCGTCAGCGTCAGTTGTCCGAGGATGTCCGGCGTAAACTGCACGTAGGTCTCGCGAGCCCCGAAGACCTGGTCGAGGCCGAGGTTCGGCTGAATCGTGCCCACGGTGCCGCCATCCCCGAAGTATCCGGGGCAGCCTTCGCTTACCAGTTTCCCGCCCTTGGCGACATAATCGCGCAGCTTGTCCGCGGTCGATTTGTGGAGCATCACGGGGTAGGGAAGATAGATCATCGGGTACTCGCCGATGTCGTCGATCGCGACGAAGTCCGCCTGGATATTCGAGTCGAAGAATGCCTGGTAGGCGCCCTGCGCCGATTGCACATAGTTGGCGGGGCTGCCGGCGCCGTCGGCTCTCCTCCCGGCCGCGCCGGGCGCGCCAGCGCCTCCTTGGACGACGCTGAAATCGTCGGACTCCTGAACGAAGACGATGCCTACATCGCCCTTCACCGGACGCGATTTCCAGAGATCGGGGTGGGCGCCCGTCCATCGCGCCAGCGTGGCGGCCATGTCCGCGCGCGGCGTCGTCGAGCCGTCCATTCCCATGGGGCCGAAGGCGCCGAACAAGGGGCCGTCGAGCAAGGGGCGCCAGCGGGTAAAGAGGATGCCGGTGGCGCCGGCTGCCATATCGATCATGCTCCACACGCGAACGTCCTTGTCGTCCGAACTGCGCCCGTCTTCGAGCGGCCGGCCGATCACCTGCGGCTGCAGCCAGAGCGGGCCGCCGGTGGCTTCGGCGTGCCAGAAGGGCTTGCCGCGCGCGCCGGCGCGCACCGTGTCGATGGCCTGGAACTGCATCCACGGGTCGTTGCCGTGACGCGAGGCCACCCACGTGTAACCGAAGGTTTCGACTTCGGCGGCGGTGCGCCACTCGATGTCGGTAAGCAAGCCGGTGCTGTGCGCGGTGATCTGGTTGCGCTTGTCGAGACGGCGGATCAGGCCGGTGCGCCACTTGAGGAGGCGAATGGCGTTGTCGCGGCGGAAGGCCAGCCAGTCGAGCGAGTCGGGATAGCCGCCCGCGCCGCGCGGCGGATGCACCGACTCCCAGTCGCCGTAACTGTAGCGATGCCAGGCGCGGCCGAGCGCTTCCACGGTTCCGTACTTGGCTTTGAGCCACTCGCGGAACTTGGCCTGAGTGCCTTTGCAGAAGCAGTCCGGGACGTGGCTCTCGTTCCACACGTCGTAGCCGAACGTGGCGGGCTTGTCGCGGTACCGTTCCACCAGCGCCGTGAGAAACTTCCCCGCGGCATCGCGGACGTCGTCATTGTCCAGACAGAGGGGCGCGCTGCTGGTGGCGCTGGAGGCGCTGACGCTGGGGTAGCTCTCGGCGCCGTCGATATTGATCTGGCGGGCGTGGGGATACTTGTCCCACATCCACTCGGGCGCTCCTGTCACAACCTCGGCAATGACGGTTTTGATGCCGTTCTGGCCTTCGAGCTCCACCATGCGGTCGTAGTCGCGCCAGTCGTAGCGGCCTGGCGCGTTTTCGACGGTCGCCCACATAAACCAGTGGCGGAAGATGTTGACGCCCATTTGAGCGGCCGTCTTGTGGTCGCGCTCCCAGTCCTGCGCGGGCGGATTCGATTTGCGGAAGTAGACGGCGCCGAAGGGGAACGAGGGGTTCGGCAGAGGCTGCTGCTGCGCGTCGACCGGCGCGAGCATCGGCGCGGCGAGCCATACGGCCGCGCACGCCAGGAGGATTCGCTTCATGATGGCTGACACCTTTCCAAAGCTTCCTAAAAATAGTACTTGAGGCCGAACTGAATCTGCCGTCCGGTGGCGGTCCCGGTGGAGAGTTTGCCGAAGTTCGGATTGCCGGCGTTGCAAGCCCGGCCGGCCGGCCCTATGCAGGTGAGCGCGGAACTGCTGGCAGCGGGCAGGAAGAATGTCGGCGTGTTGGAGGCATTGAAGAACTCCGCCCGGAACTGGAGGTAGTGGCGTTCCGTGAAGGCGAAATTCTTGAACAGCGAGGCGTCCACGTTCCTCGAGCCGGGCCCGCGCGCGGCGCGTTGTGCGGCCGTGCCGAAGAGTTGGATCGGAGCGCCGGCCGCGTTCAGGGTGACACCGGGCACAGTCCACGCAGCCGGATTGAAGTACCCGTCGACGCTATGATTCTCCAGCACCAGCGGCTGGCCGGCAACTGCGTCCGGCACATTAAACGTGTTGAAAATCGGCGGGATCACGTTGGTGCGGATGTTCGTGGGAAAGCCTCCGCGCAGCGTCAGGATTCCATTCACCTGCCAGCCGCCGATCAGCTTTCCGGCCAGGCCGTGGGCGAGCCAGGGCC
Source organism: uncultured Solibacteraceae bacterium (assembly GCA_964608645.1). Taxonomy (GTDB): domain Bacteria; phylum Acidobacteriota; class Terriglobia; order Bryobacterales; family Bryobacteraceae; genus CAZSQK01. Next base: position 22,332 of record CAZSQK010000011.1, on the reverse strand, counting down.
GTCCCGGCCCGAACGGCAGCGCATAGCCGCCGCTCATCGATAGGATCTGCGGCACGTCGATGGGCGCCACGCTCTTTTCGCGAGCGAGGTTATACGCATCCATGGCGATGCTGGTCCCGTTTTGCGTGTAGGAATCCGGCCCCGATCCCCGCGCTTCCATGTTCTTCTGGATCGTATAATTCAGCAGCAGCGCCAGGCCCTTCGAGTACCGCTTGTCGATCCGGAAGTTGAAGGCGTTGTAGTTGTTGGCGCCGTTGGAGAAGACCGGGATCACCGTCCCGTTGATATTCGGGAATGGCCGGTTGGCCTGTAGATTCTTGCCCACCAGGGCGGCCCCGAACGGAATCTGATTCACGTTGATGAACATGCTCGAGAGATCGCGGCCCAACAATCCGCTGTACGACGTTTCGATCTGCAGCGACTCGGTCACCTGATACTGGATGTTGAAGTTGTACTGGTGCGTCAGCGGGTCGGCCGCCTGGTCGAAGGCCTGCGTGCGGATGGTTCCGACGAAGGGCGCCGCCGGCGTGAAGCCCGCCAGGGACGCGTTGGCGGCGACGATCGGAATCGGCGTGTTGACGTCGTACGGCGGCTTCAGAGTGTTCTGCGGCGTAATGGTGGGCGACGCGATCACCGGCACGTTGGGAAAATTTCCGGAGAATTGGGTGACCTGCTGATTCTGGTCGCGCTCCCCGTAGAACAGGCCATACCCTCCGCGCAGCACGAGTTTCTTGGATGCCTGGAACGCGAAACCGGCGCGCGGGCCGAAGTTATTGTGGTCGCCGTTGACGATCGCGCGGCTGACGTCGTTCTTTCCTGGCAGGGCGAACTGCCCGTTCTGAATGTTGAACAGGCTGCCCAGGTCGCGATCGTCCACGCATTGTGTGAAGAGCTCATAGCGGAGCCCGAGATTCAAGGTAAGACGGCTGGTGACTTTCCAATCGTCCTGCACAAACCCTCCGGCGTAAATGGAGCGCTGGCGGCCCCAATCCAGCATTGCGTTGCCGTTGCCCGCCTCGGTGGTCGGGTAGCCGTACAGGAAATCGGCGTATGGCAGGCCCGACCCGGGGGCGTTGGAACTGGACGTGAAGGTGGACGCGAAGACGAAGCTGCCGACGCCGCCTTTCAAGACGTCGAAGCGCTGCCGCCTGAGGTCGGCGCCCGTCTTCACCGTATGGCGGCCGCGAGTCCAACTCAGGTTGTCGGCCCATTGAAACCGGTTTTCGACGTTCAGGTTCGGGTCGCCGCCACCCCACCCGCTGAACTCCGCCGACCCGGACACGGTGCCGGCGTAAATGAAGGAAATGCCGGGGAAGCCCGGCAGCGGCGATGGCAGCGTGGCGATCTTGTGATCGGCGGCGAAGGCGCGGCCGTCGCCCGTGTTCCCGAAAGAACTGCCGTTGTGGCGGATGAAGCCGAACCGGGCTTCATTGACCAGCGACGGAGTGAAGATGTGGATATAGGAGAAGACCGCCTGCTGGCTGTTATCGATCGAGTCCGAGCCGCCTCCGATGAAGCCGGGATAACTACCCACGCCGGGCGTCGAATTATTGGAGATCGAGAACCGGCCGAACAGATTGTCCTTGGCGGACAGGATCTGGTCAACGCGAACATCGCCCTGATCCGTGTTCGAGGTCCGCGGCGGCCCGAAAAAGTAGTTGCGCGAGAGCGCTCCCGGAGCCCCGAAATTCGGCAGCGGAACCAAGTTTTGCGTGGCTACCATGCTCGCGTTCATCTGGCTTTGCGGAATGATGTTGCCGGGAAGCGGGTCCGAGATGACGAGCCCGGTGGGGCCGATGCGGCGCGCCGCCGGATCGTAAATCACCACCCCGGCCTTCGAGAAATCACCGGACCGCAACGCCGCCGGCGGCACATCGTTGATCGAACTGCCCCCCGCCCGAGCGATCCGCGTGCCCTGGTAATCGCCGAACAGGAAGGTCCGGTTGCGCACGATGGGACCGCCCGCCGCGGCGCCGAACTGGTTTTGGTGAAACGCCGGTTTTGGCTGCCCGGCCGCATTGGTGAAGAAATTGGTGGCATCCAGCCGGTGGTTGCGGAGGAACTCGAACAAGGTCCCATGAAGTTGGTTGGTGCCGCTTTTTATGGTGGCGTTGACCACCGCGCCCGCAGCGTGACCGAACTCCGCGGAGAAGGTGCTGGTCTTGACTTTGAACTCCTGGACCGCATCCACCGAGGGCGTCACCGCGATCCCATTGCGCCCGATCGAGCCGGCGTTGGACACGGTATTGTTATCGACTCCGTCCAGCGTGACTTCGTTGGCCGAGAAGCGCCCGCCGCCGGCGATGAAGGGCAGGTTCGATCCCATGCCGAACATTGGCGTCGTGTTGCCCGCCAGGAGCCCGAGCGCGAACGCGTTCCGTCCGTTGAGCGGCAGTTCCACGATCTTCTTGTTCCCGATCACCTGGCCCATGGACGAAGTCTCGGTCTCGAGCGAGGAAGCGACCTCCTTGACTTCGATCACTTCGCGCACCTCCCCGGGCTGCAGCGTGACATGAATCGACGCCGTCTGATCCACCTGCAGCACAACCTGTTCGATGGTGGTCTTCTTGAACCCGGCCATTTGGACGCTAATGGAGTACTGTCCCACGGGCAGGAATTGCACGCTCAATTCCCCGCGCTCATTCCCCGCGCCCGTCCGTTCCAGACCGGTGCCCTTGTTCGTGACTTTAATGGACGCCCCGGGCACGACCGCTCCGGTGCTGTCTTCCACCGTCACGTTGATTGTGCCGGCTGCGACTTGTGCTTTCGCGGAGAAAGCAAAGAGTAGGGCAATCGCGAAGAGCGGAGCGACAGTCCTGGCCCGTCTCATCGGTTCACGACTGAGTGGTAGGGAAATCATAATGTCAAAGTCCTCGTCCCGGAAGCTGCGGCTCGACTCGCCGGATGTGGGTATTCTATGCCAACCGCGGTCGAATGGCACGGGCAAAGTACGACAGGTGGGGCAATAGCGCGGAAAATCAGATCCGGCGCCTCGATGTTTCCGAGCACCGGAGCCTGAAAATGTAACGCGCAAGAGGCGGTTGACTGGCGGCAATCGAAAGTATAATCGAAGCGGTCGAAGAGGGGATGCCGGCTAATTCGGCTTTGTCTGGGGGGGCTCCGGCACCCAGAATCGACATTGAGGGGTGTGCGTTATGTCCGAAACCAGGAAGTTAAGGACCATGATTTCTGCCGCCAGTCTGCTGCTGACGCTGGTGGCAAGTGCGCCAGCGGTGTATGCGCAGGCGGTCTCGATTGCGGCTGTCACAGGCCGTGTGACGGACGAGCAAGGCGCGCTGGTGGCCGGCGCCCAGATTCAGATCGCCGGAGTGAATACGGGCTCCGTCTACCATGCCGTCAGCAACGCCGATGGCATCTATACGATCCCCAATCTGCCCATCGGCGCTTACACATTACAGGCGATGGTCCCGGGTTTTCAGACTTACGCGCAGACCGGAATCATCCTGAGGGTCGGCGACAACGTGCAGATCAACATCGCGATGAAGGTCGGCGCGGTGACCGAAAGAGTCGAGGTCATGGCCAACGCCGGCATTGTCCAGACGCAGCAGAACACGATCTCGCAGGTGATCGATCAACAGAGAATCGTCGAACTGCCGCTGAACGGGCGCGACCCGACGGAGTTGATTACGATTTCCGGCGCTTCGATCAACAAGAGCGATGGAACCAACACCGGCAGTAAGAGCTTTTTCAGCTCGCAGTCCATCTCCATTGCGGGGGGCGCCGGCAATACCACCAACTATCTGCTCGACGGCGGGGACAACAACGACAGCTTTACCAATGTGAACATGCCGATCCCGTTTCCCGACGCGCTGGCGGAGTTCAGCGTCGAGACCAGCACCCTGCCGGCCCGCTACGGACTGCATCCGGGGGGCGTCGTCAACGCGGTGACCAAGTCGGGCACGAATCGATGGCACGGCGATCTGTTCGAGTTCCTGCGCAACGGGAACGTCAACGCGATCAACTATTTTGCGCCCCGGCAGGACAGCCTGAAAAGGAACCAGTTCGGCGGCACGATTGGCGGGCGGATTATCCGGGACAAGCTCTTTTTCTTCGCCGGCGTTCAGCGATCCTATATCCGGCAGGACCCATCGTCGAGCACCGCCTTTGTGCCGACGGCGGCGGCGCTGGCGGGCGATTTCAGCGCGCTTGACGGCGCCGGATGCCAGGCCAGGGGCGTGCCCCGGGTGGTGACCGATCCGGTCACCGGAGCGCCGCTGCCGAATAACCAGATCAGTCCCACCCGATTCGATTCCGCGGCCGTCGCCCTTTCGAAGTACCTGCCGCAGACCTCGGACCCATGCGGCAAGGTGTCGTATGGCATTCCGGTGCAGTCCAACGAAACGCAGTTGGTGACGCGCGTGGATTGGATCATCAATTCCCGGCACTCCCTCTACGGCCGCTATTTTTCGGATGGCTACAACCTCGCGGCCTTTTTCGATCCCCACGATATCCTGGTCACCTCCACGACGGGGAACGATGAGCACGCGCAGACCTTCGTTCTGGGCGACACATACACGATCAATCCCGCCACGGTGAACTCGCTCCACCTGACAGTGGGGCGCAGGCGCAACGACCGCGGCACCAATCCGAACGGCATCAACGCCGCCTCGCTGGGAGTCGCGAATCTTTACCAGGGGACCAAGAACTTCCTGCAGTTGGCAGTCAACAACGGCGGCTTCGCGATCGGGTGCGGAACCTGCGCTCTGGGAAGGTTCCCGATCACCAGTTTCCAGGCGGCCAATGACGTGGATATCCTGCGCGGCAAGCATCAGATCGCGTTTGGCGTGGACATCCTCCGCACCCGCGACGGGCAGGACAATCACTACCAGGACAATGGGGTGTTCAACTTCGATGGCCGGTATAGCGGCGACCCGTTGCTGGATTTCCTGGCGGGGAAGATGAATTCCTTCAGTCAGAGCGGCCAACAACTCAACGATCTGGTGCAATCGGTGGTGATGGCCTATGCGCAGGACACGTATCACGTGACGCCGCGGCTGGTGGTCAATTTCGGAGTGCGCTGGGAACCGCTGCTTCCGGAGCACGATCGCTACAATCGCGGCAGCACGTTTTCCCGCGCCGCATTCGACGCGGGGCAGATTAGCAAGGTGTACGCCAACGCGCCGGCGGGGTCCCTGTTCTATGGCGATCCCGGAGTTCCGAACAGTTTCACCGGGAAACGGATGGCCAACCTGTCGCCGCGCCTGGGTCTTGTCTTCAATCCCGACGGCAAGAGCAGGACCACCGTGCGGATGAGCGGCGCGCTGCTCTACGATTCGGTGGGGACGTTCATTCCGTACCGCATGGTGGCGCAGAATCCGCCTTACGGTCCGCAAGTGACCAACACCAGCGGTCCATACCAGTTCAGCAATCCCTGGGCGAACGTTCCGGGAGGCAATCCCTTTCCGCTGCCGGCGCCAAGCCTGAATGTCTCTTTCCCGCCGGCCAATGCGGAGGCTTTCCTGCCCCCGCATATCCATTCGCCCAGCGTGGCCCAATGGAATGCCAGCGTGCAGCACCGGCTCAGCGATAACTGGGTCTTCTCCATCTCCTACCTTGGCAATGCGACATCGCACCTATGGATCGGGAATGAGATCAACCCCGCTGTCTACCTCCCCGGCCTTTGCGCCGGCAAGCCCTGTTCCTCCACCAGTAACACGCAGGCAAGGCGAGTCCTCACGCTGGCCAATCCCAATGCCGGGCAGTACTATTCCCAGATGACTCTGGGCAATGACGGCATCAGCGCGAACTATAACGCCATGCTCACGTCGGTGGAGCACCGTTTCTCAAAGAATTACACGCTCTTAGTCAATTACACGTGGTCGAAATGCCTGGGGATCGCACCGGTCACGTCTTTGAGCACGGGGGTCATCCAAGACCCCGGCAACGTTCGGGGGGACTATGGCCCCTGTTCCTACGACGCGCCGCATCTCTTCAACGCCAGCATCGTCTACCTGACCCAGGTGGGGGGCGGCGGTATGCTGGGGCGCGTGCTCAGTCACTGGACCGTGGCGCCCCTGATCCGCTATCAGAGCGGGCTGCCCGTGAACCCGGTCAGCGGCAAGGATAACTCGCTGACCGGAGTCGGCAATGACCGCCCCAATGTCGCTTCCACGACGGCCTATACGGGCGCGCCGCACGGGCTGCTGTACCAGTACATCAATCCCAATCTGTACGTTGCCAACGCGACGGGCGCCTTCGGCAACGCCGGCCACAACAGCCTGCGGGCGCCGGGGTATTTCGATATCGATGTGGCGGTCACGCGGGAATTCAAATTCCTGGAGCGCGTGACGCTGCAGGCGCGCGGGGAGGCCTTCAACGCCTTGAACCATCCGAACTTCGGCGGACCGAACGCGAATCTCTCGTCCGCCACGTTCGGGCAGATCCGGGGCGCGCGCGATCCCCGCATCCTGCAGGCGTCCATGAAGTTGATTTTCTGAGTACGCGGGGCGCACGACTTGCGCCCTTCAGAATCCAAGCTTCGCGGCCAGCCGGCAACTCAGAAATACAGCTTCACCGCGAGCTGGATCTGCCGCGAGGTGCGTTGATAAACAGTAGGGCTGCCGGCGCTCGTGATACGGGCCACGCCGGAGAAGCCGATGCTCGCATTCGGGTTGTTGAACTGAGGCGTGTTGAAGGCGTTGAATGCCTCGGCCCGAAACTCCAGCCGGCGGCTTTCGCGAATGACGAAGTTTTTGAAGAGCGAAAGGTCCACCTGCCGCGTGCCCGGTCCGACTAAGATGTTCCGTCCCGCGTTCCCGAACAGATACTGCCCGGGCGCGACGAACGCCGCCGCGTCGAACCAGCGGTCGATGCTGCGTTCCGCGGACGGCAACTCGCCGGACGCGATGCGGTTCGGGAACTGCGAGCCCGTCCCGGTGTTCAACGTGTTCGTCTGCATCGTGGGAGTGAATGGCAATCCCGATTGGAACGTGCCGATCGTGTTGACCTGCCACCCGCCCGCGATCCACTGCAGGGGACGGGCGGCGCCGCCCATCCAGCGCCGTCCTTTGCCGAACGGCATCTCGAACGTTCCGCTGATCGTCACCTTGTGGCGCACGTCGAAGGTCGAGCTGGCGCGTTGGGCGGCGAGATTCCGGGAGTTCTGAATCGGGCTGTTGCTCGATTCGCCGCTGGTGTCGTCGATGCTGTGCGCCCACGTCCACGCTCCGGAGAGCCGAACCCCGCCGAAGCGGCGCTCGACGCTGGTCTGCATGGAGTTGTAGATGGAATTGCCCCACGGCACGACGCCCGTGGCGTCGCTCAGGTTGGGGTACGGCCGCCGCGTCACCACCGCGCCAGGTCCGGGAACCGCCTGGTTGATGTTCAGCCCCACCACGTCGACATATGTCCCTTTACCGCCCACATAGGCCAACGATACGACGAGGTTCGAGGCCAGTTCGCGTTGCAGGTTGATATTCCATTCGTACATGGTGGAGGTCTTGGCGTCCTGCGGCCAATAATAAAAGCCGGCCCCGGCAATGGGCCACAACTGTGGGCGATCGGGCGGAAAGCCGGCCGAGATCGGTTTGGCGGCGGCGAAGTTGTTCGCGTCGTTGGTGGTCAGGAGGGTTCCGCTGAAGGGCGCATTCTTGGCCAGCGAGTTGCCCGACGTGACCGTCTTAAAGCTATAGAAGAAACCGCCGCCCGCCCGCAGGACCGTCTTCGGCGTGATGGTGTAGGCGAAGCCGAGACGCGGCCCCAATTGCCATGGCCGGCCCGCCTGCACGGAGTCTCCAAGGAACGGCGCGGTCCCCACCGGCACGAGGTTGCCGCCGCCCTCCGGAACGAAGCCCGCCAGGCGGTTGTGGCGTTCCTTCCAGGCGGTGATGGAGTCGTTCCGCAAGCCCACATTTACCGACAGTTTCGAGCTTACGCGCCAGTTGTCCTGGACGAACCAACTGTAATAGAAACGTTGCAAGCTGAAAAACTTGGTGGCATCGTAGCGGGAGCTTACCGGCCGCCCAAACAGAAAATCCGCCAGACCGAAGCCCGCATAAACGCCCGTAAAGCTGAACTGCCCGGAAGGCGCTCCCGGCGAGTGGAACGCGAACCGCCGCGACATGTAGTCGAAACCGATCTTCAACTCATGCCGGTTGCGGACCCAACTGAATGCCTGGTCGATCTCCCAATTGTTATTCACCTTCTGCAGGCTGCCGGACCCGTCTCCGAGCCCCGTCATGCCGGTGATATTGGTCGTGCTGAGCCCGGGGGCCGCGCCGCCGGCGTTGGCGTTCAGAATGCCCAACTGCTCCGCGATCGCGCCGTACTTCGTGCCCGAATCGTAGATTCCCTGGAACATCCGCGAGTAGCCGATGTGCAGGTCGTAATATTTCGTGGCGCCGAGTGAACGGCCGTATCCCAGCACGGCCTGTTTGCTCGGCACGACGACCTGGCCCGGACGCGCCGGACCCGCCCCAATCGCCGGCTCCGGGAGGTTGCCGGGATTGAACGTGTCGGCGTCCTCGTAGCTGACACGGCCGAAGATAGCCGACCGGCTGGTGCGGTAATCGGACCGGATGTTGAACTGATCCACGCGGTTGGTCTGCACCGGGTTGTAGAGATAGTTATTGACTTCGCCCGGCAGGTTGGGCGACGGATAGAGCGCGATCATCTTCGCCGAGACCGGATCGATCGCCGCGGCGGGCACGAGGTTGCCAGGGAGCGGGACCTTGGGCGTGGATCTGGGATCGAGGATCGGCGTCTTCGGGAGCAGACTGGAAAAATTGCCGGCGCGGAACGCCGCGGTCGGAACCGTGCTCAGGAACGTCTGCGCCTGGCGGACGCGCTTGCCTTCGTAGTCGGCGAAGAAGAACAGCCGGTCCCTGCCGTTGAAGAGTTTGGGCAGCACTACCGGACCGCCGGCGTTGAAGCCGAACTGATTCAGCTTGAACGGCGGGATGGGGTTTGCCGCGGAGTCGAAGAAGTTTTTGGCGTCGAAGGCGGAGTTGCGCAGGAACTCATACGCGGCGCCGTGCAGTTGATTGGAGCCGGACTTGTAAATGACGTTGATGATCCCCTGTCCTCCGCCGAATGCCGCCGGCGCCGAGCTCGTCTGCACCTTGAATTCCTGAATCGAATCGACCGGGGGGAAGAAGATCAGCACCCCCGCGTCGGTGTCGACGCTGTTGATTCCGTCGATGATGTACGTGACATCTTCGACCGGCGCGCCGTTGATCACGGCGCCATTGGTTCCGCGTCCGCTGGTGTATCCGAGCAGGCCCGAAGCCCCGCCCACGCCCGTCAACACGCCCGGCGCGAGCTGCACCAGTTGAGTGAAGTTCCGGGTGTTCAGCGGCAGGTCCCGGATCTCCGCCGCGGGACGGACCTGCCCGATTTCCGACGACGCCGTTTCGACGGCGCCGGCGTTCGCGGAGACATTCACCTGCTCGCTGACGGAGCCGATCTCGAGCGCAAAGTCCAACTGGAGGCGCTGGCCGACTCCCAGAGTCACCTCTCCGATGCGGTCGCGGAACCCCGGCTGGCGCACCGTGACCGAGTATCGCCCCGGCTGTAGGGGAAGCGAGTTGTATTCGCCGCTGGCGTTCGTGATCGTCGACCGTTTCACGTTCGTCGACAGGCTCAGAAATTCGACGGTAGCGCCGGCCACCGGCGCCTTCTGCGGATCGCTCACCACTCCGACCAGCGATCCCTGCTCGATTTGCGCCCACAGCGTGAGCGAGAGAAACAGTCCGGCGAAAACGCGCATCATGGGGCGCCTCCTTGGTTCTAACGATGGCCGGCCATCACCGGCTTTCCGTCTTTGAAATCGATCTCGACCAGCTTCTCGCTGGTCGGAATGCGGGCGACGACCTTCTTCGACCCGGTGTCGATGACCGCGCCGCCGTCCGGATAGGCGTACTTCCCGTCGATACCGAAGGAAATCCAACCGGGATGCGGCTGTTCCGACGGGTTCTGGAACAGCGCCACATCGGCGATATGCCTGGGCGGCAGGGACGCGATGTCGTACACGTACACGTATCCATAGACGCCATCGACCGTCCAGACTTCCTTCTGGTCCGGCCGGATATTGACGCCATGGCTCGGCGTGCTGTGCGGGAGGCGCGCCGGCGGATTGGGAACCTGGGCCAGGCGCGCCGCGGGCGTTTTGGCCTCGACGCGGTGCAGCATCTTGCCGCCCCACTCGCCGCCCGTGCGCGCGGCGCCGATCTCGAATCCCAGCAGCCAGTCGACATTCGCGAACACGTAGCGTTCATCGTCGGTCACGGCAAACGGCCGGATTCCCTTGCTGAACGGGCCCACCTTGCCGATGATGCGGTTGGCGCGTGTGTCGGCGATGTAGATGTACGGGTCCGTCAGAACTTCGAGGTACACGCGGCTGCCCTCGCGATTCATCCAGGTATTGTGCGGTCCGATGCCGCCGATGGGATGGTTGTCGGCGGCATACATCTTGCCGTGCGTGACCGGAATCTTCGTCTTCGGCTCGCCGGTGGCGGCGTCGATCACCCACCAGTTCTCGCCATCGCGGAGAGGCACGTAGAGCGTCTTGCCGTCCGGCGTGATCGCCTGGCTATCGGCGTATCCGTCGCTGTAGTGGCGGCGCCAGTCGATCTTCTCGGTTGCCAGATCGATGCACAGCAGCTCGTCTTTGACATACGACGTGATATAGAGTTTTCCTAACTGGACGCTGACCGAGATCCCTTTGTAATCGCCGGAGCCAGGCAGAGCAATCTTGCGCAACAGCGTGTGCGAGTCGTTGATGTCGTAGACGCTGACACCCGAACGATCCGTCACATAGAGCAGCCGTTCCAAGCCGCCTTCGATCTTTCCACGCCCGGCCGCGGCAAGGAGACAGGGAGCCAGGAGGCAGAACGTAGTTCTCGCGATTCTCATCGCAATGGATTCTATCACCGCCGGCCGATGGCAACGCCGCATTCCGGCCCTATGCGAATACTTCCTTGACGACCTCGCCCGCCACCACGGTCGGCCGCTCGGCCCGGCCGTTGTGCATATAGGTGACATTGAAATGGTTGAGTCCCAAGGCCCACAGCATGGTGGCATGAATATCGTTCACATGCGACCGGCGCTCCGTGGCGTACATGCCGAGCTCGTCGGTCTGGCCGATATATTGGCCGCCCTTCGCTCCGCCGCCCGCCATCCAGGTGGTGAATCCCCAGGGATTGTGGTCGCGCCCGAGACCCTTTTCGTTGAACGGCGTTCGTCCGAACTCGCCGCCCCAAACGACCAGCGTATCCTGCAGCAGCCCGCGGGCCTGCAGATCGGTCAGCAGGCCGGCGATTGGCTTGTCGGAGACTTTGCACCACTTGGAATGGTTGGTCTCGACGTTGTCGTGCGCATCCCACCCGCTCCCCGAACCGCAGTACAACTCCACGAAGCGGACACCGCGCTCCACCAGACGGCGGGCGAGAAGGCAGTTTTGGCCGAACGCCCGGGTCTCCTCTTCGTCCATGCCGTAGAGCTTTCTGGTGGCATCGGATTCTTTCGAAAGATCCACCACTTCGGGCGCCGCGCTCTGCATCTGATACGCGAGCTCATAGGAGCGGATTCGGGCGTCGAGTTCGGAATCGTCCTGTTTGTCCTCGCTCCACATCTCATTCAGACGCTTGAGCAATGCGAGTTCATTGCGCTGCTCGGCGTCGGTCATGCCGTTGGGCGGCTTCAGATGCAGCAGTGGTGTATCGCCCTGGCGGAACTGCATGCCCTGGTACGTCGCCGGCAGGAAGCCGGAGCCCCACTGCTTGGGGCCGCCGATGGGATCCTTGTCGTCGAGCATTACGACGAAGGACGGGAGATTGCGGTTGGCGCTTCCCAGCCCATAGTTCACCCAGGCGCCGAGCGACGGGCGGCCGCTCAGAATCGAGCCGCTGTTCATCTCCGTGACGCCGCCCAGATGGTTGATGCCGTCGGTCCAGCAGGAGCGGATCACGGTCAATTTGTCCACGTGCTGCGCGATATTCGGATACCAATCCGACACCCAGAGGCCGCTCTGCCCGTGCTGCTTGAAGGTGCGCTTGGATGGCATTAGGCCGTTCTTCGAGGTGCCTGGCATCGCCGTGAACTTCGGCTTCATCGAATCGGGAAGCGGCTGTCCCGCCATTTCCTTCAGCTTGGGCTTGGGGTCGAAGAGGTCGACGTGGCTCGGTCCTCCCTCCATGAAGAGCCAGATGATGGATTTGGCGGTCGGCGGATGATCGGGCTTCTTCGGCGCCATGGGATCGACTGTTGCGGTTGCCGCCAACAGGCCATCCTCGTGCAACATCTGGGTCAAGGCCACGCCGGCCAGGCCGCTGCCGACTCGCGTAAAGAAATCGCGGCGGGTGACGGCCCGCCGATAGTGCGAATTCGGAATGTCCCGGTTCATGTTTGCAGCCCCCCTTTTCTAATTCATGTAGATGAACTCGTTCGAGTTCAGCAGCGTATGGCAGAGATCCACGAAGGCCGCCGCCTGAGCCGGGGTCATGCCTTCGGGGACGACGCCGGGCATCGGAACCTTCTCGCCCTTCGCCAGCCGCCCGGCAATCAGCCCGGCCTGCTGGGTGAGGAAGCCGGCAATCGACCGGCTCTCCTCCGGCTTGGGCGCGCGGGAAAATACCAGGCGGTACGCCCGCTCGATCTGCTGCCCGGTCGAGAGACCGCCGTCGTTCAGCACCCGGCCGGCGAGCACACGGGACCACTCCATCACCAACTCGTCGTTCATCAGCGCCAGCGGTTGCGTGGGTGTCACCGTGGCATAGCGGCGCGGACAGGGCTCGTGGGTGTCCGGAAAATCGAACGTCTCGAACATCGGGTATCGCAAGTTGCGTTTCACAAAGACGTAGACGCTGCGCCGGTTGGCTTCGGCCGGGTCCTTCTCGGTCTTCCAGTTCAGATACGTCGATCGCGGCATGCTGACGCCCGGAGGAAGGGGAGGGAAGACACCGGGGCCGCCCATCTTCGAATTCAACTGGCCGCTGGCGAACAGCATGGAATCGCGGATCACTTCACCTTCGAGGCGGCGCCGCGCAAAGCGCCAGACCAATTGATCGTGAGGATCGACTTTGGCGGCCGCCTCCTGATAGTCCGCGGACTGCTGGTAGGCGCTCGAGAGCATGATCATGCGGTGCATGCTCTTGATGCTCCAGCCGTTCTCCACAAACGCCGATGCCAGGTAATCGAGCAGTTGCGGGTTGCTCGGCCGCTCACCCATGACACCGAAATCGCTCGGGCTCGCGACGATGCCCTGCCCGAAGTGGTAATGCCAGATGCGATTCACCATCACCCGGGCAGTCAAGGGGTTGCCCGGGTCGGTCAGCCAATTGGCGAGCGCGGAGCGGCGGCCGCTCGACGCCAAGCCCTCCGGCGGGACGATCTTCGCGGGGCTGGGGTCGAGTATCGAAAGGAAGCCCGGTTGGACCTCGTCGAGGGGAGCGTCCCATACGCCCTTCGCCAGAATGTGGGTGGCCGGCGCGTCCCGTCCCTGATCCATCATGACTTCGGCGACCGGCGGATCGGGCGGCTTGATGGAGTCGTACTGCGCCAGCTCCTTCTTCAAGGCGGCGTAGCGCTCTTTGGCGTCGCCCTTCAGGTTTCTCTCGAGAGCGGCGTCTTTCGGCAGGCGGCTGGCGCTGCGATAGTACATCTGCCACTGCATGGCGGTGCGCTTCTCCGGCGCGGTGAAGACGGCGTCCTGAGCCTCCTTCGGGAACATGCCGATGGCCTCGCGGGTGGCAGCCAGACGGGCCGTTTCGAGCAGCTGCTGCATGGCGGCGCGGATGTCTCGGGTCTTCGCATCCCACGCGGCATATTGCTGTTGGTATTGGCCGGCCTGCTCGCCGCTCAGCAGACTGGCGCGGTCGGCGTTGGTCGTGCCCGCGAAAAACGCCTGGAGCTTGTAGTAATCCTTCTGCGGAATCGGGTCGAACTTGTGGTCATGGCACTTGGCGCAGCCATAGGTCAGGCCGGTGAATACGGACGCCACGGTGTCGGTGATGTCGTCGAGAATCTCCTGGCGCATCAATATCGGATTGGCGAGGTTGCTCTCGTCGGGCCAGAGCCGATTGAATCCGGTGCCGACTTTCGCCGCCGGATCGCCGGGATACAATTCGTCGCCGGCGATCTGCTCCTTGACGAAACGGTCATAGGGCCGGTCCTGATTGAAGGCGTCGATCACGTAATCGCGGTAGCGCCAGACGTTCGGCCGCGTCTCGTCGGCTTTGAAGCCTTGCGTGTCGGCGTAGCGGGCGAGGTCGAGCCAATGCCGCCCCCATCGCTCTCCGTAGTGCGGCGACGCCAGTAGCTCGGAGACCACTTTCTCGAAGGCCTGCGGCGACGGATCGGACAGGAATGCCTGGACCTGTTCCGGTCTGGGCGGCAAGCCGATCAGATCGAAATACGCGCGGCGGATGAGTGTGACTTTATCCGCCGGCGGGTTCGGCTTGATGTGCCGCTCCTCGAGCTTCGCCAGAATGAATGCGTCGATCGGCGTGCGGATCCAGCTCCTGTTTTTCACGGAAGGCACGGCCGGTTTTACGACCTTTTGAAACGCCCAATACTTGCGCTGGGCATCGGTGAATTTCTTTTCGGCGGTGGGCGACTGCACCGCCGGGGCAGCGAGCGTGACGCCGGCGTCCCATTCGGCGCCGCGGTCGATCCACACCTTGAGCAGCGCGATTTCGTCTTCGCTCAACTTACCGCCGAGGGGCATCCGCGGCTGTTCCTGTGCGGCAACATGCCTGTACAGGTGACTGGCGCCCGCATCTCCGGGAACGATGGCCGGTCCGTGTTGTCCGCCCTTGAGGGCCCCGTCGCGGGTCCGCAGATCCAGATTGGCCATGGGATTCGCCGACCCGTGGCATTGCAGACACTTCTGCGACAGGATGGGCGCGACGTCCCGCGAGAACGAGACTTGGGTCGTAGTCTGCGCAGCCGAGCCTAGCGGCAAGACAAGCAGAGTCCAGGCTAATGGACGGGTTCTCTCGAACATGGGGCACCCCTCCTTGGTACGGCGGTTCTGCTCTCATGATATATCACGGAGGGGGTTGCGGTTTCGGAACTGCGGCAACGGTCGATTTGAGGTCGAGGCTGCCGTGGAGACGTTCCGGTTGCCTCACCTGCTTGCGCGCGTTGGCTGTGCGTGGTTCGGTGCGTGCGTTTGAGTTGGTTGCTGGGGGCAGTAACGCTCCGAATGCGCCAGTTGAGCTTCCGGTTGACGTTGCGTCGATAGCGCACTACCCTATCGCTGGCGGCTATGCCCACCGACATAGAAGATTTCCCGCAGAGGCTACGGCGTGCGTTCCCACCGGAGCCGTTCTACGGGCTGGTTTCGACCCATGACGAATGCGATGACGGCATCGCACTCCGGCAGGAGTTCGCCGGGAAAAGCGGTCGGGCCGGGGGTCCTTATTTCCCGGGCGAATACACCTAGAATACTTCCCCTTTATAGGGTGGGACTCCCGGAATTTCTTCTGATCGAGAGGCGAACGATAGCGGACGATGGCTTGGGGAAGACGTCTGGAATGCAGTACTATCCAAGTCTTGGCACAGAATGAAAAAGCCGACCGTATTGAAGCAATCTGGGCTTAAAGGAATATGAGAAAAGGACTCTCGGCGACTGTTATTGCTGTCTGTGGGTCTTCCGTCATGGTGTGGGCTCAGGCATCCGCATCGATAACGGGGATCGTGAAGGACGCCTCCGGCGCCCCCGTCCCCGAAGTTGTAGTTACCGCGAAGCACTTGGAATCAGGGTTGGCGCGAACGGCGAAAACAGACGCGAGTGGCGCCTACATCCTGCTATCTCTAACGGTAGGCAACTATGAGGTGAGCGCCGAAAAGAACGGGTTCAAAAGGGAAGTGAGCCGTGGAGTGGAACTGGTGATCGGCGAGGAGGCGTTGGTCAATCTGGCCTGGACCTCGGCGCAGTCGACCAGCAGGTAACCGTCACGGCGGAAATACCCATGGTGAACACGACGCTCAGCTCCCGATCGGGATTGATCAATGAGCATCAGATTAAGGACCTCCCTCTGAATGGCCGCAGCTTCGACCAGCTTTTGACGCTGAACACGGGCGCGATCAACAACAGCTCGAACGTCAACAACGGCAACTGGACCGAGTTCTCCCTGGCCGGAAAACGGATGGAAACAAACCGATATCTGCTGAACGGAATGGACTGGGTCGGAACTAGCGGAACCGGGCAGTTCAACTCGCCGCTGGGCGTCAGCCGTCAATTGATGGGAGTCGATGCCGTGCGGGAATTTAACGTCCTGCCCGACACGTACGGCGCCGAATACGGCAAGCGGGCGGGCGGACAGATCAGCATCGTGACTTCCTCGGGGACCAACCAGTTGCACGGCGATGTGTTCGAATATCTGCGCAATGCCCATCTGGACGCGCGCAACTTCTTCGATGCCACAATCGGCGCTCCGCCGTTCAAGCGCAACCAGTTCGGAGCGGCGCTCGGAGGCCCGCTGAAGAAAGACAGAGCGTTCCTCTTTGGAAACTACGAAGGATTCCGTCAACGGCTGGCTGTCAGCTCCGACACCCTGGTGCCCGACGCTTCCGCTCGTCAGGGTCTGCTGCCGAACGCTTCCGGCGTTTACGTCGCTGTTCCCAATCTCAAGCAAGGGATGCTGCCCTTCACCCGGTATTTCTGGCCTGCACCGAACGGTTCCGAACTGCTGGTAAACGGCCTGCCGACGGGAACGGCCCATGCCTTCTCCAATCCATCCCAGAGCATCGACGAGGATTTCGCCCTGACGCGATTCGACTACGCAGCGTCGGCAAGAGACTCGTTTTGGGTGAACCATACGTTGAACGAAGGTCACGATGCCAGACCGGTGGCGGACCCTGTGTTTGTCACCCTCGATCGTCTTCGCAACCAGTCGCTGGCCGCGCAAGAGACGCACGTCTTCTCCTCCACCTTCCTGAATACCGCCAGTTTCGGATGGAACAGCGCTTACGCCTTTTCGCACATCGTGCCGAGTACACCGATTCCGACGAGCCTCTCGTTCATCGCCGGGGAGAGTGCGGGATCGCTGACGATTGGGGGATCAACGAACAGCACCGTGGCTGGATCGCTGGCAGGGGCGAGCGGCAGCGGCCCGTATCAATTCAAGCGTGACTACTACACTTGGGCCGACGATGTGCGTCTCATTCGCGGAAACCACTCCTGGAGCGCCGGAGGATGGATTCAAGCAGTGCACAATTGGGTGCTGGGCGGCCCCCAGGGCACGGCTGGGACCGTCAGCTATCCGACTTTGCAGAGTTTGCTGCAGGATGCCCCAACCAGCTTCGTGGCGAACCCGAATCCGGCGCCGGCGAATTTTCGCTCGACCGAAGCCGCCTGGTACATCCAGGACGAAGTGAAGCCCCGGCCCAATCTTTCCCTGCGCGTCGGCTTAAGAGACGAGATGACGACGGGCTGGAATGCGTTGAACGGCCAATGCTCGAACTATGTGTTCGATCAAAACGGAGTCATCCAGACCGACCCCTTGATCCGGGATTCGTGCTTGCTGCATAACTATGCCCGCGCGCTCTGGCAGCCGCGCGTCGGCTTGGCGTGGGACCCAGGCGGCCGCGGAACCTGGGCGGTGCGGGCCAGTTTCGGAATCCACAACGATCTGCAGGATATTATCGCGGGCCGCAGCTACAACAATCCACCGTTGAACACCAAGTTGACGCTGCCCACCGCCGGCGGCATCCTTCCACTGATTCCCATCCTGAAGACTACACCCATCCCACCCAGTTGCCATAACGCACCCACGGAAACAAATTGCTCGATTTTTCAACCTGCCGGATTAGATCCCAATATGCATACCCCCACGATCCAGCAATGGACCTTCACTATCGAGCGCGCGATTACGAAAGACCTCTCACTGCTCGCCGGCTATGTGGGCATGCAGTCCTATCATCTTTCGGTGACGGAGGACGTCAATGTGCCGCGCCCCCAGGTATGCGCGAATCCGCAGGGATGCCTCAGCGGCGGCGTGGGCAATGCGAGAGCCACGGTGCCGCAAGGCGCCACGTACATTCCCCCGGGACTGCGTCCCAATCCCAACGTGGGTCCGACACAGGGATTTTATTATTTCGGCACCGCCAGTTATCACGCGCTGAATACATCGCTGACCCGGCGATCCAGAGGCGGACTCATGTTCAAGGCAAATTACACGTTTGCCAAGGTGCTGGATATAAATTCGGCGATTCTTCCCGCCAACGCCACCAACGAGCCGGTGACGATTCTGGATCCTTACAATCCGCGACTCAACAAGGGCTTGGCGTCATATGATGTGCAGAGCCAGTTCAACGCGAATTTCAGCTATCCGCTGCCATTCGGACGCGGCGGCTCCCGGCGTCTGATCGATAGGCTGATCGGCGACTGGCAGTGGAACACAATCGTGAACGCACAGACCGGTTTCCCGTTTACGCCAACCGCCGGCGCCAACATCTCAGGGACCGGAGACACGACCGGAACACCCGATGTAGCCAGTCGTAATCCGGCCTTCAGTGGGCCGGTGATTCTCGGGCGCGTCAACCAGTGGTTCAATCCGAGCGCTTTCTCGCTGCCGCTGGCCGGAACTTTCGGGAACGTGGCGCGCGGGTCCTTCACCGGCCCCAGCCTCATCGGCGTGGATACATCCTTGGTGAAGAGATTCCGCATCAATGAGAGATACAGCTTGCAGTTCCGGGCGGAGGCGTTCAACGTGGCGAATCACGCGAATTTCGGAGCGCCGAACCCGGTAGTTTTCTCAGGCTCGACGATCAGCCCTTCGGCGGGAGTCATTACCGCAACGTCCACGACATCGCGGCAGATTCAGTTCGCACTGAAGCTGCTCTTTTGAACGAGGAAGCGAAAGCGCCGCTCCCTTCCGGCTCCTCCGGGGTTGTACGGCGCTGGCAGCCGCGACCTAGGGAGCGGTGCTTTCGTGCCCGAGTAGGCCTCTAGGTCCGAACCCGGTATCAGCGAAATTCGCGCTCCATCGCCTCAAAGCGCGGCTTCACTTCCGCCATAAACGCAACGAACTCGCGAGTCGAACGGATCCGATTCAGAAACGGATCGCGAACGTACATCGGATAGTTGCGCATGCCGCCATCGTACGCGAACCGGAGCCAGCACACTGCCTCCGCACTCTTACCCGCGAGAGCGTAGGCAGAAGCCCAGGCATAGAAGGTGTGATGCGATTCGATAAGTTTCACCAATTCGCCAGGCTCCGCGGGAATACCGGCCTCCGCTTCTTGAAACCTGCCATTTAGTGCCGCCAGCACCACCAGGTATGCCGGCGCCAGAGCGTTTTTCGGATCGCGAGCTTTGCCGGCCTCCAACCTCCTGTGCGCCTCATCGAACTGACCCGCGTAGAGGAAAGGCACCGCGCTGATGGCGAAGTTGCCCCCGGTATCCGACTCGAGCGCGAAAGCCTTCTCAAATGTGAGGCGAGCCTCGTCAAAGCGGCCCGCCCAAACGTAGGCTTGCCCCAGACGATCCAGGTGCAGTCCGTTCGCCGGATCCATTTCCACCGCGCGCTGGAGCTCGTGGATCGACTGGTCGTTCAGCCCGGCATGGAAGTAATTTGCTCCCAGACGCGAATGGACCTCGGCCGAGTTGTAGACGAGGGCGCGGCGCGAGAAACGGATACCCTCTTCCAAATTGTAGTTGCCGTACCAGCTCCAAGCGAGGAGGGAACGATAGGCCAGCAATTCGGGCAGATCCGGATCGAGTGCGGCAGCGCGTTTTGCCGCCTCCTCCGCTTGCGGGACCAGTCCCTCATTCGGCGCGTAGTACCTCGCCAGCCGAAAATAGGCCAGCGCAAGCTGCGCCCAGGCTTCTGCAAATGACGGATCGAGCTCGGCCGCTTTCCG
Organism: uncultured Solibacteraceae bacterium; assembly: GCA_964608645.1. Classification (GTDB taxonomy): domain Bacteria; phylum Acidobacteriota; class Terriglobia; order Bryobacterales; family Bryobacteraceae; genus CAZSQK01. The sequence goes on along the minus strand of CAZSQK010000011.1, from coordinate 2,505 downwards.
GAAACGGGCGATCTGCGTTTCAAGCGAGCCGCGCGTGCCGCCGGCCATACGCTGCACCTCTCCGCTGTACAGGCCGCGCAGATAGTATTCGTAAGCTTCCGGATTCTTAGTGGTCCTGCGCCAGGCGATCGCCTGCGTGGACACCCCGAGCCGCGTGCGCAGTTGCGCGGCGACCTGCCGCGCGACGGTCTCCTCCATATCGAGGATACTGGTTGAGGCAGACTCAAAAGCATGGACCCAGATAGAACCACCAGTACGGGCGTCCAGCAGGTTCAGGTTGATATGGATACGCCCGTCGGCGATCTGCATCGTGCCATCCAGCACAAGGTCAACCTTGAGCTCACGCGCCACTTGGAGCGGGTCTGTGGAAGAGCCGGCGTACCGCTGAACCACGCCGGTCGGGCGAACTATGAGCTCCTGCATCTGACTCAGGCAAGCGATAATGTTGTCCGCAAAGCCGAGCTCCAGGTGACGCTGCTCCGAGCCGCCATTCAGGTTCCTAAGAGGGAGCACGGCGAGCGATCTATCCTTGGGCCCGGGTGCGCGACGCCCCAGCAGGTAGACACCTGTGCCAGCCGCCAATAGCAACAGCAGGATCGCCGCGAGCCGGCTCGGTGAGAGCCAGAACGGGGATGTGGTTTCGGTTTCCTCGATGATCACGCAGGCGCGTTCATCCACGATCAATTCCTGATCAGGAGGCCGCACTTCCCTAACGGGCGCGACAAAGCGATACCCGCGCTTCGGGATTGTTTCGCTAAATTGGCCCTCTTCGTCGCCGAGGGCCTTCCGCAGGACCGAGATGTTGCGTGTCAGGCTGCCCTCTTCGACGAAAGTGTCCGGCCAGACGCGGTGCAGCATTTCGTCCTTCTCCAGGCCTCGGCCGGCGCTTTCGACCAGCACCACCAGAGTATCGAAGGCCTTCGGCGTAAGCGGAATCGGGACATCGCCGCGCAGAAGCCGCTTCTCGCCGAGGTCGACGCGATATGGACCGAACTCGTAAAAGTGACTTCTTTCCAAGGGCATAGCGCAATCAGAATTCTATCCGAATTTTGTCATCGCGATTGTCAGGACTCTGCCTGGGCGCTTCGTGCATTGTAAGCGAGTGCCATGCGCAAAACCAAGGTGACCAGGATCATTGTGGCGACTCGCCGCACGGTCATTGTGCGGAAGTCAGGCGGCTCGTCCGACGCCGATACCCCCATGCCCGCGGACGCCCGGGATGCCGGTTGCGACAACCAAGGCGCGATAGAACCCCGAAAGGAGAATCGAAAAAATGAATAGGAACAAGATTGCAACGCTCGCCATGACCTTCATCGCGGCCGGCGTATCACGGAGTCAAACGCCGGTCATTCTTAACGTCGATGTGGCTAACGTCGTCCAATATGTTGACGATTCCACGGATTTCACCAAGTTGGCAACGGTTCCGACTGTGACCACGGGAGGCGCTCCCCTCAATTACCGAAAGTTCATCATCCTTGGAGACATCGTCGCGGTCAACGGCACGCCGGTGAAGGGAACTTTAGTCGAGAGCTCTCGCGCGATCACGATGCGACCTTCGCCCACCCCGGGACAGGCGATCGCCGACGTGAACCGAAATAACCAGAACGACGTGGCGTTTGAGATTATGAGCTCGGATGGCGCCAACACGATCGGCACAATTTTCGCGAGCGGTCTCGGGAATGGTCCCGCGCCTCCGGGAGCACCACAAGCCATCACACAGGGGAATAACGCAATCACGGCCGGAACGGGCGCTTTCTTGGGCATACGGGGAGTGTTCGGCCAGAATACGGCGGCCGTCGGATCGAGTACGCAGCGAGTGGCTTCGATGACGGAAGATCCGGCCAACCGGCGGCTGAACGGCGGCGCTGCTCAAAAATTCATCATCCAGATCTTCCCCATGACGCGCCCGGAAGTCCTGGTCAATTCCGGAGCACCACTTGTTTTTCACGGCGACTTCACGCCGGTGACCACAGCGAAGCCTGCGGAAGCCGGAGAAGTGTTGATCCTTTTCGCCTCTGGCCTCGGCGCCACGCGTCCCGGTGTGGATCCCGGGCAGCCGTTTCCCTCCGACAAACCTCAGGTCGCCAATTCACCGGTGCAGGTGCTGGTGAACGGCACGCCTAACGACGCGCTTTATGCAGGCGGGTATCCAGGCGCAACTGACATCTATCAGGTGAATTTCCGCGTCCCGGCCGGAACCGCAAACGGCTCGGCGTCAATTCAATTGACTGTCGCCTGGATCCCGGGTGGTGCGGTTCGGATTCCGATTCGATAAGAGCATACCTCGGGTCTTGCACCGCGAGTCGAACTTCACTCCAGTGTCGACCATCTTTCCGCGTGGTGTATGCGGAGTGCCGGTGGACCTTTCTGAAAGCAGCATCTCAGAAAGTCCGTTGGGGTTGGACCCTACGAGTGCCAGTTCAGTTCGGCATAACGGCACGCTACCGCCGTAGCCTGTCTTTCGCAGTTGACGGGTTTGGCGGCAGATAAGTCGTTCTGAATCAG
>CAZSQK010000010.1:0-126343 GCA_964608645.1 uncultured Solibacteraceae bacterium | reverse complement strand
TTCTCTCATAGTGTAGTGACCACGGGTTCGACTCGGTAGCCGAGGCTGCGAAGTTCCCGGATCATCCTATGAGTGCGCCGTTGTCTCGACTTTGCGTTTACCGGGGGGCCTCGTTCTTCGTAACGCGCCTTGATGCAAAATGATCCAGATCAGGCGACAAAGCCGATGGGCGATGGCCCCGATGTATCTGTGAACAGGCCCGAAAAAACGCCGCGACAATCCCAACCGGCAAAACCCGGGACGCGGACTCCCACGTATACCCCGAAACGCACTGGGGCGTAAGCCTGCCGCGGCGCTGCAAAGGCCAGCAATCCTCCCAGCAGCATCACCGAAAGTCCGATTCTTTTTAACATCTTCGCCCTCCACTACATTGGACGCGCCGGCGCGCCTGCCCACTGTAAATGTTTGCAAACGGGTGGGGGCGCACATTCGGACTCACGCTACCGAAATGAGCGTTGCCGAACACTCCGGCATTGACACGATTCAATCTTTCTATACCGGAAACCCTTGACTTCGGGGTCCATTTGGCCCTAGAATCCGGCAAATACCGAATTGCTGCCGCTCCCTAGCAGCTTGCTGGATATCGGGCCGTGGGGCCCTGTGCAAACCGATATCAGCGACCTGCTAGGGAGCGGCCCTTTTGAGCCTACGTAAAGAATCGCGTTTGGAGGGGATATGGTCTTTCGCTTTGGTGGTAAGACGCTTCTATTGGGGTTGCTCTGCCTTTTGGCGTTTACGGCAACTCCGGCATTCTCACAAGCCACATCCAGCAGTTCGCTGGCAGGTCTGGTGACCGACGAACAGGGCGCGGCGATTCCCGGCGCGGTTGTGCGACTCGTTTCTGCGTCCACCGGAAGCGCCCAAACAACCACGACCAACGAATCCGGGCGATACGCTCTGGTGAACATCGCGCCTGACATCTACGCGATTACCGTCACGAAAGACGGTTTCGCGGTATTCAAGGTCAATTCCCAGAAGGTCGATGTGGGCACGGCGATGACGATCAATCCGGTGCTCAAAATCGGCACGACGTCCACCACGGTGGAAGTCAGCGCGTCGGTTGGCGCGGAGTTGCAGACCACGAATGCGGCGGTTGGTTCCACGTTGACGGCGGAAGCGCTCGCGCTGCTTCCCAACCTGGGTCGCGACGTCTCGACGCTGGCAATTCTCCAACCCGGCACGGCGCCGGGCGGCCAAACCGCGGGGGCATTTTCGGACCAGAACGTGTTCATGCTCGATGGCGGCAACAACTCCGACGACATGGCCGGCAACAATACCAGCTATGTCACGAACTTCACCGGCACCGGCGGCACCCAGACGGGCGGCAGCCCGTCTGGGATCATGCCCGCCCCGGTCGAGAGCATCGAGGAATTCAAAGTTTCCACCTTCAACCAGACCGCGGACTTTTCCGGTTCGATCGGCGCGCAAATCCAGATGGTGACCAAGCGCGGCACGAACAGCTACCATGGGTCGGCGTATGGTTACTACTACGCCACCAACGTCGGCGCCTCCAACAGTTGGGTGAACAACCACACGCCGGCCGCGGGCTTGCCATATACCCCTCTGCCGTCCAACCACCGCAACCGGTTCGGCGGATCGCTCGGCGGCATCCTGACGCCGAAATTCCTCGGCGGCAAGACCTATTTCTTCGTAAACTACGAAGGCAGCCGCTTCCCGAACGTCTCGACCTACAACCGCACGGTGCCATCCTTGCTCCTGCGGGCCGGCGTCATCCAGATCCCGGATGCGGCGGGAAAATACCAGCCGTACAATCTCAATCCGAATTCGGTCACGGTGGACGGCACGACCTATGCCCCGGCGGCGTGCGGCGGCGGCCTGTGCGATCCGCGCGGCATAGGCTTGAACCCGATCGTCAAGCAACTTTGGGACAAGTACCTGCCGGTTCCCAATGAGTTCAAGAACAACGGCGACCAGTACAATACCCAGGGATTCCTCTCGACGATCCGCGCTCCTCTGACGCAGAACAGCTACGTGTCCCGCATCGATCATGATTTCGCCACGCGGAACCGCTTCTTCGCAACGTACCGCTACATGACGTTGACGAATCTCACGACCAACATGGTGGATATCGGCGGGGCGCTTCCCGGCACGACTTTCGGGACTCCGGCGGCGGTGGCGCCACGCGTGCAGAAGCCGTCCTATTGGGTGTTCGGCCTCACCACCAACGTCCGGCCCACTCTCACCAACGACGTTCGCCTCAACTACACGCGCAACTTCTGGCAATGGGGCAGCGCTTCGACGGCGCCGCCGCCACTCGGTCTCGGCGGCACGCTCGAGATCGGCGGGGAGAGCAGCAACGCTCTGATTCCCTACAATGTCAATTCACAAAACGTCCGGCAGCGCTTCTGGGACGGGCAGGACAAATCGATCAAGGACGACCTCACCTGGATCAAAGGCAACCATCTGATCCAGTTTGGCGGCCTATACAGCCGCAACTTTGATTACCACATGCGGACGGACAACGGACAAGGCATCAACAACGCCGTCGTCTATCAGAGCACGTCCTCGAACATCAACTTCGGCGCCTTCGGCTACCCTTCGGCGGTGCCAACGGCTCAACAATCCACCTTCGCAACCAATTACTCGTACGTGATGGGGTTTGTGTCACAGTCGCAGGTCGTCTACACGCGCTCCGGGCAGAATCTGCAACTGGGCAAAATCGGCGATGTGGCGTTCGATCAGAGCATCGTTCCGTCGTACAACCTGTACCTCTCCGACACCTGGCACTTGAAGCCGACGATCACGCTGACCTACGGGCTGAGTTACAACCTCGAGATGCCGCCTTACGAGATCAACGGCAAGCAGGTGTCGCTGGTCGACCCCGACGGCAACCCCGTCGTGGCGGCCGACTACCTGGCGAAGCGCGAACAGGCGGCGCTCGCCGGACAGGTCTATCAGCCGGTTTTGGGATTCGCCACTACGAATAACATTAAGGGCCGGAAGTATCCCTACGATCCGTTCTACGGCGGTCTCACGCCGCGCGTCTCCGTGGCGTGGAATCCGAAGTACGACAGCGGCTTGCTCGGAACGTTGTTCGGTGAAAACAAAACCGTGATCCGCGCCGGCTACGGGCGGATCTTCGGACGCCTGAACGGGGTCAACCTGCTGTTGGTGCCGCTGCTGCCTCCCGGTTTGCTGCAGGCGGTCTCCTGCGTGGGCGTCAGCAAGACAGGCCAGTGTCTCGGAGCGAACGGCGTCGACCCGAGCACCGCGTTTCGCATCGGTGTGGATGGCGCGAACGCTCCGCTGCCCGCTGTTTCCCAAACGCTTCCGCAGCCCTATTTCCCCGGTGTGGGCGGAAATGCCGGAGCGAGCGACGTAAACTGGCTCGACCCGAAGTACCGTCCCGAGCGGACCGACAACGTCACGCTCACGGTGCAGCGTCAGCTCTCACAAAAAGTGACGATGGAAGTTGGCTACGTCGGACGCATCATTCGCAACGAGATGCAGGCGCTCAACCTCGACGCGGTCCCGTACATGACCACCCTGGGCGGGCAGACCTTCGCTGACGCTTACGCGAAGAGCTACTTCCCGGTGGCCGCTACCAGCGGGACGCTCGGCACAGGTTATGTGGTCGGAGCGCAGCCCTTCTTCGAAGCCGCGCTCGGTGGAAGCAACTCGACGTACTGCGCCGGATACGCCAACTGCACGAGCGCGTTTGTCGCCAAGAATGCCGCCGACTTCCGCAGCACGTCGGTCTCGAATCTGTGGACTTCCCTCACCAAGGCTCCGGGCTGGACGCTCGGACGGAGCATGATCAGCGCTCCTCTGCCGGGAACGTCGCTCAGCCAGGGTTACACCTACATCGCCACTAACGCTCAGGGCTATGGGAATTACAACGCCTTATTCATCACCCATCGCATCCGCGATTTCCACGGCATCACCGGCACCAGCAATTTCACCTGGGGCCGCGCGCTGGGAACGGGCACAACTTCGCAGGCGACGAGCTCCAATACGGCTCTTGATGTCTTCCATGAGCAGAACAACTACGGTCTGCAGAGCTACGACATCAAGTTCCTGTACAACTTCGGGCTGTTCTATTCGCCGAAATGGTTGGGCAGCCAAAGGGGGATCCTCGGCAAAACGCTGGGCGGCTGGACGTTCTCGCCATTGTTTACAGCGCAGAGCGGGTCGCCTCTCGCGGTGACCTATACGGATAGCGGCGGGAACACCAGGCAACAGGCATTCGGCGAGGTCAGCACGTCGTCATCGGCGACGCAGGCCTTCACGACGAACGCGCAGGGCGCCGCGCCCTATACCGGCGGCATGACGCCAATCTACAACAACCCGGGAGCGAACGGGGTCGGCACGAACAGTCCCGCCGCGATTAATGTCTACCAGGATCCTTCGGTGATCTTCGCCGAGTTCCGCAAGTGTGTGCTGGGCTACGACACCAATTGCGGAAGTTATGCCCTGCGCGGCCTCCCCCGTTGGAATCTGGACCTGGCCGTCGGCAAGACCATCAACTTCCATGAACGGTATGGAGCGGATTTCAGCTTCCAGTTCACCAACGTCTTGAACCACACGGCGTTGGCCGATCCTACCTTGGTGCTGACGACGCCGACGCAGTTCGGCAGGATCAACGGCGTCGCCAACACGGCCCGTCAGATGGAATTCGGTCTCCGGCTCCACTTCTAAGGCCCACCTTCGCCGGAGCGTCCCTCGCGGACGCTCCGGCATTTTCGATCCGTCCCTCCCGCGTTCTCCCACACTCCATTCCCAAAGGACTCCGGCTTGCCGCTTGATATATAGCAGTGATACATATATAATCGCCATCGATGGCGACTACTGACATTCAAAAGGGAAGCGCGGAGATGATCGTGCTCGCGCTGCTCGACGGGCGCGCCCGGCATGGGTACGAGCTGGCGAAGCTGATCGAAGCGCAATCGGAGAGCCGGCTCCAGTTTCACGTTGCATCTCTCTATCCGCTGCTCTACCGCCTGGAACGGAAGAAGCTGGTGGAAGGGAAATGGGTCGAAAAGCCCGGGGAGCGCCGCCGCCGCTTTTACAAGCTCACGCCGTTGGGCCGGCGCGCTCTCGACGAACAACGCAAGTGCTGGCGCGAGTTCGTGCACGCCCTCAACCGTCTCACGGGGTTTAGCCATGTCTGACTGGCGCGAGCATGTGCGCGCGAACCTGCCTCGGATGGCCGTCTCGCCCGAACGGGAGAACGAGATCGTCGCCGAGCTCGCTCTGCAAATGGAACAAGCCTATGCGGACGCGATCGCTGGGGGCGCTTCCGAGGCGGAGGCCGTCACCCGCGCGCGGACGCAGTTTTCCGACTGGAAGTCGCTGGGGCGCGAGATTGACGCCGCCGAGGGCCCGCGCGCCCGATGGTGGAGCGGAGCCGGGCGCGACCTGCGCTTTGCGGCGCGTTATTTCCGCCGGAATCCGATTTTCGCGGCCGTTGCGATCCTGACGCTGGCGTTCGGAATCGGCGGGAACACGGCGATCTTCACGATCGTCGACACCCTCCTGTTGCGCGGACTGCCATACCCCGGCCCGGATCGCCTGATGGCGATCGAGACACGCCGGGTCCAACAGCCGGAGATCGACCCGTTCACTTCGCCCTCGGCGTTCTACGATCTGCGCGCCGGAACCCGGGCCTTCGAAGCGCTTCTGGGAATCGACCCGGTGTGGAACCTCGTTCTGACGGGCCAGGGCGAGGCGGAACAGATCAAGGGCTTGTATGTGTCGGCGTCGTTCTTTCCGATGCTCGGAGTGCAGCCGATTCTCGGGCGCGCCTTCGGTCCGGACGAGGACAACCCGCAAAAGTCAAAGGCAGTCGCACTGCTCTCGTACGGCTTTTGGCAGCGTCGCTTCGGCGGTTCGCGCGACGCCGTCGGACAGAAGCTGGCCATGGACAGCACCCTCTACGAGATCATCGGGGTGATGCCGCGCGGCTTTCGATATGAGGGCGAGCCGATCGCGGGCACCGCGACCGATATCGATATCTATGCGCCGCTCGCCGTGAATCCGTTGACGGCGGACGCGCGGCCCCGCAGCTTCCGCTGCCTCAAGGTGGTCGGCCGCCGGAAGGCCGGAGTCACCGTGGAGCAGGCTCGCGACGAGATCCGCCGGTTCGGCGCGTCGTTCGCGCAACAATATCCCGACTCCGAACGGACGCTCTCTTATGATGCGCAGCCGCTGCAGACGCAAGTGACCGGGCGCCTGCGCGCCTCCATGCTGCTCCTGTTGGCGACCGTCGGATTCGTGTTGTTAATGGCATGCGCGAACGTGGCGAATCTGCTGCTGGCGCGAGCGGCAGAGCGGCAGCGCGAGATCTCCGTGCGGGTGGCGATGGGCGCTCCGCGGTGGCGCCTGATGCGCCAATTGTTGGTCGAAGGCCTGTTGCTCGCAGCCGCCGGCGGCGCCGCCGGCTTGGCGCTTGCGTTTGGCGCCTTGCGCGTCCTGGTCGCGGTAGGGCCAGAGAGCCTGATGCGGGCGCACAGGATCGCGATTGACGGGCGCGCGCTCGCCGCCACCACCGCCGCGGTATTACTGTGCACGCTCCTGGCCGCGCTGCCTCCAGCGTGGCGGATGGCCCGGGCGGAGATCGCCGCCGCGCTGCGCGAATCGGCGCGCGGCCTGGCAGGCGGACACCACCGGCTGCGGTCCGCGCTGGTCGTGCTGCAGGTGTCTGTCGCGCTAGTGTTGTTGGTGGGCGCCGGTCTTTTAATTCGCAGCTTCGCGCAATTGCTCGACGTGAGTCCGGGTTTCCGAACGCACAATCTGCTGTCGATTTCCACACAGCTTCCGATGACAGGCCGCCGGCCCGAGGATCGGCGGGCGAATTACCAGCTCATGCGAGATCGTCTCCTCAGTGTGGCGGGCGTGCGCAGTGTAGCGGCAGTCAGCCGGCTGCCGATGCTTGGGATGAACCTGACGAGCGCGCTCTTCATCGAAGGCAGGTCGATGGACACGCAAGGTCCGGAAGTCGAATATCGGGTGGCGACGCCCGATTATTTCGCCACCATGGAGATTCCGCTGCGCGCGGGCCGCTTGTTCGATGCGCATGACGACACCATTGCCGCGTCGCTCGTCCTCATCAATGAAACCATGGCGCGGCTGTATTGGCCGGGCGAGTCCGCGGTCGGCAAGCGCATCAAACTCGGTCCGAATCCGGAGCAACAGCAGTGGATCACGATCCTCGGCGTGGTCGGCGACGTTCGGCACTTCGGGCTGGATGTCGATCCGCAACCCGAGATTTACCGTCCCTACGCGGTGAATCCCCTTGGCTCTCCGGTGCTGGTGATCCGCACCAACAGCGACGCCGCCGCGCTGGCGCCGGCGCTGGCCGCGAAGGTGCGGTCGGTCGGTCCGGATGTGCCGGCATACAACGTGTTTCCGATGCAGGACCTGGTGGATCGCTCGACGGCGCAGCGGCGCTTCGTCATGTGCCTGTTGACGGGTTTCGCGGGTTGTGCGCTCTTGTTGGCCGCGGTGGGTGTGTATGGGACTGTGTCGCAGGCGGTCTCGCAGCGGACCCGCGAGATCGGATTGCGGATGGCTCTCGGCGCTTCGCCGTCTGCGGCGCTCGGGCTCGTGCTCCGTCAAGGCGCAACGCTGGTGGGCCTGGGGATCGCGATCGGGTTCACGGCCGCGGCAACTTTGTCGCGTCTGATGGCGCGCCTGTTATTCGGTGTGCGCCCGCTCGATCCGTTATCGTTCCTGGCGGCCGCGGGCGCGCTGGGCATCTGCGCCGCGCTGGCGTGCTACATCCCGGCCCGGCGCGCCACTCGCGTCGACCCGCTGGAAGCCTTGCGGTCTGAGTAGTTCACTCGTGCGGCCGCCGGAAAGGCTCACTTTCCTTGCAGCCCCTCGATGTATTTGGCAAGGTTGTAGACACGCAACTTGACGGTGCTCGTGTCGTCGGGAGCCGATCGGAGGATCTTGCCCCACACCGGCATGTCTTTCGCTCCGTGCGCCGGCACATTGCCGTCTCCATCGATGACCTGCTGGACCAGTTTGACCGGGTAGACTCCGCCGTGACGATGCGCCAGCGTGGTGAGGTCGGTTGGTGGTTGTTTGAGCGCCGAGGCCGCTGGGCCCGCGCCCTTCGCATTCGTTCCGTGGCAGACCGCGCAAAACTGCTGGAAGAGGTCCTTGCCCTCGACGGTGTCAATGGTCTTTACGGGCACCCGCGTAACTGCCGCCGGTTGTGCCGCCGCAAATCCCGTCAGAGACAGGAGAATGAACGTCAGACTAGATGTAGATATTAACATCTTATTACCTTAATACATGCCAACGGTAACCGTTATCGGGGCGATTGTCAAAGGAAAACTGTCGAGAAAAACCGCTGCGCGATGCTACAGTAAAGGCTTGTCTGCCTGGCCTCCTGGGATTACTGCGCCCGTTCTTGCGACTGCGGTCGGCGTGTGCGGCGCCGCGCTCGGGATAGGGCTCACCGGACTGCGGCGGCGCGCGCGAATCGTGGTACCGCTGAGCGCCGGCGTCCTGCTTGGCGTGGCGGTCTTTGGATTATTGCCGGAGTTGATCTCCGAACTCGGTTCTTTCGCGAGCATCGCGCTCTGCGTCTCCGGATATTCGCTGCTACTCCTGATCAATCGGTTCGCATATCCCGTTTGCCCGACCTGCTCCCACGACCACGATCACAATTCGTGTGACACCGAATTGCACGGTTTTGCCGCGCCGCTCATCGCCGCGGCGGCGCTGCACAGTTTCCTCGACGGCTGGAGCGTGGCGACAGTGCAGTTGACCGTGCCTCTCGGATTGAGGATCGCGGTCCCGTTCGCGGTGGCGCTGCACAAATTGCCGGAAGGCATCGCGCTCGGCGGAATTCTGCGGGCGGCGGTCAAACGGCGGGGGGCGGCGCTGGGGCTGAGCATCCTGGCGGAGGGCGCCACGCTGGCGGGCGGAGGCCTGGGACTCGCCATGGGGCCGCACTTGGGCACACGCTGGATTACCTATCCTCTCGGCGTGACGGCGGGTTGGCTGCTCTACCTTGGATATCATGCCATTCACGAGGAGTGGCGACGGCGCGGGGGACGTCCCGTTTTCGTTTCGGCGCTTACCGGCGTTGCCGGCGCGGCAGTCATCCAGCGCGGCGCCGAGGCGCTGTTCCGCTGAAAAGCGGGCGGGCGCCCGCCGGGGCCTTGTGCCACCATATTAGGCGATGAAGGTCGCATACATCCGGTGGAAGGACGCGGTGGCGGAGGAGGCGGCCGACGGCGCCCCTCGCCCGTCGCAGGCGAAGCTTGTGGAACTCCAGGAAATCGGCTTCCTCCTGGACGAAAACGACGAAGCCGTCGAAATCGGAATGGAGTTGACGGAGGACACCGACGTGCGGCCGGGCCGCTGGCGGCTGCACATCCCGCGCGTGAGCATTCAGGAGATGCGCGTCCTCGACCTCGACCGGCTGCTTCCCAAACGGCGGCGCAAAGCCGCCGCGTCGGGCCGCTGAACGGAGCGTCTTTTGTGTTTGCCGTCACCTCGCCGGACGCCGCGGCGGCGCGCTTTCGCGGAAAATAGTCGGAGATGCAGCCGAGTTGGACCGCGGACGCCTATGGGCTGACCCGAACGGTGTTTCAGCGCGCGCTCGGACTCGTTTACCTCATCGCGTTCGTGAACGCGGTCAACCAATTCAAACCGCTGCTCGGCGAGCGCGGACTGCTACCGGTCACTGCATGGGTGCGGGCCGTCCCGTTCCGAGACTCGCCCAGCATGTTCTATTGGGCGCCACGGGATGCGGCCTTCACAGCCGCCGCTTGGGCGGGCGTGATCCTCTCGTCGATGGTCATCGCCGGGATCGCCGACCGCTATTCGTGGTGGATGTCCGCGCTCGTCTGGATGCTCCTGTGGGTCTTGTATCTCTCGTTCGTCAACGTCGGACAGACGTTTTACGGGTTCGGCTGGGAGTCGATTCTGCTGGAGGCGGGGTTCTATGCGATCTTCCTCGGCAGCGCGCGGACCGCGCCGCAGTGGGTGACAATCGCGCTCCTGCGCTGGCTGTGCTTCCGCGTGATGTTCGGAGCCGGGCTCATCAAGCTCCGGGGCGACGCCTGCTGGCGGGATATGACTTGCCTCGATTACCATTACGAAACCCAGCCGATGCCGAACCCGCTGAGCTGGAGCCTGCACTGGGCGCCGGTGTGGACACATCGGGCCGGCGTCTGGTTCAACCATTTCGCGGAACTCGTGGCGCCGTTCGGCTATTTCCTGCCGCAGCCGGCCGCGTCCATTGCGGGATGGATCACGATCGCGTTCCAGGCGAGCATCATGGCCAGCGGGAATCTATCGTGGCTCAACCTGCTCACGATGGTGCTCGCGATTCCTGCCATCCGGATCCCGTCGGGGGATTCGGCCGGCTTTACCCCACCCTCGACACCCCATAAGGCGGCCGTCGGCGCGCTTGCAGTGATGGTGATCTGGATGAGTGTGCGCCCCGTCCGCAACATGCTCTCTCCCCGGCAGGTCATGAACACCTCGTACAATCCGCTGCATCTCGTGGGGACGTATGGCGCGTTTGGCGGGATCACGCGAGAGCGTTACGAGGTGGTGGTGGAAGGCACGGCCGACGCCGTCCTCGGGGAATCGACGAGATGGCGGGAATATGAATTTCGGGGTAAGCCGACGGCGACGGACCGGGTCCCGCCGCAGATCGCGCCGTACCATCTACGGCTCGACTGGCTGATGTGGTTCGCGGCGATGTCAGACTCCTCGGAGCACCTGTGGTTCGTGCGGTTCGTGGGGAAGCTGTTGCAGGGCGACGCCGCGACGCTCGGGCTGCTGCGCGCGAATCCGTTTCCGGACGCGCCGCCGCGGTATGTGCGGGCGCAGTTGTTCCTCTACCGCTTCACGACGCCGGAGGAACGCAGGCGCACCGGGCAATGGTGGCATCGGGAGTTCGCCCGTCCCTGGTTTCCCGCGGTGTCATTGGAGACGCCCGGACTGCGCCGCTTCCTCGACGAACGCGCTGGAGTATTCTAGATGCGTATGCGCGCGTATCTTGGAGTGCTCCTTCTGGCGGCGACGGCGTTCGCCGCGGATTCGGACTATAACGGGCGGTGGGATATTACCACCGGCCAGCAGAGGCGGGGCGCCTGGTGGGTCGAACTAACGGGCGTCGGGACGCCGAATGCGGCGGGCAAGTTCGTCAGCGCTTACGCCGGTGACATGAACAAGATCAACGAGATCTCCGTGGAAAACGGCGAGCTCAAATTCGTGATCGCGCCGCCGACGGGGGCGAAGTTCGTGTATCGCGCGAAGCTCGCCGGCGGCAAGCTCCAGGGCACGATGGCGCGGGAAGGGCAGAGCGCCGAGCCTGTCAAATGGACCGGCGTGCGCGCGCCGGAGATCGCCGAGAAGGACGACGGGTCGTGGAAGGAGTCCAAGCCTGTCCAGTTGTTCAATGGGAAGGACCTGAGCGGCTGGCACGCCCTGGTTCCCAATGCCGAAATGAAGTGGAGTGTCGTGGACGGCGTCCTGAAAAATGCGCCTCCCACCACGGATATTGTGTCCAATCAGAATTTCTGGAACTTCAAAGCGCACATCGAATTTCGCATCGTCGAACACTCGAACAGCGGGATCGGGCTGCGAGGCCGGTACGAGATCCAGATTCTCGACGACTACGGGAAGCCGCCAAACACGCACGGTGCGGGAGCGCTCTATAGCCGGGTCGCGCCGTCCGAGAACGCCAGCAAGCCGCCGGGCGAGTGGCAGACCTATGACATCCGGCTGGTCGGACGCCAGGTGACGCTGGTGCACAATGGCAAGAAAGTGCTCGACAAAGTGCACATCGACGGGTTGACTGCCATCGCTAACAACGCGGACGAGGGCGAGCCCGGCCCGTTCATCGTGCAGGGCGACCACAGCAACGTCGAGATCAAGAGCTTCGTCGTGACCCCGCTGGTGAAGTAGCGTGGGCTACACGACTTCGAGGATCAAGCACTTCAGGTAGTGGGTTTCCGGCACGGTGAGCAGGATCGGGTGATCCTGTGCCTGCGTGCGGCGCTCCAGGATGCGCAGGGTCCGATGCGCGTCCAGGGAAGCGTCGGCGACCAGCTCGAGCAGCATGGCCTCGCTGAGATGGTGCGAGCAGGAGCAGGTGACGAGAATTCCGCCCGGATTGAGCAGCCGCAGTGCGCGGAGATTGATCTCTTTGTACCCGGCGGCGGCGGCCTCGAGCTTGTGGCGCGATTTCGCGAAAGCTGGCGGGTCGAGCACGACCATCGAGAACTGGCGGCGGGCGGAGGCGTAGCCGGTCAACAGCTCGAAGACGTCGGCTTCGCGCCAATCGATGTTGCCGATGCCATTGGCTTCTGCGTTCGTTCTCGCGGCGGCAAGAGCCGGACCGGAGCTGTCGACGGCTTCGACCGATTCGCACTTTGCGGCAAGGCGCAACGCGAAGCCGCCGGTCGAGGTGAAGCAGTCGAGCGCGCGGCCTCCCCGGGCGTAACGGGCGGCGGCGCGGTAGTTCTCGCGTTGGTCGAGGAAGATGCCGGTCTTCTGGCCGCGGAGCAGGTCCGCCGATAGAGTCAGGCCGTTCATGCGCACCTGCACCGCTTCCGGAATCTCGCCCGACAGCAGCGTGGTTTCGAGCGGCAGCTCCTCTTTCGTCCGCACCGCGACGTCGTTGCGGGCGACGATCCCTTTGGGCGCGAAAATCTCCTCCAGGCACGAGGCGATGTCCGCCTTCGCGGCGTCCATGCCCTGATCCAGAGTTTGCACGACCAGGTAATCGCCATAGCGATCGACGATCAGCGCGGGCAGCAGGTCGGCTTCCCCGTGGACGACGCGGTAGGCGTCGGTGTCGCGCACCACCTGGCGCCGGTGCTGCTCGGCGGCGCGAATCCGCTTGAGGTAGAAATCGCGGCCGATTACCTCGACCTGCGGGGAGAGCATGCGGATGGCGATCTGGGACGTGGAGCTGTAGTGGGCCGTGCCGAGCGCGCGCCCGCGCTGGTCGCTGATCTTCACCGCCTCGCCCGGCTGGGCGCCGTCCCGATCGAGTAGGTCGCTGGTGAAGATCCAGGGATGGCCGGAAGCGACCCGGTCGGCCGCTTTCCGGTTGACGCGGATTTCGTTCATCGCATCGCCTGCAGGCGAGCGATCCGTTCCTCGGTGGAGGGGTGCGTGGAGAAGAGGCGCATGAGACTTTCGCCGGTAAACGGCTTAATGATGAACATATGTGCGGTGACGGGCGAGGCGTCCATGGGAATGCGCTTCGACCAGGTGTCGAGTTTCTGCAAGCCGCCGATCAGCGGATAGGGCGAGCCGATGTACTTGGCTGACGCCGCGTCGGCGTCGTATTCGCGCGAACGCGAGATCGCCATTTGGATCAGCATGGCGGCGATAGGCGCGAAAATCAGCATGAAGATGCCGCCGATGGCGCTGCCGCGATCGTCGTCGTCGCGGGCGCCTCCGAACCAGAATGCCATGCGCGCCACCATGGTGATGGCGGCGGCCAGGGTCGCTGCGATGGAGCTGATCAGGATATCGCGATGCAGCACATGGCCCAGTTCATGCGCGATGACGCCTTCGAGCTCGTGGTCGGTCATGAGGCGAAGGATGCCGGCGGTGAACGCCACGGAGGCATGGCTCGGATTACGGCCGGTCGCGAAGGCATTGGGGGACTCATCCGGGATAATGTACAGCTTGGGCATGGGTAGCGACATGCGCTGGCAGAGATTGCGCACGATCGGCCCGACCCGGTTGTAAACGTCGGAGTTCTCGGTTTCCGAGACCGGCTGCGCGCTGTACATCGCGAGAGCCAGCTTGTCAGAGAAGAAATAGCTGCCGAAATTCATGATGGCGGCGAAAGCAAAGCCCATATAGAGGCCGTTGCGGCCACCGAGCGCCTCTCCTCCGGCGAGGAATAGACCTGTGAGCAGGCCGAGCAGAAGGACTGTCTTGAGAGTGTTGGTAGTCATGGTTTTCCGCCTTGGATGGAGTTCGCCGCGGCCGGGCCATGCAGGCACGAATACCGGCATGGCCGGCCGAAAGCAGCCGTTACGTCGTCGATGGGACGGGCGTCAGGAATTGCAGTGCGCCTCCTTCCGGGGCGACATCGACCAGGATGGTTTCGCCTTCGTGAAAATCGCCGTTGATCAGTTTGAGCGCCAGCGGATCCTGGATCAGCCGCTGGATGGCGCGCCGCATGGGGCGCGCGCCATATTGCGGGTCGTAGCCCTCGGCGATGATGAGGTCCTTGGCGGCCGGGGTTACTGCCAGCTCGAGCTTGCGGTCTTTCAGCAGTTTGCCGACGTTCGCCAGTTGAATGTCCACGATCTCGCTCAGGTGTTCGCGCGTCAGAGTATTAAATACGATGATATCGTCAACGCGGTTCAGAAACTCGGGCCGGAAATGCTGTTTTAGGGCATCCAGCAGCCGCGCGCGCGTGTCATCGGTCCGTTTATCCTTGCCGTGCACCGAGAAGCCGATGGAGTTCTTTTCCACCATGCCGGTCCCGATGTTCGACGTCATGACGATTACGGTGTTCTTGAAACTCACCGTGCGCCCCTGGCCGTCGGTCAGACGCCCGTCGTCCAGGATCTGCAGCAGCATGTGGAAGACGTCCGGGTGGGCCTTCTCGATCTCGTCGAAGAGCACCACCGAGTAAGGACGGCGGCGGATCAGCTCCGTGAGCTGGCCGCCCTCATCGTACCCGACGTATCCGGGAGGCGAGCCGACGATCCGCGCTACGGCGTGCTTTTCCATGTACTCCGACATGTCGATACGGATCATCGCCTTGTCGTCGTCGAAGAGGTATTGCGCGAGGGCGCGCACCAGTTCGGTCTTCCCGACGCCGGTAGGCCCGAGGAAGATGAAGCTGCCGATCGGCCGGTTCGGGTCGCTGAGGCCGGCGCGGTTGCGGAGAATGGCGTTTGCCACCAATTGCACTGCCTGGTTCTGGCCGACGACGCGGTCCTTCAACCGTTCGGGCATCTGCACCAGCTTCTGGATCTCTCCCTCCATCATCCGGGTCACCGGGATGCCAGTCCACTTGGCCACAATGCGCGCAATATCGTCCTCGTCGATCTCTTCCTTGAGGAGGGCGTCGCCTTTAACGGCTTCGAGCTCTTCTTCGGCCTGTTTGATGTCCTTCTCGATTTGC
This sequence comes from uncultured Solibacteraceae bacterium, assembly GCA_964608645.1. Taxonomy (GTDB): domain Bacteria; phylum Acidobacteriota; class Terriglobia; order Bryobacterales; family Bryobacteraceae; genus CAZSQK01. The sequence goes on along the minus strand of CAZSQK010000010.1, from coordinate 111,246 downwards.
GAAAGGCGGCCGTAGCGGATTTGCGCCGCCTTCTCCCAATCGCCGGCGCGGGTCGCCTTCTCCTCTTCCTGGCGCAGGTTGTCCAGCTCCTCTTTCAGCTCGCGAACCCGGGTGATGGCGCCGCGTTCGCGGTTCCACCGTTCTTTGAGAACCGCGGCCTCGCCGCGCAGCCGCTCGAGGTCGTTTTCGACGATGCGGAGCCGGTCATGCGAAGCGTGATCGGTCTCTTTACTAAGGGCCTGCCGCTCGATTTCCAGGTGCGAAATGCGCCGGTCGAGGTCGTCGATCTCGATCGGCATGGAGCCGATCTGCAGCCGCAAGGCGGATCCGGCTTCGTCGATCAGGTCGATCGCCTTATCGGGCAGGAAGCGGTCCGCGATGTATCGGTGGGACAGGACGGCGGCCGCGATGATCGCGGAGTCTTTGATGCGGACCCCGTGATGGATCTCGAATTTCTCCTTGAGGCCGCGCAGAATCGCGATGGTGTCGTCGACGGTGGGTTCGCCGACCATGACCGTCTGGAAGCGCCGGGCCAGAGCGGCGTCCTTTTCGACGTGCTTCTTGTATTCGTTCAGCGTGGTGGCGCCGATACAGCGCAGCTCGCCGCGGGCCAGCGCTGGCTTGAGCATGTTCGAGGCGTCGATGGCGCCTTCCGCGCCGCCCGCGCCGACGAGCGTGTGCAACTCGTCGATAAAGCAGATGATCTCGCCGTTGGAGTCGATGATTTCCTTGACGACGGCCTTGAGGCGGTCTTCAAACTCGCCGCGGAACTTGGTGCCGGCGATCATGGAGCCGAGGTCGATGGCGACGAGGCGTTTGTTCTTGAGCTGGTCCGGCACGTCGCCGCGGAAAATGCGCTGCGCCAGTCCTTCGACAATGGCCGTCTTGCCGACGCCGGGCTCGCCGATCAGGACAGGGTTGTTCTTCGTGCGGCGGCTCAGGACCTGCATGACGCGACGGATTTCGTCGTCACGGCCGATGACCGGGTCGAGCTTGCCCTGGCGCGCGGATTCGGTGAGATCGTGGGCGTAGCGTTCGAGCGCCTGGTACTTGGTTTCGGGATTCTGGTCGGTCACCCGCTGACTGCCGCGCACCGAGACGAGAGCCTTAAGGATGCCGTCGTGCGTGGCGCCGGCCTGGTCGAGCAGTTGCGCCGCCGGATCGCCACGCTGGTCGGCGATCGACAGCAGGAGATGCTCGGTCGAGACGAATTCGTCCTTGAAGCGGGCGGCCTCGTCGAAGGCGCGCTCCATCACCTGGTTGAGAGGTTGGGAAAGGTACATGCCGGGCTGCATGCCGCTGGCCTTGGGCACGTTGCCCAGGAGGCGGCCAGCCTCGGCGACGATGGCATCGGGATGCACGCCGATTTTTTCCAGGACGGGGCGGACGATCCCTTCCTTTTCTTGCGCGAGAGCGATCAGCAGGTGGAGGGGGAAGAGAACCTGGTTCTCGCTCTTTTCCGCGACGGCTTGCGCCTGCTGGACGGCTTCCTGCGCTTTCTGTGTGAGTTTGTCTAACCGGAACATTTGGGTTCCCCTAAAAAACTAGGCCGGGTAATTACCCGGCCATGACCTTGGCCGGAATCGCGCCGGCCGCGCTGCCGGCGGGAAATCCGCCGGCGCTCAGTTGATTGGATGCGTTATGCGGTCAGTTCGACTTTGATCTGCCTCGGTTTGGCGGCTTCCTTCTTGGGTAGCGTGACACTGAGCACGCCGTTTTTGTACGAAGCGCCGATCTTCTCGGTGTCGAACGTGGACGGGACGGCGAAACTGCGAACGAATTTCCCGTAGCTGCGCTCGATGCGGTGATAGCCCTTATTGCCGGCGGACTGCGGCGTTTCGAATTTGCGCTCCCCGGCGATGGTCAGGGTCTGGTTCTCGACGTGCACGTTGATGTCCTTCTGTTCCACGTCCGGCAGGTCGGCCTTCAGGACGAGCTCGTTCTCGGACTCATAGATGTCGACGGCCGGAGCCCAGGGGCGGTTGTTGGCCGGTTCGCTGAGCATACGGGTGAAGGCATCTTCGAAAGCGCGCAGGTTGGCAAGCGGGTCGAAATGGCTGAGAGACATGGTTGGATAGCTCCTTATTGGTTGATATTCGGGAGGTCCTTTTCGACCTCATCCAATTGCAATCATAAAATATGAGCTTGTTGATGTCAAGTACATGTGAGCGTTTTTTTGAAGATTATGCTAACCATGCCAGTGGAAGACCAAATGCACGCATCCAGAGAGACGGTAAGGAGTAGATACGATGGTATTTAAAGGAATAGTGATCGGGGTGCTCGCAACGTTGGTCCTTCTCGCGGTAGGCGGCTACTGCTACTTCGGGTTCGGATTGGCCCCCGTCGCGACGTCGTCGGAACCGATGCCCTTCGAGAAATTCCTGGCGAATCGTGCCCTGCACGCGGTCGTCGCCAAGGCGGCGGACCGGCCGTCGCCGGTGGATGCCAGCGAAGCCAATTTGAAGAACGGCGCGACCGTTTACCGGCAGGACTGTGCCGTGTGCCATGGCCTGCCAGGCCAGCCTATCTGTGACATCGCAAAGGGCATGTTTCCCAAAGTTCCGCAGCTCTTTCGGGGCAAGGGCGTGACGGACGATTCGGTGGGGGAGACCTTTTGGAAGGTGAAGAACGGGATCCGCCTGACTGGCATGCCGGGTTTCCAGGGATCTCTATCGGACGAACAGATGTGGCAGGTGAGCCAACTTTTGGCTCAGGCGGATAAGCTACCCCTGAGTGTGAGCGCGGAACTGAATCGGAAAGAGTAGGGGCAGACCTCCTCCGATGGTCTGCCCCGCGGGGGCCGGCCTAGTTCTCGAACTCCGTGAACATCTTGCCGGCTTTGTCGTTGACGTACACATCGAAAACGGCGAATAGGGGGCTGGGATCCGGAAGACCGGTCAGGCTGGCGTGATTGGTGACCAGCAGGGCGCCATGACCGTCGAAGGCGATGTTGGCGGGATTGGCCCATTGCAGAGGGCCGGCGGGACCGCTGTAGCGCGCAGTCTCCGTCCCGTCCGCAGCCAGCACGGAGATCTGGCTGTAGCCGGCGAGGGCGACATAGAGGCTGCCGGATTTCCCAAAGGCGAAACCGTCCGGGCCCGCCCCGGCGCTGTAGGTGTGGAACACGTTGAGGTCGCTTAGCTGGGGATGATCGACCGTTGGCAACGTATAGATCGTTCCCGCCCCGGCGGCATTGAAGGTCACGTCGAAGTAGACGAGCTTACCGTCCGGAGAGACGCGGATGCCATTCGGGCCGAACGGACCGTCGATCTGGGCGCCTTGGAACCACACCTGCGGCGCGCCGCCGCCGGGCGGCACGCGCCAGATCGTCGCTTGAAAGGAATCGGTCACGTACAGATAGCCCTTCTTGTCGAACGCCAGGTCGTTGAGCAGGACCGGGGCCGGAGGGTTGAATTGGGACTGAAAGACGGGGTAGAACGGGGCCGCATAGACGCTCTGTTGTCCGGTTTCCAGGTTGATCTTGAGGACGCCTCGTCCCTCGTCGGCGACATAGAGATTATCGTTGTCGTCCCCAGTGATGCAGGAGAGGGCGTTCAGCGGACCGGTCTGGCCTTGCACGGTGATGGTCCGGACTAAGGCGCCGGTCTGCACGTCGAATCCGAAGATTAGGGAAGGCACGAAGTTGCCCGGCACTCCGAAGGCAGCGGGGCCCGAGATGTAAGCGATCCCTTCGTGAACCACGATTCCTTCCGGATACCCCGGGAAGGGGACATGGGCAATTACTTTCGAGTCGCCCAGCGGGCGGTCATGGTCGTCGGCGAGCGCCGCGTTCCCCAATATCAGCAGGAGCGGCAGGGCGCATTGGCAGGCAGTCAGTACTTTCATAAACGGTCATCATCCTCGACAGTTCTTTGAATCGGATGGGTTTGCGGCTGCGCCGGCCCCTCCGTGTTCGAACTCTACCGGGAACGCGGGCGGCAGGGCAGTAATCAGGGGTAGGGGCGAACACCGGAGAGGGGTAATAATTACGGTAAAAAGCCAATAAACTCAGCGGGTCAGCGTCGTAGAATGGGTGAGCACAATGGCCTCCGTATCCCCATCCGCACAGACGTTCCCGCGCGGACCCGGGGAGGTTTCTCCCGATGCAGTGCGCCGCGAACTCGAAAAGCTGCTGGCCAGTCCTATGCTCGTGAACTCGGTGCAGCTTTGCCGTTTCCTCCGATACGTCGTGGAGAAGAGTCTGGCGGGGGAGATCGGGGCGATCAAGGAGAATCTGCTGGGCGCCGAAGTCTTCGACAGAGGAGTCCGCTTCGATCCGCGCACAGACCCGGTGGTCCGGGTGGAGGCGCGGCGGCTTCGATCCAAGCTGGAGGAGTATTACGCGTCGTTGGGCGCAGCCGACGAGGTCGTCATCCGCATCCCCAAGGGAAGCTATGTCCCGGTCTTCGATCGCGTGGACACCGTTCCGGCGCCCGTCGAGGCGGTTCAGCCAGTGGTTGACCCGTCGCCGCGGCGGCGATGGGCGATCCCGGTCGCCATCCTGGGGGCCGTCGCGATTGCCGTGGCGCTGTTCTGGATACGCGGCACGTGGCTTTCCGGCCCGTCATCATTGGCGGTCCTGCCCTTTGCCAATGTCGGGTCCGGCGCCGAAACCGAATATTTTGCCGACGGTCTTACCGACGAATTGACGGATATCCTGAGCCGCACCGAAGGCCTTCGGGTGGTGGCCCGCAGTTCGGCTTTCCAGTACAAGGGCAAGGGCGGGGATGCGCGCGATATCGGGAAACAGCTCAAGGCCGATGTGCTGCTCGAAGGAAGTGTGCGGAAGGAGGGGCGAAGGCTCCGCATCAGCGCCCAGTTGGTGGATGTGCACAGCGGGTACCAGATCTGGTCGCACACAGCCGATAGCGAGTGGACCGAGGTCTTCGCCATGCAGCAGGAAATCGCCGGGTCGATCGCGGCGAAGCTGAAGGTCCGTCCCGCCGGAGACGCGCCCAGCCGGCGCACCGGAAACCTGGAATCGTACAACCTCTACCTGAAGGGCCGGTATTACTGGAATAAGCGGACAGTGCCGGCGTTGCGCGCGGCTATTTCGGCCTTCCGGCAGGCGATCGATCAGGATCCGGGATATGCCGCGGCATGGGCGGGACTGGCCGATGCCTACTCTACGCTGGGTTTCATGGACGCGATGCCGCCGGTGGAGATCCACCAGAACGCGTTGGCCTCCGCCCAGCGCGCCATCCAGTTGGACGAAACGCTGCCGGAGGCGCACGCCTCGCTCGCCACCATTCGCGGACTCTACGATTGGGACTGGGAGGGCTCCGAGCGATCGTTCCGCCGCGCCTTGCAACTCAATCCGAACCTGGCATTGGCGCATTACGGCCTTTCCAAGATGCTGGCCACGGTGGGCCGTTTGCCTGAAGCGCTGCCCGAGATTCGCCGTGCGCAAGAGCTGGACCCGTTGTCTCTGATGGTAGTAAGCTCCCGGGCCTGGGAATTGTCCGCCATGCGCCGCTATGGCGAGGCGGACGACGCCTTCCGCATGTCCGACGATCTCGATCCCGGATTTTTGTGGAGCTATCTGTTCCGGTCGTGGTCTTACGAGACGCGCGGGCAGTACGGCCGGGCCGTGGAAAATCTGAATCGGGCGTTGAGTTTAAGCAACGCGGGCAGCGTCGCCAAGGGAGAACTGGCGCACGCGCTCGGCCGGGCGGGCCGCCGGGAGGAAGCGGGCAAGATCCTGGCTGAGCTCACGGCCGAAGCAGGCCAACACTACGTTTCGCCCTTCGACCTGTCCCGGGCATACGAAGGGCTAGGCCGGCGCGAGGACGCGATGGCGGCGCTGGCCAAGGCCTGCGACGATCACTCGCCGATCGTCGTCTTCCTGAAATCGGAGCCCGTCTTCGACGAACTGCGCTCGGATCCGCGGTTCCACGACCTGTTGCGGCGGATTCATCTGGAATAAGCTAACTCGCCGTCATTTGCCCGATCCACCGGCGCATGCGTTCGTAATGCGTGCCTTGCCAGTAGACGCGGCGGCAGTCGGTGCAGCGGCGGAAATCGGTGAACGTCGCGGCGACGCGCGGCGGAAGATATTCGCGAACCTCTTCTTTCGTGGCGGCGCAGAGGACGCCGTTGCAGGCCATGCAACGGCTAAAGGGCTGCAGCGAAGCGCCGAGATCGAAACGGCGGACGATTTCGGCCACTTGGCGGCGGCTATCGGTCTCGCGCAGCCAATGGCCTCGGGTGACCGCGCTTCGTTTCAGCAGGCCCCGATCGCGGGTGAGGAGAATGCGATTCTGTTCGGCCGAGACGCGGGCCAGATCCTCGTCGCGGAAGCAACTACGGTAAACCGTGTCGAAGCCGAGCATCCGCATGTAGGCCGCGAGTTTGCCAAGGTGCACATCGAGCACGAACAGCGCGGGCCCTCGCCGGACGCCGGGATACACGTCGATGCGGTCGCCATGATGGACGATGTAGGCGAAATCGACCGGCGTTCCGTCGACGACGATCCGCCCCACCTCTGAGTGAGGGACGCCACAACTCTGGATGATGTCTTTGACGCTGCCGGGGACCAGCAGCGGCTTGGCGACAGACCGATCTCTCCATGCCGGCGCGAGGTGGTCATTCAGCTCATCGTGAAAGCGAAGTGTTACGGACGATGGAGCGTCCACATCCTCATGCTAATGCGGACGGGAAGGACGCGGATTGCGCCAAGGTCCGTTCCCATACACCCAGGCCCGTTAGTCGCCGACGACCTTCTTCCTGCGGAACCAGTCGATGAGGATGTCGCGCAGAAGGCCGGCGTTGCGGGGAAATTGCAGGCCTGTCGTCGAGAGGTTCTCCTTGGTCTCCTGGTTGGCGGCAGTGTAGTCGCTGACGGCGAGCGTGTACTCGCGATCGGGATCGATGGCGCGCTGGCCGACGACGACCGGCGGCAGTTCCCGGCCTTTGAACGTGCCAATCACGACGGTGTTGTCGAACGGCATAATGTCCCAGATATGCCGCACGAGCACCTGGCCTTTGGGAACGAGGTCGCGCACGCCCCCCAGATTCATGTGAGCGAAATCCGCGCCGGTCTCTTCGCGCAGGGCGCGCTCGATCAGCGCCTTGACCTCGGGCTTGGTAAATTGCTTCGTCGAGGTGGCGAGAGGCGTGTCGACGCGTGCCGTCACCTCATCTTCCCAGTGCTTCACGAGGCGCGCGACCTCGGAGTCCGGCTCGATCTTCCGTGAATCGACCGGAATGCGCTTCCAGTCCCATGCGACGGGAGCCTTTTTCCCGGTGTCGACCTTCAGTTCCAGCCGGCCGAGTTCCTCGCCATAACCCTTCACCCTGACCAGGATGCGGCCGTCTTTCGTCAACGGCTGATCGATGCCGCGGTGGAGGTGGCCGCTCACCAGGACGGGGATTTCCGGCGCCGAGTTCAGCAGGGCCTGTTCCTCTTCGGCAGTGATGTGAGCGAGCAGAACGACCAGGTCGGATTGGCTCCTCAAATCACGGGCATATTTGCGCACGGTTTCGACGAGAGGCAGCGTGTGCCAGTCGTCCATGAGTTTCGGCGTCGTCAGAGTTTTCAGCGATTCCGTCATGCCGCCGATCACGGCGATGCGCAGACCGTTCACTTTGAGGATGACAAAGGGCTTGTCGGTAAACGCTTCTCCCTTGTCATTGGCCAGATTGGCGGTGACGATGGGGTATCGGGCGGTTTGCAGGAACTTGCGCGCCTGGGGCCAGGCGTAGTCGAACTCGTGATTGCCGAGCGTGGCGGCGTCGAAACCGAGCAGGTTGCCGATTTCGTACACGGGGAGGCCATGGAAGATGGTCGAGACGGGGCTGCCCTGGACAAGGTCGCCCGCGTTCAGCAGGATGCAATCGTTGCAGCCGGCGCGCTCGTGCTCGAGGACCGCGGCGAGATAGGCGAAGCCTCCGCTGCCGTTGTCGAGCGGAGAAATGCGCGCGTGGAGATCGTTGGTATGGAGGATCGTCAGCGAACGGACTTCGGCCAGCCCGCTCGAGCAAAGGAGGACGGCCGCTGCCAGCAGACGGCGAGGGACAAAATGCATGAAACTCCATTTTAGCGCGACATGCCGGCGCGGCTATACTGATCGATGTGAAACGGACGGCACGATCGGTTGGGGCGGTTCTCGGTTTTCTGACGGCCGCGGCGGCGCAGCGGTATTCGCCGCTGAAAGAGATCGACGCGAAGAACGTGGGACGCCTGCGCGTGGCATGGACCTATCATACGGGAGCGCTCGCGCCCGTCACGGAGCTGAACGACCGGGCCGCCTTCGAATCGACGCCCTTGCTCGTGGACGGTTGGCTGTATGTGACGACGCCGTTCAATCACGTGATCGCGCTCGATCCGGCGACCGGCGCGGAAAAGTGGAAGTACGACCCGCAAGTCGACCGGTCGCACGGATACTCCGAGGTGACCAATCGCGGTGTGGCGGCGTGGACCGACGGGAAGGCGGCAAAGGACGCGGCGTGCCGGCTGCTTCTCTTCGAAGGGACAATCGACGCGCGTCTGCTGGCGCTCGACGGAAAGTCGGGAAAGCTGTGCTATTCGATCGATTTGAGACAGGACGTCGATTTCCGGCATCGCGGGGATTACGAGGTGACGTCGGCGCCGGCCGTGGTGGCGGATCTCGTCATCACGGGATCGGCGATCGGCGACAACGGGGCCGTGGATATGGAGCGCGGTATTGTGCGCGCGTTCGAGGCGCGCACGGGAAAGCTGCGTTGGACGTGGGAGCCTATCCCATGGGCTGCCGGCCAGAAGCTGCGGACCGGCGCGGCGAATGCATGGTCGACGTTTGCAGCCGATCCGGCGCGCGATCTCGTGTTTATCCCGACCGGCAGCGCCAGCCCCGATTATTTCGGCGGCTTGCGTCCGGGCGACAACCGGCATGCGAATTCGGTAGTGGCGTTGCGCGCCTCGACCGGCAAGCTCGTGTGGGGTTTCCAGGTGGTGCATCACGACCTCTGGGACTATGACGTTGCATCGCAGCCGGCTTTGATCGAGTACCGCGGCCGGCCGGCGGTCGCCGTGAACACGAAAATGGGCAACCTGTTCGTGCTGGATCGTCTGACCGGTAAGCCGCTGGCGGGTGTGGAGGAGCGCACCGTGCCTACGAGCGATGTCGCGGGGGAGGCGGCGTCGCCGACCCAGCCGATTCCCGTGTGGCCGGCATTGGTCCCGCAGAAACTGACGGCGGACGAGGCGTTCGGGCCCACGGCGGAGATCCGCGAATGGTGCCGGAGCACGATCGAGGGGCTGCGCAATGAAGGCATGTTCACTCCACCCAGCTTGCGGGGAACGCTGGTGTTTCCGGGAAATATCGGGGGCGTGAACTGGGGAGGCGCCGCATGGGACCCTCGGGCCAACGTGATTTTCATCAACACCAACCGCATCGCGGCCGTGATCAAGCTGATCCCGCGCGAGGAATTGCCGGCAGCCAGGCAAGCGGCGCGCGAAACGGGCCGCGACGTCGAGTTCGCGCCGCAGATGGGAACGCCCTACGCGATGTCGCGCGACTGGCTCCTTTCGTCCGCTCGGACGCCGTGCAACCCGCCGCCATGGGGCGCGCTGGTGGCGTTCGATCTGGCAGTGGGAAAGGTTCGGTGGCAAGCACAGGTGGGCCCCCTGGTGACTTTAGGCGGGCCGATCGCGACCGCTGGGGGATTGGTTTTCACCGGCGCCGGGATGGACACGTTTTTCCGCGCTTTCGATTCGGCGACCGGCGCGGAGCTTTGGAAGGCCGAACTGCCCGCGAGCGCGCAGTCGATCCCGATGACGTACGAACACGGCGGCAAACAGTACGTGGTCATCTGCGCCGGAGGGCACGGAAAACTCCGCACTAAGATGGGCGACGCGGTCGTGGCGTTCGCGCTACCGTGATCTCGCGTCGGCATGTGGATCTCCGCTTTCCGCGCGCCCTGGGTTCTCTACGACGCATATGTCCCCTCCCTCTCCAAAGCCGCCGCGGCAAACTTCCACAGCTTTCCTTGTTTGAACGCGCCGGGAATCTTCCCGCGGCTTGCGCGATAGCGCAGAGTCCGCTCTGGAACCCGAAGTCTCTTGGCCGCGGCGTGCAAACAGAGTACGCGACCGTTCGGCTGAAACGTCATACACTCCTCCCTCTGACGAAATTGTTTGAGATGGAAGGAGCGGCTAGACGCGCAGCGGAAGCGGTGCAGGCTGCTGCTCGTGGAGCGTGGCGGATGGCGACACGGGGTGGAAAGGCGCCACCGCCGCGAGTTCCGATTGCGCCTCGGGCGGCCCACAGAAGAGCCGCTTGCCGGGAACGAGTGGATCGCCGCGATCGATTCCAGGCTGTCGGCACAGAGCCGGCCGGCCCATCCCCGCGGGATCGATAATCACGGCGCCAGGGGCAGCCGCGCCACCCGGAAACACGTGAACCGTGATGGGGGGCGGCAGCAGGAAGTCCGTGGTTGGGGTGAGGCCGAAACGATCGCTGCGCAGCCGGTACGCGCACGAGATGACGCACAGGGCGGGGTCATAGGACACCGTCACTTCCCAGTTGCCGAAACGCGTGATGGCGGGCGCTTCGACGCGCGAGCCTTCGGGGACGTGGATGACGTAACTGCTATCGGCCGCGGCGGCCCGCGTCACCGCCGCCAGCACGAGAATCCCGGCTTCGATCCAGCCCCTCACGTGGTCCAGTATAGGGCGGGCGCGCGCCAGGCGACAAGCCATGTTGCCGGAAATCTCAGCCTGGCCGCAATCGCCCATGCCGGCGCCTCAGCCGCGGACGCTGGCGTCAGGAATTTTCTTCAGGAGATCCTCCATTTCGCCAAGGCTCTCGCTGCCAATGGTGAAGCAGTCGAGGCAGTCTTGCGCCAACGCATACTGCAACGCCTCGGCGGCTTTCCCGCGCAGGTCGCCCTGGCCGAGGATCTTCATCCCGACGACGCCCTTGCCGGCGGCCTTCATCTGCTTCAACACCGATACGATGGTCGCGGGATCGGCGTCCATATGCGCTTGCGCCGGGTTCAGACGGGCGAATTCGATCTCGACCCACGGCTCCTTTGCCGCCGTCCGCAGCGCGTCGAGGCTGTGGCACGAAACGCCGTGTGAGCGGATCAGCCCTTTCTCGCGAGCCTCCGAGAGCACGTCCATGCAGGGTTTCAATTCCACGTTCCAGTTGGCCGCGGTCATCTTGTGCAGCAGCACGACGTCGATGATGTCCGTGCCCAACTCGCGGCGGTAGCGGTCGAGATCGGCCTTCACCGCATCGGCTGTCGTCGAATTGGTTTTGGTGAGGATGACGACCTTGTCGCGCGGCACCGTCTTGAGCGCTTCCCGCAGGTACGTGTGGCTGCCGTACTGGTCGGCGGCGTCCCAGAAGGTAACGCCCTGATCATAGGCGGCGCGCATGAGCTCGGCGACGCCCTGGTAGCCGAGTTTCCGCGTCTGGTTGGAACTACCGCGGCCTCCACTCGTGCCGGTGCCCATGGCCAGCCGGCTCAGCTCGATCTTGCGCGGTCCCAGTTTGATGCGGTCGCTGGCAAGTTTCTTCTTATCGGCGGCGAACAGGTGGTAAGGAAATTGGCTGAGGGAGATCGTGCCCACACCGGTCGCGCGCAGGAAGCTTCGGCGATTCATTTGTCGATTGTACTCCGAAGCGTCAATTCTTTAACGTTCCCGTGGCTCTTCCGATCGCCCGCAATTGCTGCAGGAATGGCTCGGACAATGTGCCGTTCAACTGCACGGGGGCGTCCCAGGTTACGGCCCCGCCGGCATCGCGAATCTTCTTGGTGTGTGCAATGGCCTGCTCGTCGGTGAAGCGCGGCGTCTCGCCGGCGCCCCATGTCGATCCGAGGTAGCTCAGCATCTGGATCTGCGCGCCGTCGATCCTGCCATCGGCAGCGCGGCGGATCGTGGCGTTCTCGGGTTTGTCGATCTCCCCCGCCGTGTAATCCTCATAGGGCGTGATCGAGATCAAGCGATACACGACGCCCGGGTTGAACGCGATCGCCGCGTCGGGGTTGCCCGCGCGCGCCGCTGCCGCGAAACTGGCGAAATTCGGGGCGTCCACCGAACGGTACATCGAATTCGGGAAATAGCAGCCGTCGAACCACCAACCAGCGATCTTCCTTCCCCACCGTTCCGACCACTCGCGAATCACCGACTCCCACTTGCGCTGAAATTCCTTGAGCGGATACGGGCCGTTGCGCCATTCGAGAGCGGTATTCGCAACCTTGTCCCCGCCGGGCGCGCCCGACGGGAGATAGACCATCAGTCGAATGCCGCGTTTCGAGAGAGCCGCCGCGAGATCGGCGACCAGATCGCGCCGCGAGCACTTGCTCGGACTGATGCCGGCGATCTTGTCGTAAGTCGCATTCGGCGAGAGGTAGTATCCGGAGTTCTGGCCGATCGAGATCTGATACCAGCGCGCCCCGGCCGATTCGAGCTGTTTCGCGATTCCTTCGACGTCGAAACCGTCGACCAGCCGATTCCATTCCTCCACGCTCATGGTGAGATGATGAGCGCGCGCCTGCCAATCGGCCAGGTAGTGCGTCATGACTCCCCATTGCCCCTCGGCCATCCATGCCGCGCGATTCTGCGCATGGGCGCCGGCCGCGCAGAACAGGCAGGCCGCCGCGATCCACTTCGTCTTCATTTCAGAATTCCGTCCAGTTCCCTGATGTGTTGATCCAGTTCCTTGCGGAGCACCTGGTAGCGGTCGATGACGTCGCGCCCGATCCTCTGATCGGTGGCATTGGTCACCGTATAGAGATAGGTGATCTGCGTCTGCAACTCGGGTTTGCTGTATCGAATGGAGGGGGTGACCAAATGGGTGCTCAGCTCCTTGAGCTTGACCTCCTTGTCGCCCGACGAGGCGGACATCGCCGTCCGGAGGCGTGAGACCGTGCGATTGACATCGCTAACCAGGTCGCGGACACGCACGTTGTGCTCGAATTGCTCGCGCAGATCGGAAAGCGTCACGCCGTCTTTTTCATTGCGCGGGTCTTCCACGACGGTCAGAGGCTGGGTGGCCGACCACGATCCCGACGTGAGCCGGACCGCATATTTCCCCGGAACCGCCATTGGGCCGTTCGGCCCCTCCGGCCGCGCGGCGCTCTGCCACGCGCCGGCGTATCGCAGATCCCAGGTGAACCGATGCATGCCGGCCGCCTTGTCGAGACGCGTCGGACCGCCGCGGCCGCGGAACCCGCCACCCTCTTCGTCATCCGCGGCGACGTCGGGCGCCGGAGCGGCTTCCTCGACCGGGCCCGTTCCCGCACTGGTGAACTTACGCACTACTTGGCCCGCTCCGTCGAGAATTTCCATCGTCAGGTCGCCCGCCGGCGCGTTCGCGACATAGTAATCGATTTGCGCGCCTGGCAGGGGGTATGAGATTCCGCTGCCTCGCCCGCCGCGTCCTCCGGACGTGCGGATCGCTTCTCGCGGCGCATACAAATGCGCCGCCGCGCCCGCCAGCGTGTCGCTCACCTGTTGCAATGGCGTGAGGTTATCGAGGATCCAGAACGATCTTCCCTGCGTGGCAATCACGAGGTCCCGATGCGCGACCTTGATATCGGTCACCGGCGTGTGCGGCAGATTCAGTTGAAACGACTGCCAGTTGGCGCCGTTGTCGAAGGAGATGTAGATCCCGAACTCCGTGCCGGCATACAGCAGGTGAGCGCGATTGGGGTCCTCGCGCACGACGCGCGTCGGCTCGTCCGCGGCGATGCCGTTCTGCCCGTCTGTGAGCCGCGTCCACGTCTTTCCGAAGTCGTCGGTGCGATAGATATAGGGCGCGAAATCGCCCAGCAGGAAACGGTAAATCGCCGCGTAAGCCGTCCCGGCGCGATGCGGGCTCGGCTCGATGTTCTGCACGCGTCCGCCCGGCGGCAGGTCTTTCGGTGTGACATTGGTCCACGTCTTTCCGTCATCGCGCGTAACGTAAATCGGGCCGTCGTTCGACCCTGTCCAGATAACACCCTTCTGCACCGGCGATTCGCGGATCGAATACAGCGTGCTATAGACTTCTTCGCCGGTGGCGTCGCGCGTAATCGGCGAGCCGCTTGCCTCCTGCGGCTCGCCCGGCGGAAATGCCGTCAGGTCGGGACTGATCTTTTCCCACGTGACCCCGCCGTCGCGAGTACGGTGCAGGTATTGCGAGCCGTAATACACGACGCGCTGGTCGTGCGGCGAGACCTCCATCGGTGAGACCCGCTGGAAGCGGTAAATCAGCGTCGCACCGCCGTTGCCATAGAGGGACTCCGCGCCGACCCAGTAGCGCTGCTCGTTCGAAGTGTTGAGATTCAGCCGGCTGAACTGGCCTTTGCAACTCCCATAGACGATGTCTGGATGGTCGAGGTCGGGGATGATCGGGCCCGTCTCGCAACCCGGTCCGACGCGGAAGTCCTGGCCGTTGCCCGTTGCGAGGCTCGGCACGATGACGGTAGTGTTGTCCTGCTGCGCGCCATAGACGCGGTACGGGTATTGATTGTCCACCGCGACCTGATAGATCTCCGCGGTCGGCTGATTCATCTGCGTGCTCCATGTCCGTGCTCCGTCCAGCGACACGTTCGCGCCGCCGTCATTGGACTGGATCATGGCGTTCGAGTCCTTCGGGTTAATCCATATGTCGTGATGGTCGCCGTGCGGCGCGGTGGCGCGGCGAAAGGTCTTGCCGGCGTCCACGCTCTTGAACCAGCCCTCGTTGCCGACGTAGACGACGTCGGCGTGATTGGGATCGACGCCCAGCGTCGCGTAGTAGAACGGGCGCGTGGTCAGGTTGCCCTGCCCGTTCACGAGACTCCATGTGGCGCCCGCGTCGTCGGAGCGGTACAGACCGGAGCCGGGTTTGGCCTCGATCAAAGCGTAGATGCGGTTCGGCGCCGCGGCGGAAATGGCCACGTTCGCGCGTCCGAAGAGATCGTCCGGCAGACCGCCGGCGAGTTTGGTCCACGTCGCGCCGCCATCCGCGGACTTGTAGATGCCGCCCTCCCTGGCGCCGCTGATGATGGTCCACGGTTTGCGCTGTCCGTGCCACATCGAGGCGAACAGAACCTGCGGATTGCCGGGCTGCAATTCGAGATCGGCCGCGCCGCAGGTGTCGGAGAGGAACAGAACATTCTTCCACGTCTTCCCGCCGTCTGTCGTCCTGTAGATGCCGCGCTCCTTGTTGGGCACGAAGGGATTGCCCAGCGCTGCGACAAAAACGATATCGGGATTCGATGGGTGGACGCGCACGGTCGAGATCTGTCCCACGTCGCGCAGTCCGATGAAGGACCACGTCTTCCCCGCGTCGGCGGATTTGTAGATGCCGCGGCCGATCGACACATTGCTGCGAATCTTCGACGATCCCGTCCCCGCATACACGATGTCGGGATTGGACGGCGACACTTCGACGGCGCCCATCGAGGCCACGGGGATGAAACCGTCGGAGACGTTCGCCCACGTGTGGCCGGCGTCGGTGGTCTTCCAGACGCCGCCGCCGGTCGAGCCCATATAGAACGTCGTGGGTTGCGAAGGCACACCCGTGACGGTGGTGACGCGGCCGCCGCGCTCGGGTCCGATCAGGCGGTATTTCATCCCGGACCACAAGGCCGGCGGATATTTCGGCGCCGGCAACGCGGCGGTCATGGCGATCAGCCCCAGGGTCCAGCGCATGTTCATATCGTTCTCTTTCCGAACCGTCCGGCTTTACTCCGTCGGACGTTTCGCGTTTTCATTGCCGTCCAAAAAACGCTCGAACCAATAACACTGCCACTTCAGGCTCTCGACCAGATGTTTGGGCTCGCCGGTGCGTGTGAGGTTGTGATTCTCGCGCGGGAAAATCACCATTTCCGAAGTGACGCCGAAGCGTTGCAGCGCGCGGAACCACTGCTCGCCCTGCTCCAGCGGCACTCGGTAATCGTTGTCGGAATGCAGCACGAGCGTCGGCGTCTTCACCTGCTTGACATACTGCAAGGGCGACTGCTGCCAGTAGAAATCGAGATTGTGAAAGATGTCGCCGCCGAAATCGCGCTCGTGGCCATAAGCGCCGTCGCGCGTGCCGTCGTCGCTGACGAAGTTGGAAATGCTGCGCAATGTCACGGCGGCCTTGAACCGTGTCGTGTGCGACACGATCCAGTTCGTCATGAAGCCGCCGTACGATCCGCCGGTCACGCCGAGGCGGCCGGCGTCGATCCACGGATTCCGGCGCAGCGCCTCGTCGACACCGGTCATGATGTCCGTGTACGCCTTGCCGCCCCACTCCATGGCGACGGCGCGTTGGAACTTCCGGCCATAGCCCGTGGAACCGCGCGGGTTGCAGAAGAAGACCGCCCAGCCGCGGCCCGCATAGACCTGAAATTCGTGATACCAATCCACGCCATACATTCCGGCCGGTCCGCCATGAATGCTGACAACCATCGGGTATTTCCTGCCCGCCTCCCAACCGACCGGCTTCACCAGGAAGCCGTCGATGTCGAGCCCGTCCGCGGCTTTGTACGGAATCCGTTCCACCTTGGCGAGAGACAACTTGTTCCACAGGCCGGCGTTGAGATGCGTGATGACGCGCTCGCCCCGATCGTCGCGAACATAGACGTCGTCGAGGCGTTCGAAATCGTTGGAAAGGTATGCCATGCGGCCGCTTTCGTGGAGGGATAGCGCGCGCACGCTCCGCGGTCCGGACGTAATGGACGTGACGCGGCCAGTCTGCACATCCAGGCGGAACAGGTGCGACTCGCCCTTGACGCCCGAGCCGAAGTAGATGGCGCGGCCTTTCTCGGCCCACATCATCTCCGCAACCAGATAGTCGAAGCCCTGCGAGATTTCGCGGGACGGCCTGCCGCCCTCCGGCGGAGCAATGTAAATATTTGGCGCGTCCTCTTCGTCTACCGCGCCGAGAAACGCGATCCATCGCCCGTCGGGCGACCACCGCGGATTGCGGTCGGGCCCGGCGTGGTCGGAGATCTTCACTGGCGCCCCACCCGCGGCGGAAACCACCCAAACGTCGCTGTTGTGGTCAAAGTCGAATTCCTTCCCGGTGCGGTTGGAGACGAAGGCGATACGGGTGGAATCGGGCGACCAGCGCGGGTCCGTGTCGTTCCAGTCGTTGCCGTCCGTGATCTGCTTCGACTCGCCCGTCTTGACGTCGATCACGGCGATATGCGAACGCTTATCGTCGAACCAGCCCGTGTCGTTGAATTTGTAATTCGCATGAGTGTAGTGCCGGACATCGCTGTTCTTGCCCGGCGGCGGCCCGGTGCGGGTCAGGCAGACGAAGCGCGCACCGTCGGGCGACCACTCGAAGCTCGACGCGCCATTCTCCAGGTTGCTCACGCGGCGCGCCTCGCCCCCCTCGCGCGATAACACCCAGATCTGCGGACGCCCCCCGTCGCGAGCCGAAAGGAACGCGAGAGAGCGGCCGTCGGGCGACCATCGCGGCGACGAAGACGAAACTGCTTCGCCGGTAAACGGCGCAGGCGGGGAACCGCCGTCCGCGGACGCGACCCAGATACGCGACATGCGGCGGTTGGCCTTCTGGTCGATGGTCGTGACGGTATACGCGACGGTCTTGGCGTCCGGCGCAAGCTGGGGATCGCCCGCCGTTTCGAAGGAGAGGTAATCGTCCGCGGTTACTCCCCGGCGAGGTTGGGCGGTGACACAAATGGCAGCCAATACTCCGAGGAGGGCGATTTTGCGCATGGGATCATCATAGCGTGGGGCAGTCTCCTACTTACCATGGAGCGTGTTGTTGTCCAGTGGCCGCGAGCCGGTGAGCGCGCTCCATTGCGACTCCATAAACGCGGCGTCGTTCGGTCCGATGTCGTCGAACCAAACCAGAGGATGTCCCATTTCGAGCAGCTTCCGCTGCAGGGACCGCAGCGCGGCGGGGTCGCGATAAACCGACGTGGGAGTCGTCTTCCTCCGCACCGCTTCCGCGGCGAGGGCGCCCGCGGCCTCGCCGATCGCCCATTCGGTCGGATGGAGACGGTAAGCGCCATTGGCGATATGGGTCGCGCCGATATCCTTCCCGCCGGCGAGCAGGTTCTCGATATCGAGCGACACCAGCGCGCCGTAAGGTATCTGGAACGGCTTGGTGGCGGGCAGCGGCTGCGGTTTGCCGCAGCCGTGTATGTCGATCGCGTAAAGCCCGATGCCCGCCGAGTCGGCGAACGGGGCCGCTCGCGCGCCGGGCGACGCGGGGTCGGCGATATCCTGCTCGCGCACCACCCGCAGCGCCTCCAGGCGCCGCGATTCGCGGATGTACGGATACTGCGAGAGCCCGTCGGACGTGCCCAGCAGGTCGGTCCGCAGTGTCAGGTCCGGCGACTGTTCCGCGATCCACCACGCGAAACCGAGCGCCACCTGCTTGCCGCGTTGCAGCGCGCGCGCCGCGGCCAGCGGGTCGGAGGAGAGATATCCCGCATCGCAGACGTCGTTGCCCGGCCAGTTGATCATGCTGAGGCCGGCCGCCGCGTCAAGCCGCCGATAGGCCCAGAACGATCCGGGCGTGCCGGGAAGGCGGTCGAACATTCCATATTGCAGGAACCGGCCGCCGGCATACTCGTGGAGCAGCGTGTAGCGGGCACGGTCGCGGTCATAGGTCGGCGGCTTCGCAATCGCAACGCCGGTTGACGGCTTGCGCGCCAGGATGAAGGGGTACGTGAAACTCTGGAGCGACTGAGGATCGCCCTGCCCGGGGGCGTCGGGTTCGCCGGTCTCGCTGCGAGGCTCGGCGCCGGTGCGGAATGCCGCGCCCGCGAGAGGAAGCAGATCGCCGAGTTCCGTGGCGTCGATGAAGACGTCGCCCGCGAGTTCGCGAAACCGGCGCTCCTCGTAATCGTAGAGCAGCACCGAGCGCAACCGTCCGCCGGCGCGCGTCGCGGCCACGGGAGCGGCGCGGAGAAAAACGCGGACAGACTTCGGCAGCAAGTCGCGGACGGCGTCGAGCCCGGCCTTCGGCGCGAAGCACAGCGCGCTCACCCAACACTCCCCCGGGTTCTTCACCCCGCCGTATGCCGCCCGGATGCGGTTTCTCAGGTTGCCGTAAGATCGCGTGGCGCCGCTGGTTTCGATGAAGCGATTTTCGTCGAGGGCTGAAACGCCTTGCGATGTCATCTGCCCGCCCAGCCAACGGGTCGGGTCGGTAAGGCACACGCGGAGACCTGAGTTGGCGGCGGCTGTGGCGGCCGCAACGCCGCCCATGCCTCCGCCGATGACGATCACGTCGCAGCGGATCTGCGGAACGCGCGCGGGCGCACGGGCGGTGACGACCGCCGCAGCCGCGTCGCCGTCCGCCCGTACGGCGAGCGGATCGAGAATGCGGTATTCGGCGCCCCACACCGCCGTCGCGAACAGCGCGGCGGGGGCTAGCCTCAGAAGGATAATTTACCTCCTACTTCGACGAATCTCGCGTTCCCGTTCACACCGCCTGCCGAACCGAAGTTGGCATTGCCCACCACGATCGCGCTCGGCCCGGCGAAGGTCACCTGGTTCAGCAGGTTGTAGAACTTGCCCTGTAGACCGAACTTGACGCGCTCATTGATGCGCATGTTCTTCGTCAGCGTGAGATCCCAATTGCGCAGGAAACCCTGCCGCACGTCGGGTAGGAAGCGCGGACCGTTGGGAATGGCGAACTGCGGCGTGACGGCGAAGGCCGCCGGATTGAACCACGGCAAGGTGCAGCCGCACGCGGGATTGTACGCGCGCGCGTTGTCCACCGAGGTCGAGTAGGGCAGCGCCGCCTTCACTCCCGGCACGACGCTGGCGCGGCTTGGACTCGCGCCCGCCAGTCGCGACAGGTCGGGTCCTCCGATATTCACCGGCAGACCGCTCTGCAGCGTGTGGAATGCGACCATTTGCCAACCGCCGATCACGCGGTCCATCCACTTGGGTCCGGCGGCCAGCGTCCTGCCGAACATCTTGCCCCGTCCGAACGGCAGATCGAGCGTGTACAGCACGATGAGGCGGTGCGGAACGTCGAAGGATCCGAGCGATCGCTCCAGACGCGGATTGTAGATGTCGCGCAACGCCGAAGGATCGGTGAACGCCGCTCCATTACCGACCCCGCCCACGTCGATCAGCTTGGAGAATGTGTAATGAGCGTTGACGCTCAGTCCGCGCGTGAAACGCCGCTCGAACTGCACTGTAACGGCGTGATAGATACTGTCCCCGACCGGCGGCCGGTATGCCGTCAAGCTCGTCCCGAAGGCGTTCGCCGTCGACGGGTTGGCAAAGGCCGGGAATGGCTTGAGCAACTGCTCCTGTGGGATGTTCGGCAGCGACAGAAGCCCGCTGGCGATCTTGCCGTAATACGGGTTGGGCACGAGTTGTGTCAGGTAGGCGCCGCCGCGCGCGAGGTTGTCCGGGTGGATCTGATTGAGCTCCATCGACGGGATCGGCAGGTGCACCCCGCGGCTGCCGTTATACGTCACGGTGACGACAGTTGTGCGCGCGATCTGGCGCGAGATCGCCACGTTCCACTCCTGGTTGTACTCGGGCGGCTGCTGGCGCAGGACGACATTGGAGTTTGTGCCCAGTTGATACGAGCCGTCGTTGACGGGAGTCGCCGAGTTCGGTTTCGGCAACCCGGCCGGAAACGGATTGGCCAGCGTCACCTTCGGCGAATAATCGGCGTTCAGATTGTCGGCCGTGAGCGTGTAGTTGAACGGCGTGGTGGTCAACGTCGGCTCCAGTCCGATCGGTAGATAGAAGATGCCATAGCCGCCGCGCACCACCCATTTATTGATCGGCCGCCAGGCGAAACCGGCGCGCGGTCCGAAATTCGTCCAGTTCGTGGCGCGAATCGTGCCCGCATGTCCGCCGCCCGTGAAATACAGCGCGCCGCGGCCGCCGGCGGGATTCGTCGCGGACGGGTCGAAATAGCTCAGACGATTGTGGGACTCGCCCGTGCCGGTCTCGATCTCCCACCGCACGCCGAGATTCAGCGTGAGTTTGGAGCTCACCTTCCAGTCGTCCTGCGCGTACGAGCCGGCATAGTGGTGATAGGCGCTTAGGGGCTCCACGTGTTCGAAGCTGAAGCCGCCCGTGCCCAGCAACAGGCTTGCGAGTCCGTATCCCTGGGTAGGCGACGACGCGCCGATCTGGTTCGATTGCGTATACGCCGTGCTGAACGAGAAGCCGCCCGTCGGGTTGAAAACCTGGAATGGATAGAAGCGCAGGAGGCGATACTCCGCGCCCAGTTTCAGATTGTGCCGCCCGCGTATCTGCACCAGGTTGTCCTGAATCCCCTGCGTGTCGCGCGGCTGGTTGTTGTATGCCGTCCCGCCGAGGCTCGGAAACGGGCCGCTGATCGTGAAGTTCGGGAAGAACAGAATATTCGCCGAGTCGCGATAGTAATTCGGCAGCCCGACCGCCGTCGGGTCGAAGCCCAGCGTGTTGGAAATCAGGTTGGCGCGAAAACGGGTGTAACTGTAGCGGAAAACGTTGTTCGTGCGAGGCGTGATCTGGTAGGTGTCGTCGAGAGCATAGTTCTTGAAGTGGTCCCAGGTGGAGTCCGAATCGACGAAGCGCACATAGGTGGTCGGGCTCCGGTCGAGATTCTCCTGCAGGCTGAAGCGGAAAAAGATGCGCTGTTTCGAGCCGAGATATTGGTCGACCCGGTTGCTGATGATGTCGTGGCTGTAGCGGCGCGTGGCATGGTACTGATAATTGAACAGACCCGTCACGGAACTGCCGGGGCCGGTAGGCGCCGGATAGTACTTCAACACATTGAGCGCGATGGCGCTGATGCGGCTCTGCGGGATGATGTTGCCTGGGAAGGGGTCGCGCGTGGGCGTCCCGTTCACGATTCTACTGGTGGCCGGGTCGAAGATCTGGATGAGCTGCGGTTGGCCGTTAATCAGCGCGACAGTCCGCGAGAAGTCCCCCGAGATCTGCGCGGCGGTCGGAACGCTGGTCAACTGGTCGATCGGATTGGACTCGCGGCGGCCTTCGAACGTCGAGAAGAAGAAGGTCTTGTTCTTGCCCGCATACAGCTTCGGGATCCAGACGGGGCCGCCGAGACTGTATCCGTACTGGTGCCGCCGCAGGAACGGCTTCGCGATGCCGTTGCGGTTGTTCGTGAAACTGTTGGCGTTGAACGCGTCGTTCTGGTGATAGTAGTAGGCCGTGCCGTGATATGCATTCGTGCCGGCTTTGGTCACGATGTTGACGGTCCCCCCTCCGCTCCGCCCGAATTCCGCCGAGTAGCTGGACGTCTCCACGCGGAATTCCTGCACCGAGTCCTGCGGCGGCACGACGACGACGCCGTTGAAATCGCCGATGGTGTTGGCCGAGCCGTCCAGCAGGACCTCGTTCATTGACGAGCGGCCGCCCGCCACTGAAAAGCCCGCGTCGAACACGTTGCGGCTGCCGCGCGCCGAGCCGACTGAAGAGTTGCTGATGACGCCGGGTATCGCCTTGACCAGCCCCATCACGTCGCGTTCGATGAGCGGGAAGTCCTGCACGAGTTGGGTTTCGATGGTCGTGCCGACACCGCTGCTTTCGGTTTGCAGCATGGGCAGTTCGGCCGTCACATCGACCACCGTCGCCACCGTGGCGACTTTCAGATTGAAGTCCACCGTGACGGTCGAATTCACTTGCAGTCCGATTTCGCGCCGGATCGCGGACTCCATTCCGGCGGCCTCGACCTGAATCTCATAGACGCCCGGCAGCAGCAGCGGGACGTCGTACACACCGCTCGCGCCGGTGCTCGCCTTATGCACGACGGAGGTCTCTGTCTGCCGCACGGTGATTTGCGCGCCCGGGACTGCTGAGCCGCTCGCATCGGTTACAGTTCCCGTGATCCGAGCGTTAAAGGTCTGTGCCGGCACGACGGCCGCCGACAGGAGGAACAGAATCAGACAGTGACGAATCATGGAGTTGACCTCCCGTGATTTTACTCGTCCGCGGACGCCAATGCGCGGGGCATTCCGCGCGCGAGCAGCGCCTCGTGAGTTCTCCTCTTTCGGTTCCGTGTGTCCGCCTACCACTGCAGGCGGGCGTTGACTTGCACCTGGCGGGGGCGGATTCCGAAGCCGCCGTACGAGTTCTGCAGCGTGACAATCCCGGTTCCGTCGCTGCCCGGCGCATTCATGCCCTGCACGTTGAACAGATTGAAGACGTCGAAGTTCATGCGTAGCTTGAGACGCTCGCGAAGGACGAAGAATTTGAGCAGCGACACGTCCGCGGTCCAATTGAACGGACCGGTGTGGTACTGCTGCCGCCAGGGATGGACGCCGGTGTCCACGGCTACCAGCGCGCGGCTGCCGTCCTTCAATTGCAGGG
The DNA here is from genome assembly GCA_964608645.1 of uncultured Solibacteraceae bacterium. Taxonomy (GTDB): domain Bacteria; phylum Acidobacteriota; class Terriglobia; order Bryobacterales; family Bryobacteraceae; genus CAZSQK01. The sequence goes on along the minus strand of CAZSQK010000010.1, from coordinate 88,028 downwards.
TGACGTTGTTCGTGTCCCAATTCGTCGCGGCGGGATCGTTCGGCTGCCCCCCCTTCGGCCACGGATTCACGGGAGATTCGGCGGGCGTGTAGTTCGCGGGCAGACCGAAGACGCCGTTGCGCATGCCGAACGCGTTGCGGCTGTCGATGAAGCGATTGGAGATATAGCCGTTGTAGTAAAGGTACGCCTGAAAGCATCGCTCCTCCGCGGCAGTCTTCGCCGTGGCAGGGGTGGAGCGGCAGTCCAGGATCGGGTGTTTCGTGCCGTAGACCTGAAAGTCATTGAAGGCCCCCCACCAGTTGGTGGGCAGTGCGAACCATGTGCTGACAATCGATCCGCTGCCGGAGACTTGCCAGCCGCCGATCAGGTTGTTGACCCAGCTCCGCGCGTTTCGCGCCAGGAGTTTGCCGCGGCCCACCGGCAGCTCGTAGGTCCAGTTCCAGCGCGTGCGGTGCTTGGGGACGGAAGTGTCGCGCTGGTAATTGAGGAAGCGATTGAGCTCGTAGGGATCGGTGGGAACGGTCCCGGGAATGTAAACGCTGGCGACGGTGCCCGGGCTGTCGCGGAAGGAGTTTCCGGCGAGGCGCGTGGCGTTGGTGACCGTGTGGAAAGCCTGAAACCCTAAGCCGTGGGAGAAGCGGCGCTCGAATTCGAGGGTGAAGGTGGAAGAGTTGATAATGCCGGTCTTTTGCAGGAGGCGGATGTCGGTATAGGCCTTCTGGTCGTAAGGCCGGCGCGCTTCGCCGGAGAATGTGCCGGAGGGCAGCGGCAGGCCGGTGAGGATGTACCAGACGTAATTGGCCGGCTGCGGGTTGATGTTGTCCAACTGATCGGCGTGCCAGCCGTGGCGGCCGGAGTAGCGCACGCGAAAGACGGTGGTGTTGCCGGCGGGCTTCTCCAGGGTGGCGTTCCACTCATGGATCTTCATGCTCGGGAGATCGCCCATCGCCACCACGGAGGCGCCGCGTCCGATGGCCGCCGGGTTGTTGAGGTCGATCATGTTCGGGTCGTCGGTGTTCTGGCCGGCGATGTAGACCGGAGCATTGCGCAGCAGCCAGTTGGCGATGTGGTCGGGGCTGTAGGTCGCGCTGTTCGCGTTGTACTGATAGGTGGTGCGGAACGGCTGGGAACTGGAGAACTGGGCCAGCAGCGTGCGCATGGGGACGGGCGAAATGTAGAGTCCATAGCCCCCGCGGATGACGAACGTCTTACGGCCTTCGAGCGCGCGGTATGCCAGTCCCGCGCGCGGCCCGAAGTCGAAGAGATTCGAGGGGAACAAGTTGGTGGATACGCCCGCCTGCGCGGCGGTCTCGAAGGCGACGTCGAGCGACTGGTATTGTCCCACCAGCTTAGGCGTGGTGGCGCCGATTCCGTAATAGTATTCGAGCGGCTGCGGCAGCACGATCGCGTGATTTTTCTGATCGAAGCCGTTGATCAGGTATTTTTCGTCGGTGAGCGCGGGGTTGAGGTCCCAGCGGAGACCGGCGGTGAGGGTGAGGCGGCTGGTGATCTTGTAGTTGTCCTGCAGGTAGAGGCCGTAATTTCGGTCGGTCACATTGAAGAAGCCGCGCTTGAGGCCGACGTTGTAATCGGCGCCGTAGCCGAGAAAGAAGTTGGCGGCGTTGTCGCCGGTTTGCGGAACCGCCTGCGGGCTGGTGTCGGAGCCCAGAGTGGAGCTTTCGAGAGCCGTGGCGAGGCTGTTGAAGTCGCTGTAGCCCGAGATGTTTCCCTGGTCGGGAAGGAGGGTTTGCTTCTCGCGGTGGAAGCGCCAGCCGAATTGGATATTGTGGGTGCCCCGGATGAGAGTATAGTTCTGCTCCCAGTTATCGACGAGGCTGCGCAGCATGCGGCGGTTGTCGCCCTCGAGGTAGTTCATGAAGTCGAGGTTTTGCAGCGCCGGCCAGCCGATCTCGCCGAACGGGTTCGGCAAATGCAAGACGCCGGGCCAATCCTGCTGGACGGGGCCATTGACGGTCTTGGTGGTCTGCGCCGTGCGGTTGCCGTTGGTCTCGACGAACATGCGGGGCGAGAAGAGATGGGTCCAACTGAAGCCGCCGGAGAGAGCGTCCATCAGGAGAAAGGTCTGGTTCGCCTCTTTGCCAAGGGTGGGCGCGCCGGTGCTGCTGCCCGTGCCCTGAAAATCGGTGTGGAGGTTGCCGCCGCTGAACTTCAGGAACATGTTGTCGCGCTCGGAGAGACGGTGGTCGAGGCGCACGGCGGTGGGATTATTGCTCTGGTTCGGGAGGCCATTCGTGGCCACGGCGAGCTTGAGATTGCTGGCGACGAGAGGATTCGTGATGTCGGTTGGGAGCGGCGTGATGCCGTAGACGAATTTCGCCAGGGGACTCTCACGATTCGCGGGGATGCGATTGCCGGCGAACGGCAGGCGGGTCGTGATGGTTCGGTTCCCCACCCGTTGTGTCTGGGAAGTGAGGGGATCGTAAATGGTGAGGAAGCGGCCTTGCGCATCGAACAACTGGCTGAAGTCGCCGTTGCGCATGGCGAGAGTCGGGACGCTGAAGTCTTTGCTGATTCCCTGGCGCAATTCCTGGCCTTCGCGCGAGAAGAAGAAGAACGTGCGGTTGTGCCCGTTGTAGAACTTGCGCCCGTTGAGACCGAAGGTGGGCAGGTAAATGGGCCCCCCGATGGAGCCGCCGAACTCGTTGCGGATGAGTTTCGGAACGTGGTACGGAGTTCCATCGTAGTTGACGTCCTGCCGCGCGCGAGCCACCCCGAACGCATTGTTGCGGACCGTCTCGTAGACGGCCGCATGGACCTGATTGCCGCCGCCTTTGGTGGTGACGATCACGGAGGCGGGGCTGCTGTATTTGGCGTTGGAAGTGCTGGTTTCGACGCGCACCTCGCCGACGGATTCGAGGCCCGCAAGGTTCATGGAGCCGCCGAACTCGCGATTGTTCGACGCGGCGCCGTCCTGCACGTAGTTGGTGGAATACACCATCATGCCGCTGGCGCGGACGCCGCCATTCACGTCGATGACCTGCTCCAACCCGGGCGTGACTTCGGCGAGCAGGGTGTTGAGATCGCGTCCGTTGACGGGGAGCTCCTCGATGCGGCGGGAATCGAGGGTGGTCCCGTCGGTGGGATCGGTGGTGGTGACGAGGGGAATGGTTTCGGTGACGGTGACCTTTTCATTGACCTGGCCCACCTGCAATTGGGGCTCGATATCGACGGTGCGCCCGGTTTCGAGCGCGACTTCGCTTTCCCACGCCTTCATGCCGGGCGCTTCCACGCGGACCTTGTAAGTCCCGATCTTGAGCGGCGGCGTGGCGAAGTACCCGTCGGCATTGGTCGTGGTGGCGGTGGGCACGCCGCTCTGGACGTGTGTCAGGACGACATGGGCATTGGCGATGGCGGAGCCGGTGGCGTCCTTGACGGTCCCTTGAATTGTGCCGCCTCCAGTGACGGATTGGGCGAGGCAGGAAATGGCCGCGAGAAACACGCTCGCCGCGAAGCGTTGCAACATGGAGCTCCCCATTGAATTGGGGATAGTATATCAGCGGCGCTATTAAGAGGTCAGCCGCCGGCCGTATTGCAGATGCCTTGCAGGGCCGGAGCCGGTCAGTGTGCCGGTCGGCGTGACGGCGCGTCGCGTTTTTGAACCTAGGCGGTTAGCGAGGAGCCGATGGCAAAAGCAAGCGCGCGGTTGATTTGCCGGGTGCGCCGCATGCGGCCGAACTCGGCGGCGGCAAACCGGAAGGCAACGACGACTGGCGCGATGCAGATGGTGGCTTCGAACGCGGTAAGCATGGACCCAGTATGCTGTCCCGATTGTCTGCGCGCGAGTCATGCTCGTACCAGCCCCGTAACGGGGGTACCGGGCCATCCCGGCCCCTTCAGAAGATCGTGCAGCTATTCTCGCGTTCCGCGCCTGGTTGACCACGTGTTGCCTTCCGTCGCGCGCCGCCGCTACACTATCCGATGTGCCGCCTCGGAGGCATCGTGAGATTTTGGGAGGGCAAGATGAAGTACTGGAGCATCTCGTTGATTGCAATCGTTGCGTTTGGGCTACAGGCGCAAACGCCTGGGGGCGTCCAATTCGAGGTGGCCTCCGTCAGGCGCGTGCAGGACGGGCCTCCCCCCGGAGACACTCCGAAAAATCTGGACACTTCACCGGGCCATCTCACCATGCGCAACGTGCCGCTTCGGCATGCGCTGATATGGGCTTACGATCTCAAGGACTATCAGGTGGCCGGGCCCGAGTGGATTAAGGGGGACGAGCGGTACGACATCGTGGCCAAGGCCGCTGGCCCGGTTCCGGAAAGTCAGGTCCGGCTGATGCTCCAGCGGCTCCTCACTGAGCGCTTCCAGCTCAAGACGCACCGGGAGGCTAAGGAATCCTCTGTCTACGTGTTACTGTCCGGTAAGGGCGCGCCCAAGGTAAAAGCTGCCTCCGACGACAGCCCCGCCACCCTCGGAGGCACACCCGCAGGCGTTTCGTTTCATAAGCAGCCGATTTCCAGGTTCACGTTCATGCTGACCCGGAGACTGGACCGCCCGGTTTTGGATATGACGGGCCTGCCCGGCCTCTATGATTTCACCATCGACCTGTCCGGCCTGGGATTCGGTGGCCGGCCGCCCGAGGACCCGTCGGCGCCGTCCGTATTCACCACCGTGCAGCGCGACTTGAATCTGAAGCTGGAGGCGCGGAAGGAACCGATCGATACCCTCGTGATTGACAGCGCTAATAAGGTCCCAACCGAGAACTAGGGCAAACACCGGTCCGGGGACGCGTCGTGGGCGGCGTGTTGTTCCATCGACATTTCACGCCCCTTGCAATCCAATTAATAAATCTCTGGACAAACTTATCGGTATTCTCATAAACTTCTTGCGGGCTGCAACGCCCGTAACGAAAATTATGAGGGGATTTCTTTTGGCCTTCTTGCTCCCGTTGATGCTGGCTGCGCAGGTCAAGCCAACCCCCGCGGCGAAGTTGTTTTCCGATTTTCTGGAGGCCTACCTGCGCCAGAATCCGGAGTTGGACGCTTATCTCGGACGCACCGATTACGACGATCGCTGGACCGATTGGTCGGCTGCCGGAATTGCCGCGCGCGCCGATCTCGACCGCCAGTATCTGGCGCGCCTCAAGAAACTCTCCACCCGCCGGCTCTCCTCCGACGAGAAGATGAACGCGTCCGTCCTGCAATACGGCCTGGAGACCGATCTCGAGGCCGTCACGCTGGGCATCGACGGAATGATGCGCATCTCGCAAGTCTATGGCTTGCAGAGCCAGGTCTATCAGACGATCGGCCAGATGCCAGCATCCACTGTCAAAGATTACGGCAACATCATCGCGCGCTTGAACGCGATCCCGGCATACGTGGATCAGCACATCGCGATGTTCCAGGCTGCCGTCGCCAAGGGCATGGTGCAGCCCAAGCTCGTCGTCAATCTCACGCTCCAGCAGTTTGCGACCGACACCGCCGAGGACGCGGCGGCCACCCCGCTGCTCGGCGCTTTCGCTCGCTTCCCCGCTGCGATTTCGGCGGCGGACCAGGCGAAGCTGAAGCAGCAGGGCAACGATGCCTACGAGAAAGCGTTCCGTCCGGCGTGGCGCAAGCTGCAGGCTTTCCTGGGCGGAGATTACCTGGCGAAGGCGCGCGACACCACCGGACTGAATGCCATCCTCGGCGGCGACAAGATCTACTCCTTCCTGATTCGCAGCAATACGACAACCTCGCAATCGCCGAAAGACATCTATAACTTGGGAGTGAGCGAGGTGGCGCGCATCGAAGGCGAGATGCAGGCCGTTGCCAAACAGACCGGTTTTACGGGCGACCTCGGGGCCTTCGAAAGTAATCTCGACGGCAACCCGGCGCAACGTTTCGGCAGCCGCGACGAGATGTTGGTTTACAGCCGCAACCTGCTGAAGAAGATCGAGCCGCAGCTCGTCATGCTGTTCAAGACGCTGCCGCGCTCGCCCCTCGGTGTGCGTCCCGTGGCCGCCGAACTGGAAGCGTCCCAGCCTTCGCACTACACGCCTGGGACCCCCGACCTGACCCGCTCGGCGTGGGTCGAGGTCAACACCTATCAGCCCGAGAAACAATATAAATATGGTATGACGGCGCTCCTGCTCCACGAGGGCGTCCCTGGGCATCACATCCACATTTCCTTGTTGGAAGAAGCCACCAACCTGCCGGATTTCCGCAAGCTGTTCTCCTCCAACACCGCCTTCCTGGAAGGTTGGGCTGTGTATGCGGAGGGTTTGGGAACCGATATCGGCATGTACGACGACCCGTACGATCGCTACGGCGGACTGAGCAGCGAGCGGTTCCGCGCCGTGCGTCTGGTAGTCGACACCGGCTTGCACGCGCTCGGCTGGTCCCGCGATCAGGCCATCCAATATTTCAAGGATCACGCGCCCTCCGAATCCGTCTCGGAAATCGACCGCTATATCGCCATGCCGGGACAGGCGCTGGCCTACAAGATCGGCCAGCTCCGCTTCCGCGATCTGCGCACCACGGCAACCCAGAAGCTGGGGGCGAAGTTCGACCTCCGCCAGTTTCACGACGTGGTCCTGCGCAATGGCGTGATTCCGCTGGACCTGTTGACCACCACGGTCAATCAGTACATCGCCTCTGGCGGAACTTCGCCCAATTGACTTTCTGCGCGTGGCAGCACATACTGAGAACCTGTGGAAAAGATGGGAGGATTCCCCGCTCGTCTGTCCACGATCTTCAGAGAGCGGCTTGGTCGCAATGAACACCCACCTGGGCAAGATCCCTTTGACGGGCGGGTCCGTTCGTCCTGCGAATGATTCGAGTGAGGCACAAACGATGGCTTGGCGTGGCTGTTTGGTTGGTTTGGCGTGTGTCTGTTTCCTGAGCGGATGCGGCCGCGAAATGGGGCCGTTGAAAGTGGCGGCGGCGGAACCGGCCGGTCCTACAGTTGTGGTGGCGGTGGTGGAGCAGAAGACGGTCCCGATTTTTTCGGAGTACGTCGCGCGGACGGACGCCAGCGCCACGGTGGAAATCCGCGCGCGTGTCGAAGGCTTGCTGCTCGAGCAGCATTTCGAAGAAGGCCGCGCCGTAGCCAAGGGCGAACTGCTGTTCACCATCGAAAACACGCGCTATACGGCCGACCTGGAGAGCGCCCGGGCCGCTCTGGCGAAAGCCCAGGCCCAGAGCGAGATCGCCAAGTCTCACGCCAACGTGCAAAAAGCCGGCGCACAATTGCGGCAATTCGAGGCCGTGCTCGGGAAAACCGAACAGGACGTGAAACGCCTCACGCCGTTGGCGGCGGAGCAGGCGGTGCCGCAGCAGGATCTCGATAACGCGCTCGCGGCGCAGAAGTCCGCCCTTGCCGATGTCGAGTCGTCGCGCGCCAACCTGAACGACATTACGCTCAACCAGAAGACGGACGAGAAGCAGGCGGAGAGCGCAATCATGGCGGCGCAGGCGGCCGTCCGCCAGGCCGAACTGTACCGCAGTTACTGCGACGTCCGCTCGCCGATCGCAGGGTTGATCGGGAGGAGGGAGGTCGCGCCGGGGAACCTTGTGGGCAGAGGAGAAGCCACCCTGCTGGCCACGGTCTCTTCCCTCGACCCGCTGCGCGTCTATTTCAGCGTCAGCGAAGTGGAGTTCCTGGGCATTTCCCGATATGTGGCGCAGCACGGCTTCACCGCGTCGAAAGCGCCGCCGCTCTCGCTGATCCTGGCCGATGGCAGCGTGCATCCGCACCCCGGCAAGTTCATCATTGCCGACCGCGCCGTGGACCCGAAAACCGGGACCATGTCGCTCATCGGCGAGTTCCCCAATCCGGGCGGCGTCGTCCGGCCAGGCCAGTTCGGCCGCGTGCGCCTGGCGATGGCCGTCGACACCAACGCGATTCTCGTCCCGCAGAAAGCCGTCGGCGATATCCAGGGCGTGAAGACCGTGCTCGTGGTGGACGAGGCCAACAAAGTCTCGCTGCGGACCGTAGTCATCGGCAATTCGGTGGGCAGCCAGTACGTGATCAAGGAAGGATTGAAGGCCGGCGAGCGCATCATCACGGAAGGAATTCAGAAAGCGAGGCCCGGCGCCACGGTGCGACCGGTGACGCAGCCCATGACCTCGGAATCGGTGCGCTAGACCATGGCGACCTTTTTTATTCACCGGCCGGTGTTCGCGATCGTGATCGCGCTTCTGATTCTGATTGCCGGCGGCGTGAGCCTGACGAAACTGCCGATTGCGCAATACCCGAGCATCGCGCCCCCAGTGGTGCAGGTCGCGGCGTACTACCAGGGCGCCAGCGCGCAAGTGGTGGAGCAGACCGTCGCCACGGCCATCGAGCAGGAAATTAACGGCGCGCAGGACATGATTTATATGTCCTCGAAGAGCTCGAGCGACGGCAGCTACGGTTTGCAATGCACCTTCCGCACGGGCACGAATCTGGAACTGGCGGCCGTCGACATCCAGAACCGCGTCAGCCGCGCCCAGGCCAAACTGCCCGCCGAGGTGATCAATGCGGGCATCTCCACCAGCAAACAATCGCCCGACATGCTGGCGGTCATCAGCCTCTACTCCCCAGATCATACCTACGATGATCTGTTCCTCAGCAACTACGCTTCGCTGAACCTGACCGACGCGCTGGCGCGCACGCCCGGCGTCGGCAGCACCATGCTGGTGGGTCAGCGCGACTACTCGATGCGGCTGTGGCTGCGGCCCGACAAACTGGCGAAGATGGGGCTAACGGCCAGCGATATCGCGCAATCGATTCGCGAGCAGAACGTCCAAGCGCCCGCCGGTCAGATCGGCGCGCCGCCGGCGAAGGCGGGAGTCGCATTCCAATACACCGTCAACGCCAAGGGGCGTCTCACCGACGTCGACGAATACAACAACATCATCGTGCGGACGCTGCCTGATGGGTCGATTCTGCGGATGCGCGACGTGGCCCGCGCCGAATTGGCCGCCAAGTCCTACTCGAGTTTCGGCCGCCTCAATGGCGTGCCTTCCACGCTCGTCGTGATCTACCAGTTGCCGGGCGCCAACGCGCTCGACACCGCCAAGGGAATTCGCGCCGAAATGGAGCGGCTGAGCGCCAACTTCCCCCCGGGCCTGAAGTATGACGTCACGGTGGATAACACGCTCTTCGTGAAAGCGTCGGTGAACGAAGTCGTGCACACGCTTCGCGACGCCGTCATCCTGGTTCTGTTGGTGGTCTTCCTCTTCCTGGGCAGTTTCCGCGCGACCTTGATTCCGATGCTCGCCGTGCCTGTGTCGCTGATCGGCACGTTCGCGGTGTTCCTGCCGTTGGGCTTTTCGATCAACACCCTGACGCTGTTCGGCCTGGTTCTGGCCATCGGCATCGTGGTGGATGACGCGATCGTCGTGGTGGAAGCGGTGGAGCACCATCTGGAGCAGGGCATGACTCCGCTCGACGCGACGGAAAAGGCCATGAGTGACGTTTCCGGGCCAGTCATCGCGGTGGCGCTGGTGTTGTGCGCGGTGTTCGTGCCGGTGGCGTTCATGGGCGGCATCACGGGCCAGTTATACCGGCAGTTCGCCATTACCCTGGCGATCTCGGTGCTCTTCTCGGCGGTGGTGGCGTTGACGCTCACGCCGGCGTTGTGCCGCATGATGCTGCGGCCGCGGACGCGCATGCGCGGACCGGTTGGCGGCTTCCTCCGTGGATTCAACCGGTTGTTCGATCGCGCCACAAACGGATACGTCGGCTTTGTCGGAATCATGGTTCGCCATGCGGGATTCTCGGCGCTCGCGCTGCTGGTCTTCTGGGCCGCGGCGGGGGGGCTGCTGAAAAGTCTGCCGACAGGCTTCCTGCCGTCGGAGGACCAGGGGTCGATCTTCGCCGCGTTCATCCTACCCGACGGCGCCTCGATGGAACGTTCCGACGCGCTGGCGCGCCGCGCCGAGCAATGGTTGAAAACCGTGCCCGGCGTGCAGGGCGTGCTCACCATGGGCGGCTTCAGCATTCTGACCGGCGCCTACAGCTCGAACAACTTCAGCATCATCGCGATTCTCAAGCCTTGGGAGGAGCGCAAGACCCCCGAAACACAGGTGCAGGCGATCGTGGGACGCGCCTACAGCGAGTTCGGGAAATACCCGGAAGCCGTTTCGGTGGTCTTCACGCCGCCGCCGATTGCGGGACTGGGTAGCGCCAACGGCTTCCAGTTCGAGCTGCAGGATCGCGCCGGGCGCACTCCGGAGGAACTCGACGAGACCATGCGAAAGTTCCTCGATACCGCCGCCCGCCATAAGGGTCTGGCCGGGATGTTCAGCGGATTCCGCACCGGCGTCCCGCAGGTGCAGGTAGAGTTGGACCGCGACAAGACCAAGACCCTGGGCGTGCCCATCAATGCCGTGTTCGACGGACTCCAAACCTATCTCGGCGGCATGCAGGTGAACGATTTCAACCGGTTTGGCAAAACCTTCAAGGTGATGTTGCAGGCCGAACCCGAGTTCCGCATGGCGGCCGACAACATTGGCGATATTTATGTGCGGGCGCTGGATGGCAGCATGGTCCCGCTGCGCACGCTGGTCAAGATCCGGTCGGTCACCGGCCCCGACACCCTTCCCCGGTTCAACCTCTACCGCACGGCCGAGATTACGGGTGGACCCGCCCCGGGATATAGCTCCGGCCAGGCGATCGCGGCCATGGAAGAGCTGGCCCGGACGGAGCTGCCGCAGGGCTATGGCTTCGAATGGACCGGCACGGCGCTGCAGGAGAAGGAATCCTCCGGCGAACAGGGCTTCATTTTCGGCCTCGCGATGGTGTTCGTCTTCCTCTTCCTGGCGGCGCAATACGAGAGCTGGTCGATTCCGTTCTCGGTCCTCTGCGGCATTCCGCTCGGCGTGTTCGGGGCATTTCTCGGGGTATGGCTGCGGGGTTTGGTCAACGACGTTTACGTGCAGATCGGCTTGGTGATGCTGATCGGTCTGGCCGCCAAGAACGCGATTCTGATCGTCGAGTTCGCCAAGGAGAAGCACGACAAAGAGGGTTTGCCGGCGATGGAGGCGGCAATTCAGGGAGCGCGGTTGCGGTTCCGGCCCATCCTGATGACTTCGTTCGCGTTCATCCTGGGCGTGCTGCCTCTGGTGATAGCCAGCGGAGCGGGCGCCGGATCGCGGCGATCGTTGGGCACCGCGGTGTTCAGCGGCATGACCGCGGCCACGGCTCTGGGTGTGTTCTTCATTCCGACGCTCTACGTGATGGTGGAGAATCTCAAGGGGCGATTCACTCGCAACCGCACGGCGACGCCTGCCCTGTCGGCGGCGGAGGGAGGCCGGTCGTGAAGGGTCTGGTTCTTTCGATGCTCGCGCTGACCGTCGGCTGCACGGTCGGGCCGAACTACAAGCGTCCCGATTATCCGCTGCCTCCGGCCTTCCGGGCGCAGGAACAGGAGCCGGCCGGGTCGCTTTCGTTGGGAGATCGAAAGTGGGTCGAGATCTTCCGCGACGACGCGTTGCGGTCCTTGATCCAGGCGGCCCTGGTGGAGAATTATGACGTCCGCATGGCGGCCGAACGGATCCTCCAGGCCAGAGGCGCCCTGCAGGCGACCCGCGGAGGAATGTTCCCTTCGTTGGACGCGACGCCCGGCAGCAGCCGGCAAAGCGGTTTTCTGCCGGCGGTCTATAACGGCTCTCTGGTGGCGCAGGTCTCCTGGGATCTCGATCTATGGGGCAAATATCGCCGGGCGACGGAGGCCGCGCGGGCGGATCTGCTGGCGACTGCCGAGAATCGCAACGCCGTGTATCAGAGTCTCGTCGCCGATCTGGCGACGGCCTATTTCCAACTGCGCAGCCTGGACGAGGAGCTCACCCTGAATCGGGAGACTCTCGCGTTCCGGCAGGAATCCCTGCGTTTGGTGAGAGCGCGGCTGGGAGGAGGGGTCGCCACGCGGTTGGATGAAGATCAAGCCAATAGCCTCGTCTTGACCACCGCGGAGAACATCGCGCTATTGGAAAAGGCGGCAGAACAAACCGAAAACCAGATCACCATCCTGCTCGGACGGAACCCCGGCCCGGTGACACGCGGCGCGACTCTCGCCGCCCAGGAAATGCCGGCGGACGTGCCGGCGGGCTTGCCTTCGTCGTTGTTGGAACGCCGTCCGGATATCCGCGCCGCGGAGCAGCAGTTGATCGCCGCCAATGCGCGGATCGGCGTTGCCAAAGCGGCGTTCTTTCCCAATATCTCCCTGACCGGCTCCTCCGGATATCAGCTGTACGATGCGGGGATTCCGCTCACCAACACATCCGGCGGCGCCGTCAGCATCGGCGCCAACTCGTTACTGCCGATCTTCGATGCCGGACGGCGGATGGGAAATTACCGGGCCACTCAGGCGCGCCAGCGCGAGCTCGTGCTCAACTATCAGCGCGCCATTCAACAGGCCCTGCACGACGTGAGCGACGCCGAGATCGGGTATCGCAAAGCCAGGGAGTATCGGGCGCAGGCGGCCGCTTTTGCGGAGACCCTGCGGCATCAGAGCAGGCTTTCGACGATGCGCTACCGGGGCGGCGTGACCAGCTATCTGGAAGTGCTCGACACCGAGCGCCAGCGGCTCGGAGCGGAGCAGTCGCTGATTCTGGCGCAGCGCGACGAATTGATTTCGCTGGTGGCTCTGTACCGCGCGCTCGGCGGCGGGTGGCAGGAAGCCGCCGCGGCCGCGGGACCCGTTGCCGCTGCGGCGCCGGGGAATTCACCGGTAAGCGGGCGCGATCTGCCCAAAAAATCTCCACCACATTTCTAATCTTACTTTTCTATTGATGCTCCATCCCCCGTCATATATACTGATGGGACTATTAGAGAAATCCCATTGGAGGATGACAGAATGGCAACGGCTACTACGACAATCGTACCCACGACTGAACAAGCAGGCTTGAACCTGGTGAAACGTTACATGTGGATTTCGGCCGGTGTCGGCCTGATCCCTCTGCCCGCATTGGATGCGGCGGCGTTAATCGCGCTGCAATTGAAAATGCTGAAGGACCTCACCAACCTGTACCCTGACATTCACTTTTCGGAACAGTTGGGAAAGGCCTCGATTACCGCGCTTTTGGGCGCCAGCGCCCCCATCGCCGGTAGCGGGCTCGGATACATGCTGCGTGCGCTCCCGGTGGTCGGTCCGGCGATCAGCCTGGTGACCATCCCCGCTTTTTCGGGCGCTTCGACGTACGCCGTCGGCAAGGTGTTCATCATGCACTTCGAATCGGGCGGGACCTTGCTCGATTTCGATCCCTCGAAAATGCGCGCGCACTATCTGGCGGCGCTGGATCGTCCACCCGCCAAGGCCAGCGCCAAATCGTAGGTTGGTCCTGCAATCATCGGGGAACGAGAATGCCGATTCTGATTGCGGTCCATATCATTGGAAGTTTGCTGGTCGGCTTTGCGGGGCGTAACCGGCGGATGGGTTTTGGAGGCAGTCTGCTGGCATCCCTGCTGTTTACGCCCCTGCTCGTCCTCATCCTTCTGATCGCTACAGCGGAGATCAATACTCATAACGAGGTGCGGACGTAGCGGCTCCAGAGGTTGTTCACATCCAGAGAGTGCCGTCGCGGCGGGATCGCGTGATTCGCTGGTTCCGCGAGCATGAGTTGAATCTCGTCCTGGTCGTGCTCCTCTTTCTCTTTGCGGTGGCGTTCTTCTGGTCCCGCATGGTGTTCGCGATCAAGCCGGGCTATCGCGGGGTTCTCTGGTCCCGCTTCACTGGCACCAAGGTGGATCGCGTCTACCCCGAGGGCATCAACGTCATCCTTCCGTGGAACGAACTGACTTTATATGATGTCCGGTATCAGGTCGTGGACCGGTCCTTTACGCTGCTATCCAAGGACGGGCTGCCGGTAATCGTCGATCTGACCGCGCGTTTTCGCCCCAGCGACAAAGTCGTCGGCAAGCTCCAAGAGTTAGTCGGTCCGAATTATCCTGAAGTGGTCGTGGTGCCGGAAGTGGCGACATCGCTGAGGACCATCGTGGCGCGGTATGCGGTGAATGACCTATATCAGTTTTCGTTCAGTCAGATTCAGAAGGATGTGCAGGAGCACGCGGCCATTCGCTGCGCCGAACGGTATGTGATTCTCGACCAGGTATTGTTCCGCGGCATCACGCTGCCTCCGTCGGTGTCGGCGGCGATTCAGCGCAAGGTGGAACAGCAACAGGCGGCTGAGGAAATGCAGTATCGCCTGGCGCGGGAGCACGACGAAGCCGAACGGAAGATGATCGAGGCGGAGGGCATTCAGGAATTCCAGCGGGTTGTTGGATCCACCTTGACCGCCCAACTGCTGCAGTTCAAGGCCATCGAAGCCAATCTCGAGTTGGCCAAATCCAATAACGCAAAGGTGATCGTGCAAGGCGCGCCGGGGAGTGTCCCCATTATCCTGAACACCGAATCCCCTGCCGCCCTCCCGCGGCCCGCCGCGAATGGTGTTCAAAAATGACGATTTCCGCGGCACGACGCGCCGCCGGCATGATCGCCGTGGCCGCGATATCGCTGTTTCTCGCAAGCTGCCGCTACCAGACCGTCTGGTCGGGCGCGGAGTACGATGACTCAGGCAAGTCCCTGAGGGTGGCGGCGGATGAACCGTTTTGCGGCTGCCTGCAACTCGTCAATGTGGCGAAATTCCCGGTGATCATCCGTTGCCGGACGGAGCGCACGATCGAACGCGGCCGCGTGACCTTGCAGCCGGATGAAATCCTCAAGGAGAAGTTCGACTGGTCCGGTCCGGACGGCGACGACGTCTTCCTATTGGACGCTTTCACCGCCGATAATCCCCCGAAGCCCGTCAACATCCGCGACGTGGTTCGCCGTCTGGACATAGGTTGGCCGTTCCGGCCCTGCGACTTGACAAAGTGCGAGTTCGGGAAATTGTATATGAATAGCGGAGAATTGCAGCCGCATTAGCACTAGATAGTTCCACAGCCTTGACACATCGTAGAAGTTGAATTATCGTTGCTAGACATAAAGATTCCGTGCTCAGTCGCACAAGTCGGGAGATTTTCAATCGGACAATTCTACTCCCTACTGAAAAGCAAACAACCATGCTCACCCACGAGGATCAAGCCCTGCGTTTTCGACAAATCGGAGAGTATTACGAGAATCGGGCGGTCCGCTGTTGGGAGATCACGTCCAAGGGCCACCTGCACGGCGGCTACTGGGATGAAACGAATCTGGATGACGAACCCTGGAAAGGGCCCCTCCGTCTCACCGAGATGATGATCGGCCGCTGCCCCATCGGACCGGGTCAGCGCTTTATCGATTTCGGCTCCGGTCTGGGGTTGCCCGCTCTGCTCCTCGCCGAGCGGAAAGGCTGCGTCGTCGACGGCGTCACCGCCAGCCCGCATCAATGCGAGACCGCCCGGCAGCATGCCGCCGCCCAGGGACTCGCGGACCGCGTCCACTTCCATCTCGAGGATGCGCTCCATCTCCCGTTCCCCGATGCCGTGTTCGACGGCGGCTGGTTTCTCGAATCCATCTTCCACATGGGTCATGCGGAAGCCCTGCGGGAAGCCCACCGGGTCTTGAAGCCCGGCTCGGTCCTGCTGATCACGGATTTCATCAACCTGGAACATACCACCCCCGAATTTATCGCCCTGCAACATGAAGTTCTCTTCGCGCACCACATCACGAAGGACGAATATCCCGCACTGCTGGAAGAAGCCGGATTCGATCTTCTCGGATTTACGGACCTGACGAAGCCGGTCATTTGGGCCGCGGATGCAAAAAACAGGCGCTCGTTTGAACTGCACCGCGAAGAATTG
This sequence comes from uncultured Solibacteraceae bacterium, assembly GCA_964608645.1. Classification (GTDB taxonomy): domain Bacteria; phylum Acidobacteriota; class Terriglobia; order Bryobacterales; family Bryobacteraceae; genus CAZSQK01. The sequence continues at coordinate 72,320 of CAZSQK010000010.1, read as the reverse complement.
CTCCAGGTTGCGGATGAAGAGTATCTGCCATTCGTCGAGGAAGTCTCTTCTCTCTTCGCGGCCAACGCCGGCTACATCGCGGTAGAAGCGCGCCGGAGATAGCGATCCTGTTCCGTGAAAACCAAGAACATTGCGGTCGTCGGAATTGCGTGCCACTTTCCGGGCGCCCAGGACTACCAGCGGTTCTGGGAAAATCTCGCCAATAGCGTCGATTCGATCCGGGAGATTCCCCGGGCCCGGTGGGATCCCGAAGCCTTCTACTCTCCATCTCCAACGGAGCCGAATAAGAGCATTAGTAAGTGGGGAGGCCTGCTCGACGATGTCGAGCGCTTCGACCATCGCTTCTTCGGTATCTCTCCGCGCGAAGCCTCGAGCATGGATCCGCAGCAGCGCCTGCTGCTCGAACAGGCGTGGCGCGCCGTAGAGGATTCGGGGATTCCCCTGCGCGAGTTGCAGCGGAAGCGGACCTGCGTGTTGGCGGGCGCCATGACCGCCGACCATTTGCAGGAAGCTGCCGCCTCCTTCACCATCGTCGATGGATACGCGACGCTGGGCGCCTATCACGGGCTGATCGCCAACCGCATTTCGCACTGCCTGGGCCTCCGCGGAAGCAGCCTCGCCATCGACGCCGGACACGCCGCGTCGCTGGTGGCGCTGCACCAGGGCGTGGAAGCTCTCCGTTCGGGCGACGCCGACTACGCCCTCGTCGGGGGAGTCAACGTCATCCTCAGCCCCTGGAAATATATCTCCTTTTCCAAGGCCAGAATGCTCTCCCCGGAAGGGCGCTGCAAAACCTTCGATCGCGCCGCCGATGGATACGTCCCCGGCGAAGGCGCCGGGGTCCTGCTTTTGCAGCGTCTGGGCGACGCGGTCCGCGACCGGAATTGCGTGCGCGGCGTGATTCGCGGCTCGGCGGTGAACCACTGCGGGACTTCCATTTCCATCACTGCCCCGGTAAAGGACGCGCAGCGCGAGGTGATCCTACAGGCGTACGAGGCCGCCGGCTTCGGGCCGGAATCGGTTTCCTATGTCGAAGCCCACGGCACCGGCACGCCATTGGGAGACGCCACCGAAATCGCTGCTTTGCGTGAGGTCTTCGGCCCCGCAGGCAACGCCGGGCCGTGTCTGGTAGGGTCGGCGAAAACCAATATCGGGCACCTGGAAGCGGCCTCGGGTATCGCCGGCGTGATCAAGGCCCTGCTCATGCTCGAGCATCGCCGGATCCCGCGCACGTTGAACGTGACCGGCGTCCACCCCGATCTTCCTCTGGCCGGTTCGCGCCTGGCGATCGCCACCGAGGCGGTCGAGTGGAAGCCCGCGGCGAGGCGGAAGAGGCTGCGCTGTGGCGTGAGCGGCTTCGGATTCGGCGGCGTCAATGCGCATGTGCTCCTCGAATCCCCACCGCCGCCGCGCAAATCCGTTCGCAAGCGCGGACCGTTTCTCTTCCTGCTTTCGGCAAAGTCCGAGACCGCCCTGGCGGCGTTGCTCGACGAATGGAAGTCTTTCGTCGCCGGTTCGCGCTTCGCGGAATATGACTTGGCGGACATTTGCGGAACCCTCATGGGACGCGGCCAGTTTCCGTTTCGCTACGGTGTGGTGGTCCGTGGTAAGAAGATGCTCCGATCGAGCCTGCTGAGCCCCCGCTTCGAGCCGGACGGCCGCAACGTCCCGCAGGCAGCGCTCCTCCGCGAATGGCTGAGCGGCCGTGACCTCGATTGGGAAAGTCTTGGCGCCACGCGCGGGACCAACCGCGTCGCCTTGCCCGTCTGTGTTTTCGAAGGGGAGCATCTCCGGCTCCCCAAAACGCCGCCCGCCGAAAGCCGCACGGCCGCCGCGGACGCTACGTCGGATTATCTGAAGACCGTCCTGGCCGAGAAACTCGCCTGCCTCCCCGGGGACATCGCCGGCGCCGACGCCTTCGAGGGCGTGCTCGGAATCGATTCCTTCCTCAACCTCGAAGTCCTCGAGGTTCTCGAAAAGCAATTTGGCCCCCTCCCCAAAACCCTGCTCTTCGAGCACGCCACGGTCGACAAGCTCGGCGAATATCTGCAACGCACGTTTCCGGGCAAACTGGCCGCGATGTTCGACGCCGCGCCCCCTGTCCGGCCGGCGCCGGCCGCCACGTCACGGACCCTCCCAGTCGCAGAGTCCCCCGAAATCGCCATTATCGGCCTCGCCGGGCGTTTTCCGAAAGCGGAGACGGCGGATGCGCTTTGGGAGCGCCTGATTCGCGGCGAATCGTGCATCCGCGAGGTGCCCCCGGAACGGTGGGATCTCGCAAAGCACTTCGACCCCGCCGGCCAAGATCGCGATCGCAGCTACACCCGCTGGGGCGGCTTCCTCGATCACTTCGACTGCTTCGACCCCCTGTTCTTTCGCATCTCCCCGCGGCAGGCCGAGCAGATGGACCCACAGCAGCGCATTTTCCTGGAGACTGCCTGGGCCGCGTTGGAGGATGCCGGCCACACTACCCGGAGCCTGCCGCAGAATACCGGCGTGTTCGCCGGGGTCAGCGGGAACACGTATGGGCTTTGGGCGGCGCAGGAGGCCCTCAAAGGCAATGTCCAGTCGCCCGACACCGACCCCTCCGACATCGCCAACCGGGTGTCGCATTTCCTCGACCTGCGCGGCCCCAGCCTGAGCGTCGACACAGCCTGCTCGTCCTCGCTCACCGCGCTGCACCTGGCGGTGCAAAGCCTCGCGCGCGGCGAATGCGAGGCGGCGTTCGCCGGCGGAGTGAACCTCACCCTGCATCCCCAGCGCGTGCTCCAGTTCTGCCGCAAGGAGATGCTGCAGCGCGGGCAGGATTGCCACCCGTTCGGCGCCGGCCCGGGCGGTTTTGTCGACGGCGAAGGCGTCGCTGTCGTGCTTCTCAAGCCGCTGGCGAAGGCCCTCGCCGACGGCGACCACATCTACGCTGTCATCAAGGGGACCGCCATCAACAGCGAGGGCCGCACCAGCGGCTACACCGTGCCGAGTCCCGACCGCCAGGCCGACCTGATTGTCGACGCGTTGCGCCGCGCCGGCGTGGATCCGCGCACCATCGGCTATGTGGAAGCCCACGGCACCGGCACTCAGTTGGGCGACCCGATCGAGATCGAGGGCCTCACCCGCGCCTTCCGCACCGCCACCGGTGACACCGGCTTTTGCGCCATCGGCTCCCTCAAGTCCAACATCGGACATCTGATCGCAGCCGCGGGAATCGCCGGCGTCACCAAGGTCCTGTTGCAGATGAAGCACCGGACGCTGGTTCCTTCCCTGCACGCGGCCACCCTGAACCCCTACATCGATTTCGAATCTACTCCGTTCCGCGTGCAGCGGGAGGTGGCCGAATGGCGACCCGTCGAAGGCTATCCGAGGCGCGCCGGTGTCAGTTCCTTCGGTTCCGGAGGCGCCAACGCGCACGTGATCCTGGAAGAGCCGCCGCAACAGACCGTCACCGCCGGGACTCTCACGGGCCCAGTCATCGTGCCGCTCTCCGCCAAGACACCGGAGCGCCTCGCCGCGGCCGCCGCCAACCTCCTGCGCTTCCTCGAACACCCCGGCAACAGCCACCTGGCGATTCGCGATGTGGCGTACACCCTCCAGGCCGGCCGTGAAGCCATGCCCGCGCGCGCGGTATTCGTGGTCGAGAGCGTGTCCGAGTTGGCGCGCCAGCTGCGCGCTTTCCCCGCGGACGTTCCGCCTGCCGCCGGCGAGCTGGCCGCGCGCTGGCTGTCCGGCGCCGAGGTCGATTGGGACGCGCTGTGGACGGCGCCCAAGCCGCGCCGCATTTCCCTGCCGGCGTATCCGTTCCTTCGCCAGCGCTACTGGATGCCGATGTCGCAATCGCGCGACCCGGAGACGACGCTGTGCTGTCGCCCTCTCTGGAAACCGGAGCCGCTGCGTCGCATGGCGCCCAAAGAGGCGACGACTCTGATTCTGACCGGCACGGACCGGCTTGTCGCATATCGCCACGACCAGCCCGGCCGGTTCCACATCGATCCGGCAAACGCCGCCGATTACGAACGGCTGCTCGCGGATTGCCTGACGGCGGGATGCCCGCTGCGGGTGATTCACCTTTGGGCGCCCGAGAACCTGCGATCCGTCTTCCTCCTGGCGCAGGCGATCGCGAAATTGCGACCGCGCCAGTCCGTGGAGATCACGTGCGGCTTCGCCGGCAACCAACCGCGTCATGCGGCCGTCGAAGGGCTGCTCCATGCGGCGCATCTGGAGAACCCCAAGCTCACGTACCGCGTCGTCGAATTCGAGTCTGCCGCGGACATCCTCCGGCGAGCGCTCGACGAGAGCGCATCGGAGCCCCGCAACGCGGCCATCCGTTACCGCGACGGCCAACGCTGGCGGCGCGTCATGGAACGGATCGAAGCCGGTGAGGCCCGCCAACCGGCATGGCGCAACGGCGGCGTCTATGTCATCACCGGCGGATGCGGCGGACTCGGAATGACGTTCGCCGAACACCTCGCCGCGCAAGGCCCCTGCCGTCTGGCGCTGCTCGGACGATCGGCCGCCGGTCCCGCTCACGAAGCCGCCATTCGCCGGCTCGAGCAGGCGGGCGCGGAGGCGATGTATGTGCGCGCCGACGTCGCCCGGCAGGCCCAGGTGGAAGACGCAATCCGCGAGGTCAAGAGCCGCTTCGGAGCCATCCACGGGGTCATCCACGCAGCCGGCATCAAGCGCGATGCGCCGTTGACGGAGAAGACGTGGGAGGACGCGGCCGCGACCCTCGGGCCGAAGGTCGATGGCACGGTCTGGCTCGACGCCGCTACACAAGACGAGCCGCTCGATTTCTTCACCCTGTTCTCGTCGATCGCCGCGTGGATGCATGCCGGCGGTCTCGCCGACTACGCCTGCGCCAACTCCTTCCTCCATCATTTCGCCGAATGGCGGGAGGAGCAGCGGCGCGACGGGAAGCGCCGCGGACAGACCCTCTCGATCGAGTGGCCGGAATGGGCCGAGGGCGGAATGCGGATCTCTGGCAGCGCGCGTTCGGCCTTGCGGCAGCAGAGCGGCCTCGCGCCGCTGAGCAACGCGCGCGGGCTGCAAGTCTGGGAATCGGCGCTCGCGGCTGGGCAGGCGCAATGCCTGGTCATGCACGGCATCCAGGACCGCATCGCTGCTGCCATCGCGTCGCGCTTCCCGGCGGTCGACGAGGAGCCGGAACGCGACACCGCAGCGTGGCTGCGCGCCATGGCCGCCGAGGAGATCGGCCTCCAGCCTGACGAGATCGATCCGCAGTCCGACCTCGCCTCTTACGGCTTCGACTCGCTCAACATGCGCCAGTTGATCGCGCGTCTGGAAGAGCGCTTGGGACCGCTCTCGAAAAGCCTGCTGCTGGAATACACGAGCGTGCGGGCGTTGGCCGGGTTCGTAGCCGGGCGTTGTCCCTCGCCGCTGCCGGCCGCCGCGGCCGAGACCCCCCGCTGGGTCGCGCCGCAATCGACCGACATCGCGATTGTCGGGATGAGCGGCCGCTATCCCGATGCGCGCAACCTCGACGAGTTCTGGGCCAATCTGCGAGCGGGCCGCGAATGCATCCGCGAAGTGCCCGCCTCGCGCTGGGACGCCGCCGCGTCTTTCGACCCCGATCCGGCGAAGGCCAGAGAGGGCAAGATCTACAGCCGCTGGGGCGCCTTTCTGGACGGCGTCGATCGCTTCGATCCGCTGCTCTTCGAGATCACGCCGCTGGAAGCCAAGGGTATGCATCCCGAGGAGCGGCTGCTGCTCGAGACTGCCTGGTCGGCGCTGGAAGACGCCGGCTACACGCGCGAGAGCCTGCGCGGCCGGCCGCTCGGCGTCTTCGTCGGCGTCAACGCGCTGACATATCCGCTGCTCGGCATGGAGCAGTGGCGGGAGTCGGGGAACGCGCCGCTCGACGCTTCCTATTACACCCTGCCCAACCGGGTCTCCTATTTCTTCGATTTCACCGGACCCAGCGTGCCCGTGGATACCGGCTGTTCGTCGTCGCTGGTGGCCATTCATATGGCCTGCGAGAGCATTCGCTCCGGCGCCTGTGAAGCCGCCCTGGCGGGCGGCGTGAACCTGTACCTGCACCGCTCGCGGTATTGGATGCTGTGCCGCGACCGGCTCCTTTCGACCGCCGCGGACGCGCGGCTCTTCAAGCGCGGCGGCGACGGCTTCGTCCCCGGGGAAGGCGCCGGGGCGGTTTTGCTGAAGCCCCTCGACCGCGCCCTCGCCGATGGAGACACGATCTACGGCGTCGTGAGAGCCTCGGCCGTCACCCACAAGGGTCGCAGCAACGGCTTCCTCGCCCCGTCCCCCCGCTCGCAAACCGCGCTCATGCGCCAGGCGCTGCAGAAGGGCGGCGTCGACCCGGCGGATGTCAGCTATCTCGAGATTCAGGCCACCGGCGCCGAGATGGCGGATGCGGCGGAATGGAAAGCCCTGCTCGATGTCTATGGCGCCGGCGCGCCCTGCGCCATCGGCTCGGTGAAGCCCTCGATCGGCCATCTCGAGGCGGCGTCGGGAATCGCGCAGGTGACCAAGGTCCTGTTGCAGATGCGCCACGGGCAGCTCGCGCCGGCGTTGGCCGCTGACCATCGGAACGAAGAAGTCGAGACGGCCGGCACGCGATTCTACCTGCCGCACTCCGCGACTTCCTGGACCGGGACGCGGCACGCGGCCGTCACGTCCATCGCGGCGGGAGGAACCGCGGCGCACGTGATCCTCGAAGACTATCCGCGGCCCCCGGCGCAGGACGAGCGGCGGCCGGAGTTGATCGTGCTCTCGGCGAGGTCGCGCGCGCAGCTCGACGAGTACGTCACCGCGCTGCGGGACCACCTGCGCGACGCCGGCCCGCCCGCGCGGCTGGCGGATGTCGCCTTCACCCTGCAGCACGGGCGCACCGCCTTCGAGCACCGGTTCGCCGCGATTGCCGCGGACCGCGGCGAACTGGTCGAGCGGCTGACGCAGTTCCTCGAAACTCACCGCGTCGAGACAGGCGCCGGGAGCGGCCCGCTCGAAGCAGCGGCCGGCGAGTGGCTGCGCGGCGGCGCCGTCGACTGGACACGATTGCGCGATGGCCGTCTCGATCTGCGGCGCGTGCCGCTGCCCACCTATCCCTTCGAGCGGCGTCGCTGCTGGATCGGCGAGGGACCCGCCGCGCCCGCCACCGCGCCACAGGAAACCGGCGTAGTCGCCGACTACTACAACCGCATGACCGAAGCGCTCCAGAAACAGGCGCTGGCTCTGGAAGACGAGACTTATGTCCTTTTCGCTCCGTTTGCCGAGAAGGTCCCCGGCTTCTCCTGGATCAATGCATTTTTCGACCCTGCCGCGGGACGGCAGCATCGCGATTGGATGCAGGCCAGGCAAAAAGAGCTGAAGGCCGCGCTCTACCGCGACGTGGATTTCGGCCGCGTGCAGCGCGTGTTCGACATCGGCTGCGGGCTGGCGACGGACCTCATCCAACTCGCGCGGCGCTACCCCGGCCTGCGCGGCGAAGGCTTCACGATCACGCCGAAGCAGGCCGAGGCGGGCGCCGAACGCATCCGCCGCGCCGGCCTCGACGATCGCCTCCGCGTGCACTGCGCGGACAGCACCAGCCGGCCCTTCCCCGGCCTCTACGACCTCGTCATCGGTTTCGAAGTCATCTTCCACATCGAAAATAAGCAGGCCGTCTTCGACAACATTGCCGCGCATCTCGACGATAACGGTGTGCTGGTGCTGGCCGACGGAGTGACCAACACGGTGGCGGCGATCAACCTGCCGCACCAGGGTCAGTTCACCGCCACCGCGCCGGAGTTCAGCCGCCTCCTCGCCGAAAGCGGCTTGCGCATCGATTCCTGCGCCGACGCCAGCGCGGAGATCAGCAACTTCCTCTACGATCCGCGCTTCGAGGAGAACCTGGCCGCCATCAACAACCGGTTCCCCGAGTTGCGGCCGGTGGAGCACGAGCACCGCTGCTGGGACAACTTCGGCAAGGTGCTCGGCAAAGGGCTGGTCCGCTATTTGCTCTTCACCATCCGCAAGGCGCGCGGCGAATCGAAGGAAGCGCTCGTTCGTATCAATGAAGAGCAGATTCGCAACGCGACGCCGTATGCCGCACTCCGCATCCCGCGCGAAATGGCGCAACCCGCCGATCTCGAGCCGGAAGTGCGCCGCCTCGCCGCCGAGGTTCTGGAGATCGAGCCCGGCCGCATCGACGTCGCGGCGCGTTTCCGCGACTATGGGGTCGGCTCGCTACAGGGCCTCCTCCTTCTCGAAGCCGTCAACCGCAACTTCGGCCTGACGCGGCAGATGCACGTCCTGTACGACCATTCCAGCATCCGCGACCTTTGCCGTCACATCCGGCAACTCCAGCCGCGGGCGGCGGAACCCGCGACGGACATCGAGCCGGAAGTGCGCCGCCTCGCCGCCGAGGTTCTGGAGATCGAGCCCGGCCGCATCGACGTGGCGGCGCGTTTCAGCGACTATGGGGTCGGTTCGCTGCAGGGCCTCCTCCTTCTCGAAGCCGTCAACCGCCACTTCGGGCTGACGCTGCCGATGCACGTCGTGTACGACCATTCCAGCATCCGCGACCTTTGCCGTCACATCCAAAACACCCAGCCGGTCCCTCAACCGCAGCCGGCCCCCGCTGTGGCAGGGAGCGATGTCGCGGTGATTGGCATGGCCGGCCGCTTCGCCGGCGCCGGCGACATTTCCACCTTCTGGGCCAATCTGAAAAACGGCGTGGACTCCATTCAGGAAGTCCCGCCGGACCGTTGGGACCTGACTGCCCACTACGATCCCGACCCTGCCAGGCCTGAGCGCAGTTACAGCAAATGGGGCGGCTTCATCGCCGGCGCAGACCTCTTCGACGCCGAGTTCTTCCGCATCTCGCCGCGCGAAGCCGAGCTGATGGATCCGCAGCAGCGGCTGTTTCTCGAAGCCTGCTGGACGGCCCTCGAAGACGCGGGCTGCGCGCCCGAATCTCTCGACGGCGCGCGTTGCGGCGTCTATGCCGGCGTCATGGGCAGCGACTACCTCACGCTCCTCGGAGAATCCGGCGAGCCGCCCGAAGCCCACACGCTGCTCGGCAACGACGATGCAATTCTCGCGTCGCGCATTTCGTATTTCCTGAACATCAAGGGCCCCGCGGTCACCATCAAGACGGCCTGTTCGTCCTCGCTCGTGGCGGTCCATATGGCCTGCCGGAGTTTGCGCGACGGCGAAGCGGACCTCATGCTGGCGGGCGGCGTCACGCTGTACCTCCATCCCCGGCCCTACGAAATGATGAGCAAGGCCGGCATGCTTTCGCCGACAGGCAAGTGCCGGCCCTTCGACGATGACGCGGATGGAATCGCGGTTGGCGATGGCGTAGGCGTAGTCGTCCTCAAACGGCTGGACCGCGCTCTAGCGGACGGAGATCGCATCTACGGTGTCATCAAAGCCTCGGGCGTGAACCAGGACGGGAAGACCAACGGAATTACGGCGCCCAGCATGGAATCGCAGAAAGCGCTGGCGCTCGAAGTCCTGCGGACCGGCGGCATCCACCCGGACTCCATCGGCTACGTGGAAGCTCACGGCACCGGCACCAGGCTCGGAGATCCCATCGAAATCACGGCGCTCAGTCAGGCCTTCGCCGCATACACTGCGCGGCGGCAGTTTTGCGCCATCGGGTCGGTGAAGGGCAACATCGGTCACACCACGGCCGCCGCCGGCGTCGCGGGCCTGATGAAGGCGCTCCTGGCGTTGGAACACGGCGAGATTCCACCGTCCCTGCACCTGAATCGCGCGAATCGCCACATCGACTTCGCCGCCAGCCCGTTCTTCCCGAACACCGAACTGCGTCCGTGGCAACGCGCTGCCGGGGCGCCGCGCCGCGCGGCGGTCAGCGCGTTCGCGTTCAACGGCACCAACTGTCATGTGATTGTCGAAGCGGCGCCGCCGTCGCAGACCGGGGCCGAGTGCCCGGCTGCCGGGCCTCACGTGATCCCGCTCTCGGCGAAGAATGACGGCCGCTTGCGCGCCTATGCCCAGCGCCTTCTCGACTTCCTGCGCAGCGAAGCCGCCCGCAGCGTCTCGCTCGCCGAAATCGCCTACGGGCTGCAGACCGGACGCTCGCCGATGGAGCGCCGGCTCGCGCTCGCGGCGCGGGACAAATCGGACCTCGAGCAACAACTGGCGCAATACGTCCTCTCCGGCGCGACTGCCGCCGATCTGCCGCCGGCGGCCGCGCGCTGGCTGGCCGGAGAGGCCGTCGACTGGCGCGCGCTGTATCGCGATGCGCGGCTGCGACGCGTCTCCCTGCCGACGTACCCCTTCGCCCGCACGCGCTATTGGATCCCTGCCGCTTCGAAACCGGCCGCCGCGCAAGCCGTCATCTTCCTCCGGCCGGTCTGGCGCGAAGCGGCCATTGCGGATTCCGGCGCGCCGCCCTCGGCCCAAGAGTTGGTCTACGAGTGCAGGCGCGGCAAGGACGATCTCGTATCGATCGTGCGGCTCACGCGAGAGATCCTCGAACGCAGGTCCACCGAGCCGGTCCGTCTGCTGTTGATTTACCGCGAAGGGGAGGCGACGCCTTGCCTCCACTCCGCCGCCCTCGGCGCCTTCGCCCGTGCCCTGAACCAGGAAAGCTCGACCCTGCATTGCCGCACGGTGGCGGTCGAAGCCTGGGATGACGTCCCGTCCATCGTGCGCGCGGAGATGCGGGCCGCCGATGGCGTCGAGGTGCGGCACGCCGGCGGCAAGCGCTGGATTCTTGACGCCGGCGAAGTGGACTTGCGGCGCGATTCCAATCCGCTCCGGCAGCACGGGGCATACATCATCACGGGCGCCGCCGGCGGCGTCGGCGCCCTCGTCGCCGAACACCTGGCCCGCGCGTATCGCGCCCGGCTGGTGCTCTGCGGCCGCTCGCCGTCGAACCCGCGTGTCGAGGACTTGCTCGGGCGCTTGCGCGAGTGCGGATCGGAGGCCATTTACGTCCAGGCCGACGTCACGCGCCGCGTCGACGCGGATGCCCTCGTCGCGGAGGCCAGGAAGCGCTACGGGCGCATTCATGGCGTGTTTCATCTCGCCGGCGTCATTCGCGATTCGCTGCTGGCGAAGAAGACCGCGGAGGACGTCGCGGCGGTTCTGGCGCCCAAAGTGGATGGCGCGGCGCATCTCGACGAAGCCACGCGGGACGAGGCGCTCGACCTCTTCGTGCTGTTCTCCTCGATCGCCAGCCTCGCGGGAAACGCCGGCCAGACTGACTACGCCTATGCGAACCGCTTCCTCGCGGAATTCGCCGCGCAGCGGGAGAAACTCCGGGCGGCGGGTCTGCGACAGGGCCGGTCGATCGCCATCGAGTGGCCGTACTGGGCGGACGGCGGGATGCAACTCTCCCCGCAGAACCGGCAGGTCCTGGCGCGCGACCTGGGTATGGAGCCGCTGACCTCGCAGGCAGGCCTTGCCGCTCTGGAAACCATTCTCGCGTCGGACGCGGGGCCTCGGATCGCCGTCTTCTCCGGGAATCGGGAAAAGCTGCTCTCCGTTCTGCGCCGCCCGCTGGCGGTCCACACCGCGCCCGCCGGAGACCGCCCTTCCGCCCGCGCCGCCACCGAGACGCTTCTGAAGCAGGTGATCGGCGAACACCTCAAAACTCCGCCGGAGCGGATCGACGCGACGGTGAGCTTCGAGGAGTATGGCGTCGATTCCATCATGATCAACAGCTTCAACTTCCAGATGGAAGCGTTGATCGGAGCCTTCCCCAGGACCGTGATGTTCGAGCATCGCACGATTGCCGAACTGGCGGACTACTTCGCGGCCCACCACGCCCCGCAGTTCGCCGCGATCGAACCGCCGGCGGCGCCCGCCGAAAACGGCGCTTCCGTCGTCGCGGCGCAGCCGCCCGAGTCCCCGGCGATTGTGCCACGCCCCACCGGGAGCGGCATCGCGATCGTCGGCATGAGCGGCCGCTATCCGCGGGCCGCCAACCTGCGCGAATTCTGGAGCAACCTGGAGGCCGGCCGGGACTGTATCTCGCCGATTCCCTCCGACCGCTGGGACACCGCGGCTTTTCGGGACGAGATCTACTGCCCGTACGGCGGTTTCCTCGACGGCGCGGACCGGTTCGACCCGTTGTTCTTCGGTATCTCCCCGCGCGACGCCGAGAAGATGGATCCGCAGGAGCGCATCTTCCTGGAAACGGCGTGGGCCACGTTCGAAGACGCAGGCTACAACAGGTCTCGGTTGGCGGCCTTGCGCGGCGCCGGTTGCGAGGTCGGCGTGTTCGCCGGCGTCACCACCAATAGCTACCTCCTGTGGGGTCCCGATGCGTGGCGCCGGGGACTGTCCGCGATTCCCGAATCCATGCCGTGGTCGATCGCCAACCGCGTGTCGTACACCTTCGATTTGCATGGTCCGAGCATTCCCGTGGACACGGCCTGCTCGTCGTCTCTCTCCGCCATCCATCTCGCGTGCGACAGCCTGCGCAAAGGCGAGTGCGGCATGGCGCTGGCGGGCGGCGTCAATCTGTATCTGCACCCCTCGAAGTACGTCTTGCTGTGCCAGTTGAACATGCTTTCGCGCACCGGCCGGTGCCACAGTTTCGGCGCGGGTGGCGATGGCTTCGTGCCCGGCGAAGGCGTGGGCGCCGTCCTGCTCAAGCCGCTCGATCGGGCCCTCGCCGATGGTGATCCCATCTACGCGGTGATTCGCGGCAGCGCCATCAATCATGGCGGCAGAACCAACGGCTACACCGTGCCCAATCCGCAATCGCAGGCGGATCTGATCGTGGCCGCCCTCACGGCGGGCGGGATCGACGCGCGCACCATCAGCTACGTCGAGGCCCACGGCACCGGCACCGCGCTGGGCGACCCGGTCGAAATCGCCGGTCTGACCAAGGCCTTCGCACGCGATACCGGCGACAAACGATTCTGCGCGGTGGGGTCCGTGAAGGCGAACATCGGGCATTTGGAATCGGCCGCAGGCATCGCGGGGCTCTCCAAAGTCGTCCTCCAGATGCGTCATGGACGGCTCGCGCCGTCGCTCCATGCGGACCGCCTGAACGAGAACATCCCGTTTGCCGAGACGCCGTTCTACCTGGTTCACAACGCGCGGGACTGGCAGACGGCGGACGAGTCGCCGCGACGCGCATCGATCAGCTCGTTCGGCGCCGGGGGATCGAACGCCCACCTCATCGTCGAGGAGTATCGGGAAACGCGAACTGCGCCGCCGGATGAAGGAAAGCCGCACATTTTCGTCCTCTCCGCGAGGAATGACGACCGCCTGCGCGCGTCCGCGGCGAACCTTTTGGAATATCTGAGCGGGGAATGCGCATCCCTGGCCTCGATCGCCTACACGCTGCAAACCGGCCGCGAGATGATGGCCGAGCGGCTGGCGATCGTGGCCCATAGCCGCGGGCAGTTGCAGCGCGGACTCGAGGCCTTCGTCGAAGGCGAGGCGCCTCCTCGAGAAGTCGACTCGCAGGATCACGACAGTCTCGCTTCGGATTGGGTCAATGGCGCAGCGGTCGATTGGGATCGGTTGTGGCCCGAACCAAAACCGGCTCGCGTCAGCCTGCCTGCCTATCCCTTCGCGGGAAAGAAGTATTGGATCTTCGATCGTTCGGCTCAGCCGTCGCCGGTCGCGCTGGCCGGGGCCGCGCCGCTCCATCCTGTGCTCGATCGCAACACGTCCACCCTGACCCAGCCGCAATTCACCAAGGAATTGACGGGCCGCGAGTTCTACCTTGCCGATCACGTCGTGGCGGGCGTGAAGACGCTGCCCGGGGTCGTGTATCTGGAGATGGCGCGCGCCGCGGGCCAGATCGCCGCCGGACGCGCCGTGTCGCGCCTGTCCGGCGTAGTCTGGCTGCGCGGAATCGTGGTGGATGAGAACGCGGCCACGGTCCATATCGGTCTCAATCCCGTTCGGGACGCCGTGGAATTCGAGATCTACACCGCCGAATCCGGCGAGCGGCTTCGCCATGCGCAAGGCAAGCTGTTTTTCGACTCTTCCGCGGGCCCCTTGCCGGCTTTACAAAAGGACCTGACGGCCATTCGCGCGCGCTGCCTCAAGGTTTTGACCGGGGACGAATGTTACCGCATGGCGTCTGCGCACGGCTTCGGCTACGGCCCGAGTTTCCAGGCGGTTCAGACCGTGCACTGCGGCGGACGCGAGGCCCTCGGGCATCTCGCGCTGCCTCCCGACGCGCGGGAAAACGCCGGGGCCTACGTGCTCCATCCGTCGCTGCTCGACGGGGCGTTGCAGACGCTGCTCGGGCTGCGAGGCGTCACCGGGAGCTCGCCCTGCGTGCCGTTTTCTTTGAAGGCGCTGGAGATCAGGGGCGCCGTTCCCGATCCTTGTTATGCGTATGTCGCGCCGGCGGAGAATCATAGCGGCAACGGAACCGCCGAGCCGGCTTACGACATTTGGGTCCTGAATGAAAGTGGTGAGGCGGCCGCGATTTTCCAGGCGCTCACCCTGCGCGCGATCCCGCAGCAGCCGCGAGAACTCAGCCGCGACGGCGATCCGCTGTGGAGCGTGCTGCAGCAGTTGGAGGCAGGTGAAGTCAGTATCGAGGAAGCCAAGAGGTGTCTCGCGGCCGCTCGGTTCGAGTATTCGACGTGAAAAGGGACACGTATGGAAAGGGCAATGCCGGACACGGATGAGATTCTGCGGATGATCGCAGACCGCCGTATGACGGCGGCGGACGGATATCGAGCCATTCAGGACCTGCGAAGGCGGGGCGAGTTCTTTTGCTTCTGCAGCGCCTGGATAGCCGCGGACCCGCGACCCGATACGCGCGTTGAGGAAACGGTTCTGTGGGTCGGCCGTGAGGAGCGGATCCGCGAACACCTGCAGCCTCATTGTGCCGGGGAGGTTCTGTCGGCGCGAGACGCCGCCGCGTGTGCCCCTCTTCTCGATCGTGCGGCGGGTGCCGGCGCCCGCCTCTGCATCGTGCACGGCGATGCCGGAGAGCAGCCCGAAGCGAACCTCTACTCGCTGACCGCCCTGATCCAGGCCCTCGTGGAACGCCGGATGGTGGACTCCACACGCCTGCTGGCCGTGCATCCGGAAACACCGGCGCACGCCGCCCTGCAGGGCTTTGCGCAGGCCGTGCGGCGCGAACTTCCCAGACTGGTTTTCAAAACCGTAACCGTCGGAGGCCCGCCGCCGTGGGGCGCGATTCTCTCCGAGGCCGCCGCGGAGGGCGAGCCGGATGTCGCCTACCGCGCCGGAGTGCGTTGGGCGCGGCGGCTTGAGGAAGTTTCCCTGGAGCCGCAGCTCCCGCCCGAAGCCTGCCTCAAGGAACGGGGCGTTTATCTCGTCACCGGCGGAGCGGGCGGGCTGGGGTCGATCTTCAGCGAGCATCTGGCTCGGCAGTATCGGGCGCGGCTGGTCTGGTGCGGCCGTTCCGCGCCGGATTCCACTATCGCGGAACGAATCCGGCTTTTCGAAGGCTGGGGCGCCGAGGTCCTGTACGTGCAAGCCGATGTTGCCAATGCCGGCGATGTGCGTTCCCTGATCGCGGCGGCCAGGTCGCACTTCGGCCGTATCGATGGCGTGCTTCACGCCGCCGGCGTGATTCGCGACGCGCTGCTGGTCAACAAGACGCCGCACGAGATGAGCGCCGTGCTGGCTCCGAAGGTCGCCGGTGCGATCAATCTGGATGAAGCTACTAAGGACGAGCCTCTCGATTGGTTCGTGCTGTTCTCCTCGTCCTCCGGAACCCTGGGAAACGCGGGCCAGACCGATTACGCGTTCGCCAACAGCTTTCTGGACCACTTCGCCGATGCGCGCTCCGGCAGAACCCTGTCCATCGCCTGGCCCTATTGGGCCGATGGCGGCATGCGCCTCGACGCCGCCGCGCAGGAGCAGATCGCGCGCATCTGGGGCATGCGGCCGCTGGCAAGCTCCGCCGGGCTCGCGGCATTCGAAGCGGCGTTGCGCTCCGGACTGAGCCGCGTCATGGTGCTGTCGGGCGATCGCGCCAAGATCCGCCAGTCCCTGGGAATCGGCGAACCCGCCGCGCCGGCCAAGGCCATAGCCCCGCCCCGCGAAACGCGAGGGACCCCGTCCTGGGCCGCGAAATTGCAACAGGAGCTCTTCGAGCTGATTTCCGCGATCCTCAAGGTCGACGTGCAGGATATCGACGCCGAGGAGGACGTCAGCGTATACGGCTTCGACTCGATCACGTTCACCCAACTCGCCAATCGCATCAACGCGCGATTCGACCTGGAGATCACCCCCGCCATCTTCTTCGAGTTCACGACCGTGACCGCCATCGTGGCACACTTGCTGGAGGAGCACCGCGAGGGCCTCGAGAAGCTGTATGGCGCGGTCCCGGCCGAATCGGTTCCGGCGGTCCCGGAACCTCCATCCGCGCCCCGGCCCGCGCCGCTCGAACCGCAGCCGCTGCCGTCCGCCCGGCGGGACATCGCGATCGTCGGAATGGCGGGCACGATGCCCGGTTCGGAGGACCTGGAACAATTCTGGGATCACCTGCAGGCGGGGCACGATTTGATCACGGAGGTCCCGCCATCGCGGTGGGACTGGCGCGCCGTGTATGGAGATCCGGCGCGCGAGGCTGATAAAACCTACGCCAAATGGGGCGGCTTCATCCCCGGCGTCGATGAGTTCGACTGCCTGTTCTTCGGTATCTCGCCGCGCGAAGCCGAGCGAATGGACCCGCAGCAGAGGCTGATTCTGCAAGCCGCCTGGAGGGCCATCGAGGACGCCGGTTACCGCGCCTCGGACCTGGCCGGCAGCAACACCGGGGTATTTGTCGGCGCCGCCTCGCCGGATTATTACGAACTGCTGCGGCAACACCACGTCGAGATCGACGGCCACTCGTCGGTGGGAATTTCGTTCTCCGTGCTCGCCAACCGGATCTCGCATTTCTTCGATCTGCGCGGTCCGAGCGCGCCCGTGGACACCGCCTGCTCCAGTTCCCTGGTGGCGCTGCACCATGCCGTGGAGGCCATTCGCAACGGCGATTGCGACCTGGCCCTGGCCGGCGGCGTCAACGTGCTGCTCAGCCCCACGCTCACCATCGCCGCCACTAAGGCCGGCATGCTCAGCGCCGACGGCCGCTGCAAGACGTTCGACGCCAGCGCCGATGGCTACGTCCGGGGCGAAGGCGTCGGGCTGGTCCTGTTGAAGCCGCTCGAGCGCGCCATCGCCGATGGCGACGATATCTATGCGGTGATCCGCGCCTCGGTGGAAAATCACGGCGGCCGCACGGGCTCGGTGACCACTCCCAATCCCACGGCGCAAACCGAATTGCTGGTGCGCGCGTATGAGAAAGCGGCGGTGGATCCCGCCACCGTCGGCTATATCGAAGCGCATGGCACCGGCACCAAACTGGGCGATCCGATCGAGATCAACAGTCTGAAGAGCGCGTTCCGGCAGCTCTATGCGAAGACCGGCAGCAAACCGGCGGCGCCGCACTGCGGGCTCGGCTCCGTCAAGACCAACATCGGACATCTCGAAACCGCCGCCGGAATCGCCGGACTGATCAAGGTGATTCTCTGTCTGCGGCGGCAATGGTTGCCGGCGACCCTCCATCTCCAGGAAGTGAATCCGTACATCCAACTGGAGGACAGCCCCCTCTATCTGTGCCGCGAAGCGCAGCCCTGGACGCCTCCGCGGGATGCCTCCGGCCGGCCCCTGCCGCGGCGCGCGGGAATCAGCTCTTTCGGATTCGGCGGCAGCAATGCGCATGTCGTGCTCGAGGAGCACCCTGCGGCGCAGCGGGCTGTCGAGGAGCCGCAGCCCCGCTTGTTCGTGCTTTCGGCGAAGAACGAGGATCGCCTGCGCGCCTACGCCGGGAGCCTCGCCGCCTGGCTGGCCCGGCACGACGTGCCGCTGTCGGCGGTCGCCTATACGCTGCAAACCGGCCGCGAGCCCCTCGAACAACGCATGGCGTTCCTGGCGTCGACTGCCGGTGAGCTGGCCGAAAAGCTCGCGGCGTATCGCGACGGACGGAACGACGTCCCCAATCTGCATCAGGGCCACGCCAAGGCCGCGCGCCAGGCAGCCGATGCCCTCGTCACCGGAAGAGCCGGCGAGGCATTCCTGCGCATCCTTACGGAGGATCGCGACCTCGACCGTCTGGCGCGCCTGTGGGTCTCGGGCGTGGAGATCGATTTCCGTGGGCTCTATCCCGCAAGCGCCCCGCGCCGCGCGCATCTCCCCGGCTATCCCTTCGCGAAGGATCGCTACTGGCTGCCGAAGACGCGTCTGGCCCTCCCGGCTGCCCAGACGAATTTGCACCCTCTGGTCGGACGGAACACTTCCACGCTGCGCGAGCAGAGCTTTGCTACTCCCCTTACCGGCCAGGAATTCTTCCTGACCGATCATGTCATCGCCGGCCGCAAGACGCTGCCGGGCGTGGCGTACCTGGAAATGGCTCGCGCCGCGGCCGCGCTGGCCGGCGAACGCCCCGTCGACAAGCTCGTCAACGTCGTGTGGATGCGGCCGCTGACCGTCGAGGATCAACCCGGCGAGGCGCGGATCTCGCTGCGGCCTTCCGGCGACTCCGTGAATTTCGAGGTCCGCACCGGGGGGACGAATGGCGAATCGCTGCTCCACGCCCAAGGCAAGGCCACATTTGGCGGTACGGCCGGCGCGGAGCGGTTGGATCTCGATGCGATCCGCCTCCGTTGCGCCGAAACGTGGACCGGCGACGCGTGCTATTCCCTCTTCGACCGGAACGGCTTCACCGGCGGTCCGGCCTTTCGCGCCATCCGCCACCTCTGCCGCAATCGGCAGGAAGCGTTGGCAAAACTCGAACTCCCCGCGGCGGCCGGCAGCTCCGAGGCATGGGTCCTTCACCCTTCTCTAATGGACGGCGCGCTGGAAACCGTCATTGGCCTCCTCGGCGACACCGCCGGCGTGCCGTGGCTTCCATTCGCGATGGGCGAACTGCGCATCGCCGGACCGTTGCCGCGAATCTGCTTTGCGCACGTGCGGCGCTCTCCGGGCCGCGAGGATGCGACCTTCGATATCCGCGTGACGGACGAAACCGGCGCGGTGCTCGCCGCCATCGCGGAGTTGGCCTTCCGGCCGCTCGAAACGGCGATGGAACAGCCGGAGACATTATTCTTCCATCCGGTCCGCCAGGTTCGCGAGGCCACGCCGGAGCCCGGCGGCGACATCGTTCGACGGGTTCTCCTCTGCGGCGTTCCCGTGGAGACCCGCTTCGAGTGTGAGGCCATTGTCGCGCCGGACCTGGACGCCGATGGCTATCGCCGGCTCTTCGAGGACCTGAAGCGGGACGGCCGCTGGCCCAGCCATATCGTCTATGTGGCGCCGGCCGATTCCACCTTCGATGCGGTCTTCCGCTTCGTCCGGGTGCTGCAGGAATGCCGCGCAGGCGATGTCCGCTTGCTGTACTGCTATGCGGAATCGCCCGCGGAAAGGCAGCCGCATCACGCTGCGTTCGGCGCCTTCGCACGCACGCTGGGCGCCGAATGCCCCGAGATCTCGTGCCGGACCGTCGCGGCGCCAGACTTGGGGGCTCTCGAACGCATCCTTCCCGCGGAACTCGGAGCGCGGGATGACGTTCGCTACGACGGGAAGGGCGGCCGCTGGGTCGAGCAGTGGGAGAGTCTGGCGGCGATTCCGGCCGCAGAAGCGGGCTCTTTGTTGAAATCGCGCGGCGTTTATTTGGTCACCGGCGCCGCCGGCGGGCTCGGAATGACGATCGCGCGCCACCTCGCCAGCGCGTTTCAGGCCCGGCTGGTGCTCTCCGGGCGCTCTTCGGAAGACCGCGCCATGGCCGGGCGGATTGCGGAACTGCGCGCGGCGGGAGGCGACGCAGTCTACATCCGATGCGACGTGGCGCGGCGTTCGGACGTCGTCGACCTGGTGGCGGAAGCCAAGGCGCGCTTCGGCCGCATCGATGGAATCGTCCATTGCGCGGGAACCGTCCGCGACGCCCTGATCGGCCGCAAGACCGACGACGAGATCCGGGCCGTCCTCGCGCCCAAGGTTGACGGCACAAAACATCTGGACGAGGCGACGCAGCACGAGCCGCTCGATTTCCTCATGCTGTTCTCCTCCGCGGCCGCCGCGGCCGGCAACCCCGGCCAAAGCGACTACGCGTACGCCAACAGCTTCATGGACCACTTCGCGGAGTGGCGCGAGCGTCTCCGCGAGCAGGGCAAGCGCAACGGCAGGACCATCAGCGTCAACTGGCCGTTGTGGCGCGAAGGCGGAATGCGCGTCGACGCCGGGACCGAAGCGCTGCTGCGGCAGACCAAGGGCATCGTTCCGCTCTCCACCGGCGACGGCCTGCGCGTGTTCGATGCCGTGCTCGCATCCGGCCTGGGCCGCTTGATGGTGATTGCGGGCTTCCGCGCCAAGGTGCTCCGGCTGCTGAACGACGCCGTTCCCGCGCGGCGCGCGATCGGTCCGACTGTGGCCCATGCCGATGCGCCGGCGAGTTTCCGCAAGGACTTTCTGGCGGACGTGCTGGCGGTTCTCCAATTGGAATCGAGCGCCATCGGTCTGGAAGACGACCTCAGCGATTACGGCTTCGACTCGCTCAGCTTCACGGAATTGGCCAACCGGCTCAATACCCGGTACGACCTGGCCATCACGCCCGCCATTTTCTTCCAGTACCCGACGCCGGGCGAGGCCGCCGAGGCCATTTTCCAGCGCCACCGGGAGAGCATTCAGGCGCATTATTCGCTGGCGGCCCCGGCCGCGCCGGCGGTCTCCGCCGAACCGCCGCCATTCGCTCGCGCGGAGCGCTTCCAGGCGCCGGCCGCGGCGGGAATCGCCATCGTCGGTGTCAGCGGCGTGCTGCCGCAATCGCCGGACCTGGAGACCTTCTGGGAACACCTTGAACGCGGCGACAACCTGATCCGCGAGACGCCCCCATCGCGCTGGGACTGGCGGAAATATGCTGGACAGACGACGCCGGGACGTTGGGGCGGTTTCCTCGACGACGTGGACCGCTTCGACTGCAAGTTCTTCGGCATCTCGCCGCGCGAGGCGGAGCAGATGGACCCCCAGCAACGGCTGCTCCTGGAAACCGTCTGGAAGCTCATTGAAGACGCGGGCTACCGCGCCTCGCAATTGTCCGGCAGCGCCACCGGCGTCTTTGTCGGCGTTTCCACCACCGATTATCTGGAACTGCTGCAGGGCGCGGAGATGGATTCGCACAGCGCCACGGGCATTATTTCCTGCATCCTGCCGAATCGCGTCTCGTATCTGCTGAATCTGCGCGGGCCGAGCGAGGCCATCGACACGGCGTGTTCCAGTTCGCTGGTGGCGATTCATCGGGCCGCGCGCGCGCTGGAGAACGGCGACTGCGATCTGGCCATCGCGGCGGGCGTCAACCTGATTCTCACGCCGACGCTGACGCTCGCCGGCAACAAAGCGGGCATGCTCAGCGAGGACGGCCAGTGCAAGACGTTCGACAAGAGCGCCAACGGCTACGTTCGCGGCGAAGGCGTCGCCGCCATCCTGCTGAAGCCGCTGCGGCGCGCGCTCGCCGATGGCGATCATATCTACGCCGTCATTCAGGGCACGGCTGAAAATCATGGGGGCCGCGCCGCCTCGCTCACCGCGCCCAATCCGCAGGCGCAGGCCGAGGTCTTGATTCGCGCGTACGAGCAAGCGGGCGTCGATCCCGCGTCGGTCAGCTATATCGAAGCGCACGGCACCGGCACGGCGCTGGGCGATCCCATCGAGATCAATGGACTGAAGCTCGCCTTCGAGGAGTTGTATCGCCGCAGCGGCCGGCCCATGCCGGCAGCGCCGCACTGCGGTCTCGGTTCGGTCAAGACGAACATCGGCCATTTGGAAGCCGCCGCGGGCATGGCGGGCGTATTGAAAGTTCTGCTCGCCATGCAGCACCGCCGATTGCCCGGGCTGGTGAACTTCAACGAAGTCAACCCGTACATTGAACTGAACGGCAGCCCTTTCTATATCGCGTCGGAGGCGCGCGCGTGGGAAGGACCGCGCGTCGCCGGTGTCAGCTCGTTCGGCTTCGGGGGAGTCAATGCGCACGTCGTGTTGCGGTCGCATGAGGAGACTCCGCGGAGCGAGACGGCCGCTCCGCAGGTGATCGTCCTCTCCGCGCGCACCCCAGACGCCCTGAGGAAATCCTGTGAAAATCTACTGAATTTCCTGTGGAAAAAAACCGGCCAAAATCTCGCTGATTTCGCCTTTTCTTTGCAGGAGGGACGCGAGCCGATGGAGGCCCGGATGGCGACCGTGGTGGCGAGCGCCGCCGAATTGCGCGATCGCCTGGCGGCTTACCTCCGGGGCGACGCGCTCGTCGAAGGATTGTTCTTCGGGTCGGCCTCGCCGGCCGCCGCAGCGGAGCGTGTCACCGAGCGCGACCTCACCCGCGTGGCGCAGCTTTGGGTCTCCGGCGCGACGGTCGATTGGGCCGCATTGCGCTCCGGCGCGGCGCCGCAACGCATTTCGCTGCCGACATATCCATTCGCCGGCGAACGTTATTGGGTTCCCACGCCCGCGCAGGGCTACACAAAACTGCTGACCGGCGACGAGCCCTACCTCAGGGACCACGTCATCGACGGGCAGAGAATTCTTCCGGCCGTGGCATACCTGGAACTCGTCCGCGATGCGGCCGGAGCGAACTTACGCGCGCTGACGAACGTCCTGTGGAGCAAACCGATCGTGGTTGCGGATCGGCCGGTCGAGATCCGCATCGATATCGAGGCCGGGCAATTCGCCGTCCGGTCGGCCGGGGGCGAGTATGCGCAGGGCCGCCTCACGGACGGCGATGCCGCGCCGGCGGCAGGGAAGGTGAACGTCGCGGAACTGGAAGCGCGCTGCCCGCGCGTGTGGAATGTCGACGATTGTTTTGCGGTCTTCGCCGCGCACGGCCTGCGTTATGGGCCGTCTTTCCGCGCGCTCCGGAGTCTGCGGACCGGCGCCGGCGAAGCGTGTTCGCGGCTCGAACTGCCGGGCGCGCACGGGTTCGCGTGGCATCCGTCGCTGCTCGAAGGCGCGCTGCAAACCGTGGTTGGGCTCGTGGAACCGCAGCCCACGTTGACATATCTGCCATTCTCTCTGGGCGAGATGCGCGTGTTTGCGCCGCTGCCGGAGCGGTGCGGCGCTCACGCCGTGCGCGCGGCGGGGCGGGCGGCCGGCGATGCGCGGCTGCTGAAGTTCGACGTGCGCATCTTCGATGAGGAAGGCCGCGTGTTGGTCGAGATCGCCGATTTTGCCATGCGCGGCGTCGAGCGATCGCAGCCGGCCGGCGCCGACCCGCGCGAGGCGGCGGAGCGGCTGCTCATCGCGCTGGTGGCGGAGCAGACCAAGCATCCCGCGTCGTCGATTCGCGCGAACGAGCCCATGGAGCGTTACGGCATCGATTCCATGCTGGTGATCAGCCTGACGCGCGAGTTGGAGAAGCAATTCGGCGAGCTCTCGAAGACGCTCTTTTTCGAATACCAGACCATCGCCGAGCTGGCGGGCTACCTCGCCGAACACCACCAGACGCGGCTGGTCGAGCCGGCGCTGCCCGCCGTCCCGCTGCCCGCCGCCGCGCCGGCCTCGGACGAAGATATCGCCATCATCGGCGTCAGCGGGCGCTATCCGATGGCGCGCGATCTCGCCGAATTTTGGGAGAATCTCAAAGCCGGCCGCGACTGCATCACCGAAATCCCCGCCGAACGCTGGGACTACAACGCCTACTACGACCCCGAGAAGGGGAAGAAGAACAAGATATACAGCAAATGGGGCGGGTTCATGGCCGACGTGGACCGGTTCGATCCGCTGTTTTTCAATATCTCGCCGAAGGAGGCGGAGCTGCAGGATCCGCAGGAGCGGTTGTTCCTGGAGACCGTGTGGCACACGCTCGAAGACGCCGGCTACAGCCGGAGCCGTTTAGGGCAGCGCCGGGTCGGCGTGTACGTGGGCGTGATGTGGGGCGAGTACCAGCTTTTCGGACCGGTGGAAGCGCTGAAAGGGAACCTGCTGGCGCCGGGATCATCGTACGCGTCGATTGCGAACCGGGTCTCCTACGTGTTCAACTTCCAGGGACCGAGCGTGGCGCTGGACACGATGTGCTCCTCTTCGCTCACGGCCATTCATTTCGCGTGCGAGAGCCTGCGGCGCGGCGAGAGCGAATTGGCGGTGGCGGGCGGGGTGAACGTTTCGCTTCATCCGCAGAAATACATTCAGTTGAGCCAGGGCCGGTTCGCGGCCAGCGACGGCCGGTGCCGCAGTTTTGGCGAGGGCGGCGACGGCTACGTGCCGGGCGAAGGCGTAGGCGCGGTGCTGCTGAAGCCGCTGCGGCGCGCCGTCGAGGACGGAGACCACATTTACGCCGCGATCAAGGGGAGCAGCATCAATCACGGCGGCAAGACCAACGGCTACACCGTGCCCAATCCGAATGCGCAGGCGGCGCTGATCGCGGACACGCTGCGAAAAACGGGCGTGGCCCCGGAGACTATCAGCTATATCGAGGCGCATGGCACGGGCACGTCCCTGGGGGACCCGATCGAGATCGCGGCGTTGACGAAGGCGTATGGCGCAGGCGACGGCTATTGCGCCATCGGATCGGTCAAGTCGAATGTCGGGCACCTGGAATCGGCCGCCGGGATCGCGGGATTGACGAAGGTGCTGCTGCAGATGCAGCACGGGCAGCTAGCGCCTTCGCTGCATAGCGAGCCGCTGAATCCGCATCTTCGATTCGAGGGCACCCCATTTCGCGTGCAGCGCGAGCTGAGCGAATGGAGGCCCCGCACGCTGCCGCGGCGGGCCGGGATCAGCTCGTTCGGCGCGGGCGGGTCGAACGCGCACCTGATCGTTGAGGAGCACCAGTCGCGCGAGACGGCCGTCGAGGATCGAGGACCGCAAACGATCGTGCTCTCGGCGCGGACCGGCGAGCGCCTGCGGCAATATGCGGGCCTGCTCGCCGGGTTCCTGCACGAAGGCATGGATCTGGCGCGCGTCGCCTACACGCTGCAGGTGGGCCGGGAGGCGCTGGCATCCCGGTTGGCGTTCGTGGCCGTGAGTGTCGCGGAGGCGAAGCAGCGGCTCTCCGCGTTTGCCGGCGGAGCCGCGTGGAACGCGGACGGCGGAGTGGGATTCCATGAGATGGCGGCGCGCTGGCAGGCCGGCGGCGACGTCGATTGGGACGCGTTATGGGGAGAGAATCGGCCGCGCAAGATCCCGCTGCCGGGGTACCCCTTCGCGCGCGAGCGTTATTGGCTTCCCCTGAGCGACGGCCAAATTTCGAGTGGCCGGGCTCCCTTGCACCCACTGCTTGACGAGAACGTGTCGACGCTGACCGAGCAGGCTTTCGAAACACGGCTCACGGGAGACGAGTTCTTTGTCCGGGACCATGTGGCGGAAGACCGCAAAATACTCCCGGCGGTGGCCTATCTGGAAATGGCGCGCGCGGCGGCTGCGGTGTCGTGCGGCGATCCGGTGATTGCGCTGGCGGATGTGACGTGGGTGCGGCCGGTAATCGTGGAAAACGAGCCGCTGACTGTTCGGGTGAGCCTGCAGCCGCAGAGGGACTGCGTCGCGTTCGAGGTGACGAGCGGCGAGAATCGCTCGGTTCATGCGCGCGGGCGCGTGATTTGCGGGAGTGCGGCGGGCGTCGTCGAAAGCATCGACTTGGCGGCGATCCGGGCACGATGCGGGACCGTGACGGAAGCGGCGGAATGCTACCGGCGGATGGAACGGCGCGGCCTGCGCTATGGACCGGGGATGCGGGCGCTGCGCGTGCTCCATTCGAACGGCGCGGAGGCGCTGGCGGAGCTTCGCCTGCCGGATACGGCGCAGGCCCATGGATTCCTGTTGCATCCAGCGCTGATGGATTCCGCTCTGCAAATGCTGATTGCTTTTGAAGATCCGGCGGACCGCGCGGCATGGCTGCCGTTCGCGCTGGGCCGCGCCGAGATTCGCGAGGCATTACCGGCGCGCTGCTTTGCGCATGCGCAGAAAAACGGCAGTGGCTATCGCATCGAGATCGCGGATGAAGCGGGCCGCGTCCTGGCGCGTCTGGCCGACCTGGAATTGCGCCCGGCGGCCGCATCTACGCACGAGCGCCCGATCTTCCTGCACGCCGTCTGGCAGGCGTCGCCAGCCAGCCCCGAATCGCCGCATGAGGACCGCGAGCCTGTCCTGGTATTCGATTTCGACGGGCGGCTCCAGACCAGTCTGAACGCCACGGTGGTCTTGCCTGGCACGCGGTTCGAGGCTCGCGGCGATGGCATGTACACCATCCGGCCAACGGAGATCGACGACTATCGGCAATTGCTGGCGATGTTGCGGAACGAAGGACGATTCCCGTCGCGCATCGCGCATTTCTGGTCGCAGGATGCGGCGCCCGACCTGCACTTGGGCGTCTACTCCGTCTTTCCTCTCAGCAAAGCGCTGATCGAGCAACGCATCGCCGGCCGGTTGCGGCTGCTGTGCGTGTATGTGGAGCCGGCGGGCGAGGTTCGCCCGCACTATCGGGCGTTGAGCGGTTTTTGTAAGACTCTCCGCCAGGAACAGCCGAATCTCGATTGCTGCGTGGTGGGTCTGGAAAATCGGGACGAAGCGGCCGGCGTCCTGGCAGCGGAGTTCGCGGCCGCCGACAGCGACGTCCGCTATCGCGGCGGGCAACGGCAGACGCGGTCTCTGGCCGAGGTCCAACTCACGGAGAACGCCCCGTTGCTCAAGCGCAACGGCGTCTACCTGATCACGGGCGGCGCGGGCGGTTTGGGCCTGATCTTCGCCGAGCACCTGGCGCAAACCTTCGAGGCACGGCTGGTCTTATCCGGCCGGTCCGAATTGCCGGCGGACACCGCCGATCGCATCGCGCACCTGGATGCGATTTATGTCCGCGCCGATATTTCGTCGCGCGACGGCGCCCGCGCGCTGGTGGCGGAAGCGAAGGCCAGGTTCGGCTCGCTCGATGGCGTTCTGCACAGCGCCGGCGTGCTGCGGGACGGGTTCGTCCTGAAGAAGAGCGTGGAGGACGTGTCGGCAGTGCTCGCCCCGAAAGTGTCCGGCGCCGAATGGCTCGATGAAGCCACGGCCGGCGAGGATCTCGATTTCTTCGTGCTGTTCTCTTCGGTCGCTGCCCTGCTCGGCAACATCGGGCAGGCCGATTATGCGTACGCCAACGCATTCCTGGATGCGTTTGCCGAGGGGCGCGAGTTGTTGCGGCAGCGCGGACTGCGGCGCGGCAAGACGCTCGCCATCAACTGGCCGTTGTGGCAGGAAGGCGGCATGCAGGCGCCGCCCGACGTGATCGAATGGGCGAAGCGCGCGTACGGC
Source organism: uncultured Solibacteraceae bacterium (assembly GCA_964608645.1). Classification (GTDB taxonomy): domain Bacteria; phylum Acidobacteriota; class Terriglobia; order Bryobacterales; family Bryobacteraceae; genus CAZSQK01. The sequence goes on along the minus strand of CAZSQK010000010.1, from coordinate 45,128 downwards.
GTCCGTCCGCTGGGGACGGCGGCGGGGATTCGCGCTTTCGAGATGGCGCTCGCCAGCCCGCTGCACGGGGTCGCGGTGCTGGAGGGCGAACGGCAGAAGATCGTGCAGCGGTTGGCGGCGGCGCGAGCTGCTGCGCCGCCCGCACGGCCGGAACCATCCGCCGCGGCGCCGGAGCTGCGCGAGCGGCTGGTGGCTTATCTGAAGGAACTGGTGGCGCGCGAACTCAAGCTGCCGCCCGCCGAGATTCGGGCCACCGAGCCGCTGGAGAACTACGGGTTGGAATCGGTCATGGCGTTGAACCTGACCGCCGACCTGGAATCGGATTTCGGGACGCTATCGAAGACCCTGCTCTTCGAGCACCAGACGGTGGCCCAACTGGCGGACTATTTGGGCGCCAGCCGCGGCGGGGCGATCGCGGCGAAACTGGGCATGCCCGCGCCGCCGGCGAAGCGGGCGGAGCAGAGGGCTGCGGTCGAACGAGCGCGTTTCACTGCGCCGCCGATCACCCGGATACGTCCAGTCGAAGGGGCCGGGGACATCGCGATTATCGGCATCGGCGGCCGCTATCCGATGGCGGGCGACCTGGATGAGTTCTGGCGGAACCTCGAAGCCGGCAAGGACTGCATTACGGAAATTCCCGCCGCGCGCTGGGACTGGCGCGCGGATGAGCGCTACGGACGGTGGGGCGGCTTTATGGATGGCGTCGACCGGTTCGATCCGCTGTTCTTCAATATCTCGCCGCGCGAGGCCCACCTCATCGACCCGCAGGAGCGGCTCTTTTTGCAGACGGTGTGGCAGACCATGGAAGACGCCGGCTACACACGCAGCCGGCTGGGACAGCGCAAGATCGGCGTGTATGTCGGCGTAATGTGGGGCGAGTACCAGCTCTTCGGCCTGGAAGCGAGCCTCAACGGCGGCGCGCCGGCGCCGGGCGCGACGTACGCGTCGATCGCCAATCGGGTGTCCTATTTCTTCGACTTCCATGGGCCGAGCATGGCTGTGGACACCATGTGCTCGTCGTCGTTGACGGCGATTCACCTGGCCTGTGAGGCGCTGCGCCACGGCGAGACGGAGTATGCGATCGCGGGCGGCGTGAATCTCTCGCTGCACCCGCAGAAATACGTTCAGTTGACGCAGGGCCAGTTCCTTTCGAGCGACGGCCGCTGCCGCAGTTTCGGCGAGGGAGGCGACGGCTATGTTCCGGGTGAAGGTGTGGGGGCCGTTCTGCTGAAGCCGCTGCGCCGCGCGGTCGAGGATGGCGACCGCATCCACGCAGTGATCAAAGGGAGCGCTCTGAACCATGGCGGGCGCGCCAATGGATACACCGTTCCCAGTCCGAACGCGCAGGCGGACGTGATCGGGGAGGCGTTTACGCGCGCCGGGGTCGCGCCCTCGAGCATCGGCTACGTCGAAGCTCACGGCACGGGGACCGCGCTGGGCGATCCCATCGAAATCGCCGGCCTGGCGAAGGTGTTTGACGCGGACGGCCGGAACGGCGCGTGCGCGATCGGGTCGGTGAAGTCGAATATCGGACATCTGGAATCGGCGGCCGGGATCGCGGGCGTGACCAAAGTGGTGCTGCAAATGCGGCACGGGCAGCTTGCGCCGTCGCTGCACGCGGGCACGTTGAACGCGCATATCGACTTCGAGAGTTCGCCGTTTCACGTTCAGCGAGAGCTGGCGGCATGGCGGCAGGCGCCCCGGCGCGCCAGCGTCAGCTCTTTCGGCGCGGGAGGCGCGAACGCGCACATCGTGCTGGAGGACTACGCCGGCGAGAATCCGGCGGCGGGTTCGTTCGCGGGGCCGCATCTGGTGGTGATTTCGGCGAGGACCGAGGAGCGGCTGCGCGTTTCCGTCGAACGGCTGGCGGCGTTTCTGCAGGGCTCCGGGGCCGCCATCGAGGATGTCGCATACACCTTGCAGGTGGGCCGTGAAGGCATGGACGAACGGCTCGCGATTCTGGCGTTCACGCGGGAAGAATTGATCGGGAAGTTGGGGCGCTTCGCCGGAGCCGCCGAGACGGACGGGATCTATCACGGCAACATCCGCGCCGGCCGCGGTCTTTCCGACTTGTTGGTGGATGGCGAAGAAGGAAAAGCATTCGTCGCGGACCTGGCGGCCAAGGGGAGAACGCAGAAGCTCGCCGCGTTATGGGTTGCGGGTGTCGAGATCGATTGGGAGTTGCTGTATGCGGGACCGCGTCCTCGGCGCATCGCGCTGCCCGGCTATCCGTTCCTCGAAGAGCGATATTGGCTGCGCGAGAAGGACCGGCGCGAGAGCGGCGTCACGGCGGCGCATCCGCTGCTCGACGGTGTCGATGCGGGACTCAGCATGGCGGCGAGCGGCGTGGTGTTTCGCAAGCGGCTGAAGAAGACGGACCCGATCGTGCAATCGCACCGCGTGCAAGGCAACCCGGTGATGCCGGGGGCGGGATACCTCGAGATGGCGCTGGCGGCGGCGCGCGAAACGGGGCGTAGCGAGCGCTGGAGCCTGGCCGACGTCGTCTGGCTCAAGCCGCTGGCGGTGACGGGCGAAGACCTGGCGGTGCGTGTCGTGTTGCGCGATCAGGGCGGCGATCTGGCCTACGAGATCCAGAGCGCGGCGGGCAGGAGCGTGGTCGTGCACGGGAAGGGAACGCTTCGTCCCGCGAGCGCGCCGGCGGATGCCGGGCTGCGATTCCCCATCGACGAGATTCGAAGCCGCTGCGGGACGCCGCTCGATCGGGAGGCGTTTTACGACCGGTTCCGCGCGGCGGGCCTGGAGTACGGCCCGTATCTGCGCGGCGTGGCCGAGATCCGGGGCAACGAGCGGGAGGCTTTGGCGCTGGTTTGCGTTCCCGAGACGAGCCAGCACGAATTGGGGGATTACGCGCTTCATCCGTGCGTTCTGGATAGCGCGTTGCAGTCGATTTCAGGCATCGCAACCGACTGGAAGACCTCCCACGGCGCCACGGCGCTGTCGTTTGCGGTGGACCGCGTCGAAATCCTCCATCCGTCGCCGGCGCGCGGATATGCGTATGTGCAGGCGGCCGAGGGCGGGCGCTTCCATGTGAGCGTGCTCGACGAGACTGGCGCGGTGTGCATCCGGCTGCAAGACGTAGCGGTGCGGCTGCTGGCCGATCCGCTGGCGAGCCTCTTCTATACCCCCGTCTGGCGGCGCGCCGACGGGCTGCGAAACGCGCCATCGTCGCGCAACGGAAAGCCAAAGACGGTGCTCATCGCCGGCGCTCTCGAAGGTGACCCGATCGCGCACGTGCTGCGGAAGGCCCATGCCGCCGACCATTTCCTCGACGATCCATCGTCGGCGCAGACCGCGGATCTCGTGTACTTCCTGGGGGGCCCGGAGCGCGGAGCGCTCGCCCTATTCCACTTGCTGCCATCGTTCGACGCGCGCCGCCGGACGCGGCTGATCGTAGTCACGGCGGATGTCCATCGGGTCGTGGAGAACGACACGCCGCAGGCTGACGGCGGTGACCTTTACGGCTTCGCAGGCGTCGTTGCCAAGGAGTATCCGCAGCTCGACGTGCGATGCATCGATGTCCGTTCCAGCGACATGGGAGAGACTGCGGCGGGCGAGTTGTTGCGCACGCTGGCGTTGGCCGCGGATTGGCCCGGGCGCGACATCGCGATTCGTGACGGACAGATCTATCGGCGAGGCATCGAGCCGGCGCAACTGGGTCCGGCGGCCGCGTCGCCGTTCCGCGAGCGGGGCGCGTACTTGATCGCCGGCGGGTCGGGCGGGGTCGGGTTCGAGGTCAGCAAGCACCTGGCGCGGACCGTTCGCGCGCGCCTGGCATGGATCGGACGGCGCGCGGAGGACGCGGAAATCCGCCGGCAGCGGGCCGAAGTGGAGGCTTGCGGCGGCGAGCTTCTCTATGTGAGGGCCGACGTCACAGACCTGACGTCGATGCGTCTGGCGGTGCAGGAAGTGAAGTCCGCATTCGGCGCCATTAACGGGGTGATGCACTCCGCCATGGACGTGCAGCCGGCTTTGCTGGCGGACCTCGGCGAGGCGGAGCTGCGATCGGCGATGGCCGCGAAGGTGGCCGGGAGTGTGATTCTGCATCGGTCGGTGGCGGACGAGCCGCTCGACTTCCTGGTCTATTTCTCGTCCGCGCAATCCTTCACCAGAACTCGCGGGATGAGTCACTACGCGGCTGGTTCGACCTTCCAGGATGCTTACGCCGGGAGCTTGGCGCCTGGCGCGCGGTATCCGGTCAAGACAGTGAATTGGGGCTACTGGGGCAGCGTGGGCGCGGTGGCCGAGGCCGGCATGGAGGACGTCCGGCGGCATGTCGCGTCGCTCGGCTTCGGATCCATCGAACCGGCGGAAGGGCTGGAGGCGTTGCGACGGATCCTCGCGGCCCCGGCCCCGGCGCAGGTGCTGGTGTTCAAGGGGAGCAGCGAACTTCTGGCCGCCATGGGCCTGGAGCGGCCCGGCGCGATCCAACCGCTGCCGTTCGATTCGGCTGCCCTCGGGCGGCTGGCCGCGGCGTCGCGCGAACTACAGAGTTTCGGCCGCAGGCTGCTGCTCGGAACGTTCCAGCGGATGGGCGTTTTCCACACGGCGGACGAATCGCACGAGGTTGCGCCGTTGCGGGACCGGCTACGGATCGCGCCGCAACACGCGCAATTGTTCGCGGCGCTATTGAGGATTCTGGAAAGCGCCGGTTACCTCGCGCTCGATGGCCAGCGGGTTATGCTGCGGGCGGCGGACAATGTCGACGGTCTCGCGGCGGAGAAGGATCGGCTGCAGACGGCGTATCCCGATATTGCATCGCACGTGGAGCTGTTGTGGGCCTGCCTCGACGGGTGCCCGCGCGTGATGCGGGGCGAGACGGCGGGGACCGACGTGCTGTTCCCGAACGGCGGCACGTCGCTGGTGGAGGGCGTCTACACCGGGAACGCCAGCGTCGACTATTTCAACCGGCAAGTGGCCGAGGCGGTGCGGCTGTTTCTCACCACCCGCGCGCAAACGGGCCGCCGGGTCCAACTCCTGGAGATCGGAGCGGGAACGGGCGGGACCAGCGCCGCTGTGCTGCCAACGGTCGAGAAGCGCGCGGGCGGCGTGCGGTACGTTTACACGGACAAGTCCGCCGGGCTCGTGCAACACGGGAAACGAACCTACGGCGGCCGCTATCCCTTTGTGGAGTTCGAGCGGCTGGACATCGAAATCGACCCGCTCGCGCAGGGCTATGCGGCGGCCAGCATGGACGTCGTGATCGCGGCCAACGTCCTGCATGCGACGCGCAATATCCGGCAGACGATTCGCCATGCGCGCCGGCTGCTGAAGCCGGGCGGCTGGCTGATCGTCAGTGAAACGACCGAAGTCCAGGAGCTCACGACGCTGACCTTCGGACTGCTGGAGGGATGGTGGCGGTTCGAGGACGAGGAATGCCGCCTGCCGGGCAGCCCTCTGCTGAGTCAGGACGCCTGGACGCGGATTCTGGAGGAGGAGGAATTCCGAGCGGTCGCTTGCCTGGGCCACGAGAACTGGAACGGATACCGCTCGCCACAGCACGTGCTGATCGCGGAGAATCACGCCGCCGCGCCCGCGATGGAGACGAAGCCGCGCGCCGTGGCCAACGGCTTCGGGAGCCACACCAACGGGCATTCGGCGGCGGCCGTGGCGGTGATGGAAGCGGAGCGCCGGCCGCGCCTGGAGGAACGGGTGTACGCCGTCATCCAGGCGGTGCTGGCCGAGGTGCTGGAGATTCCGGGGCACGCTTTCGATATCGAAACGCCCTACACGGATTTCGGCGTGGATTCCATCCTGGCGGTGGAGATCATCGAGAAGACGAATCAGGAGTTGGGAATTTCGCTGCGCACGACGGACCTGTTCAACTATCCGCGGATCGCGAGCCTGGCCCGGCACATTGTCGAGGATTTCGCGGGCGGCATCGAGCTCCCGGCGGCGCCGGACGATGATCCCGAGCTCGCGGTCTTGCGCCAATTGGCGAAGGGAGAGATCAGCGCCGAGGACGCTGACGAGAGGTTATTGCAGCTCTAAGCGGGCGGGCCCATGCACATGCACACATCCAGCAGGAGCGAGATACTTCGGAAGATCCAGGCGGGAGAGATTACGCCGGAAGCCGGCCTGGCATTGCTGCGTGAGCTTCCCCCCGCAGTTCGCGAAACCCCTGCAATTTCTCCGGCCCCGGTTCCATCCGCCGCGGCGGGCAACGACATCGCGGTGATCGGGATGTCGGCGCGGTATGCCGGAGCGCGCGATGTGGCCGCGTGCTGGCAAAACCTGGTGGAGGGGCGGGAAAGCCTGAGCGAGGTGCGGACGCGCTGGAACACGGAGCCGCGGCTGAACTCCGGCAATTGCCGCGCCGGACTGCTGGACGATCTCGACCGCTTCGATCCGCTGTTCTTTCACATGTCGCCGAAGGAAGCGGAGCTGATGGATCCGCAGCACCGCTTGTTTCTGCAGCAGGCCTGGACCGCGCTCGAAGACGCCGGCTACTCCGCGAGGGCGCTGGAAGGCCGGCGCTGCGGCGTGTTCGTGGGCAGCGGCGCGGGCGATTATCTTTCGCTGCTGCGCGCGGCCGGCGTGCCCCCGGAAGCGTACTCCCTGACCGGCAATATGTCGGATGTTCTGGCGGCGCGCTTCTCGTATTGCCTCAACCTGACCGGTCCGGTGCTGTGCGTGCACACCGCGTGCTCGTCGTCGCTGGTGGCCACGCACCTGGCCTGCGAAAGCATCCGGCGCGGCGAGAGTGAAATGGCTCTGGCAGCCGGTGTCGCGCTGATGACAGCGGCGGACAGTTACATTTCGCTGCTGGAGACCGGGATGCTCTCGGCGGACGGCCACTGCCGCGCGTTCGACGATCGCGCCGACGGTTTTGTGCCCGGCGAAGGCGTCGGGGTGGTGGTGTTGAAGTCGCTCGACGCGGCGGTGCGGGACGGCGACCACATCTACGGGGTCATCAAGGGGTCGGGCATCAATTACGACGGGCGAACCAATGGCATCACCGCTCCCAGCGCTCCGTCGCAAGCCTCGCTGGAGCGCGACGTGTACCGGCGCTTCGGGATCGATCCGGAGACCATCTCGTACGTGGAAGCGCACGGCACCGGAACGCGGCTGGGCGATCCGATCGAGGTCGCGGCGCTGACGGACGCGTTCCGGACATTCACGGCGCGCAAGCTCTTTTGCGCGATCGGGTCGGTGAAGACGAATATCGGCCACACCATGGCGGCCTCGGGGGTGGCGGGGCTGATCAAGCTGCTGTGCTGTCTCGAACGGCGGACGCTGACGCCATCTACCTACGTGGAGCGGGAGAACCAGCACATCGATTTTCGAAACAGCCCGTTCTACATCAACCGGGAGACGCGCGACTGGCCGAGCGGCGCCGGGCGGCCGAGGCGGGCGGCGATCAGCTCGTTCGGCCTCAGTGGGACCAATGCGCACATGGTGGTGGAGGAGTTCGCGAGCCAGGCCGCGACGGTTCCGGGCGGCCGCGAGTTGATCGTTCTCTCCGCGCGCACACCCGAGCGGCTGCAGGTTTACGCGGAGCGAATGGCGGCCTGCCTGGCCGGAGGGCGCGATCTGGCGCTGGCCGATGTCGCCTACACCCTGCGGTCGGGACGCGACGCGATGAAGGCCCGCGTTGCACTGGTTGCATCGACTGTCGCCGATGCCGCCGAAACACTGGGCCGGATTGCGCGCGGGGAAGCGGCGCCGCCGTTTGCGGCGGAGGATCGGGACTTCGAGCCGCCGGCGCAGCGCTGGGTGGCGGGCGAGAACGTCGATTGGAGCATCCTCGACGGCCACCGCAAGCCGCGGCGCGTCCCGCTGGCGACGTATCCCTTCGCCGGGGAGCGTTACTGGGTTCCGGTGATGGCAGCGGATTCCGCGGCCACCGTCCGGCTGCATCCGCTGGTGGATCGCAATGTGTCGACATTTCGCGAGCAGGCATTTGCCACGCAGTTGACCGGCGCGGAGTTCTTTCTCGCCGATCACGTCATCGGCGGGCAGAAGACATTGCCGGGGGTTGCGTATCTCGAGATGGCGCGCGCCGCTGGTGAAATCGCAAGCGGGGAAACGGTCAGCGAGATCCGCAACGTGGTTTGGACACGGCCCGTCCAGGTAGGAGAGAGTCCGAGGGAAGTGCAGATCCGGCTGCAGCCGCGCGGGGCGTTCGAAGTTTTCAGCGGCGGCGAAACGGTGGCGCACGCACAAGGGACGCTTGTCTATGCCGGAATCGCCGAGGCGCCGGAAACGGTCGACATCGCGGCGATTCGGGCGCGCTGCAGCCGGGTTCGCACCGCGAAATCGTTGTACGACAGCCTGACAACCTTCGGCATCGAATACGGACCGCGGTTCCAGAGCGTGCGGCGGACGCAGAGCAATGAGACAGAGGCGCTGGTCGAACTCGGATTGGCGGAGCCGGCGCCGTCCGGCGGGTTCGTGCTTCACCCCAGCCTGATGGACGGCGCGCTGCACGGCATCGCGGCGATCGGGAACTCGCTCGAAGCCGCCGCGCCGTATCTGCCGTTTTCTCTCGGGCGGCTGCAGATTTTCGGACCGGTGTGCGGCCCCTGCTATGCGCACGTGCGGGCGGCGGCGGGACGGGATCCGGGCAGTGAGGTGCAGCGATTCGAGGTCCGCATATGCGGGGAGAGCGGAGAGGTTCTGGCCGCGCTGACCGATTTCACGCTCAAGGCGGTGAAGCCGGCCGAGGCGGAAGAACAGCGGCTCTACCTGCGGATGCAGTGGAAGCGCGCCGGCGGCCCGGCTCGTGCGGAGTCGCCCGCCCGCCGCCTGCTGCTCTTCGACACCGGGCAGCAACGGTTCGACGCGCTGCGGCAGCAGGGATGCGACGTGACGCTGGTCACGCCGGGCGATGGCTTTGTGGTTCGCGACGGGGAGTATGCGGTTCGACCGGGCATGGCGGCGGACTTCCAGGACCTGTTCCGCTACCTGCGGCAGGCGGGCCGCGAGCCGGCATCCGTGGTCCACGCAGGGTTCGAGGCGGCCGGTCTGGGAGGCCAGCTCGAGTGGGGCATCGAGTCGCTCGCCGCGTTGTGCCGGGCGTTGGTCGAACTGGACCTGGCGCGACACGCGAGTCTGCTGTGCGTGTTCGACGAAGCGCAGCCGGCATATGCCGCCGTGCGCGGGTTTCTGCGAACGCTGCGGCAGGAGCAGCCGAAGCTGGTCACGCGAAGCGTCGGCATCGGCAGCGGCGCGGATCCGGCGCAGGCGATTCTGGCGGAGTCGAACGAGATGGAGTCCGGCGATTTCCGCTACGCCGATGGCGCCCGTTGGACGGAGAGTCTCGAGGAATGGAATCCGCCGGCGCGTCCCGAAATTCCGCTCCGGCAGCGCGGGGTCTGGCTGATCACGGGCGGCGCGGGCGGGCTGGGTCTTCTGGTGGCGGAATCGCTCGCGGCCACCACGCAGGCGCGGCTGGTTCTCTGTGGGCGCTCGGAGCTCAACGACACGCAGCGGGCGAGGATCGCCGCCATGGAGCAGTCCGGCGCGGAGGTCCTCTATGTGCGGGGCGATGTCGCCGATGGCGACGATGTCGAGCGGATGGTCGCCGCGGCCAAGTCGCGATTTGGCAGTCTGCATGGGGTGATTCACGCAGCCGGCGTGCTGCGCGATTCGCTGCTGACCCACAAGACGGCCGAGGATCTGCGCGCGGTGCTGGCGCCGAAAGTCCGGGGGTGCGTGAACCTGGACCGCGCCACGAGCTCGGAACCGCTGGACTTCTTCGTGCTGTTCTCCTCCATCGCGGCGTGGTTCGGCAACCCCGGGCAGTGCGATTACGCGTTCGCCAACGGCTTCCTGAATGAATTCGCCGGGCAGCGCCAAGGGCAGGGAAGAACGGTCTCGATGATCTGGCCGCTATGGCGCGATGGCGGCATGCAGGTGGACGCGCAGACGCAGAAGCGATTCCTGGAGACCACGGGCATGCAAGCGATGCCGGCCGAGACGGGGCTGCGCTGCTTCCGGGAGATGCTCCAATCGGGCGAGACGTGTGTGGGCGTGATCGGTGGACGGAGGAGCAGACTCAAGCAGGCGCTGGGATTGCAACCCCGCGCGGTAGCCGCGACGGTTCCAGCGGCGAGCGGTCCGGGTCTGACGGAATCGGTGGAGAGCGCGCTGACGGCGATGGCGGCGGCGATTCTCAAAGTGGATGCGTCCGACATCGACCCGCATTCGGACGTGTCGGATTACGGCTTCGATTCGATCACGTTCACGGAGCTGGCGAACCGGCTGAACGCCACGTACGACCTGGCTCTCACGCCGGCGGTGTTCTTTGAGTACTCATCGATCGCGGCGTTCGCCGAATACCTTTGCCGGGAGCATCGCGAGGCCTTGGAGCCGCGCGCTTCGACGGAGGCGCCGCCAGTGGAACACGAAGCGGCGGCGCCGGGGGCGATCGACCGCTTTGCGGCGGAGGCGCCCCAAGCGCCCGGCGACGATCCGATCGCCATCGTGGGGATGAGCGGCGTCATGCCGCAATCGCCGGACCTGGAGACGTTCTGGCTCCGCCTCGAGAACGGCGACGATCTGGTTGGCGAGATTCCGGCGGACCGGTGGGACTGGCGCGCGATTTACGGCGAGCCGGGGGCCGGGCGCGATCGGACCAAGGCCAAGTGGGGCGGCTTCATGCCCGACGCGGACAAGTTCGACAGCCTGTTCTTCGGCATCTCGCCCAAGGAAGCGGAGCTGATGGACCCGCAGCAGCGTCTGTTCCTCGAGTGTGTGTGGAAGACGATTGAAGACGCCGGTTACCGGCCGGCGGATCTCTCGGGGAGCCGGACTGGCGTGTTCGTGGGAGTGGCCTCGTCCGACTACTATGAGCTGGTCCGCGAGCGCGTGCCCAATTTCGAAGCGCATCTGACCACGGGGATGTCGCACTCCTTCCTCGCCAACCGGGTCTCGTATTTGTTGAACCTGCACGGGCCGAGCGAGCCGATCGACACGGCCTGCTCGAGCGCGCTGGTGGCGATTCACCGCGCGGTGGAGGCGATCCGCTCGGGCGGCTGCGAAATGGCGCTGGCGGGCGGCGTCAACGTGATGGCGAGTCCGACACTGACGATCGCTTTCAGCAACGCCGGCATGTTGTGCGACGACGGCAAGTGCAAGACCTTCGACAGGAAGGCGGACGGATACGTGCGCGGGGAGGGCGTCGGAGCGGTGCTGCTGAAGCCGTTGAGCCGCGCCCTGCGGAACGGCGACCATATCTACGGATTGATCCGCGGAACGGCGGAGAATCACGGCGGCCACGCCGCGTCGATGACGGCGCCCAATCCGAAAGCGCAGTGCGACGTGCTGATCGAGGCGTACGAGCGCGCGAGGATCGACCCTGCGACAGTCGGATACATCGAGACGCATGGCACCGGCACGAGCCTGGGCGACCCGATCGAGATCAACGCGCTGAAGAGCGCCTTCGCGGAGTTGTACCGGCGACACGGACGCGCCGTGCCCGACAGTCCGCATTGCGGGCTCGGGGCGGTCAAGACGAATGTCGGGCATTTGGAGGCCGCGTCGGGCATGGCGGGTCTGTTCAAGGTGCTGCTGGCGATGGGGCGCCGGACGCTGCCGGCCAGTCTGCATTTCGAGGAGCTGAATCCGTACATCGATCTCCACAACAGCCCGTTCTATATCGTCAGCGCGAAGCGGCAATGGACGTCGCCGGCCGGGCCGCGGCGTGCCGGGGTCAGCTCGTTCGGCATCGGCGGCGTCAACGCGCATGTGGTGCTGGAGGAGTATCCGGCGCAGCCGGCGCTGGCCGAGGCGGCTGGCCCGCGGCTGGTCGTCCTGTCGGCGAAGACGGAAGAGCGGCTGCGCGAGTCGGCGGTGCGGCTGCTGAGCTTCCTCGAATCGCACGACCCGCCGCTGACGGATCTCGCGTATACGCTGTGGGCCGGCCGGGTCGCGATGGAGGAGCGGCTGGCCGCGGTGGTTTCGACGCGCGAGCAATTGCGCGAGTTGCTGCAGGGTTATGTGGACGGGCGGAGTGGGCTTCCAGGTCTGTATCGCGGCAGCGCGGGTTCGTCGCGAAGCCCGCTGCGGAATCTTCTCGGCGGGGGCGCGGGAGCGGCGTTCGTAGAGGCCGCCCTGCGCGATGGGGACACGGGCAAGCTGGCGGAGCTTTGGGCGGCGGGAGTCGATCTGGAGACCGATAGCCTGTTCCGCGGACCGGGGCGGCGGATTTCGTTGCCGGCGTACCCGTTCGCACGCGAGCGGCACTGGGTGGAGGCGAAGAGGGTCGCAGGGGCTCGGCGCGGGACTGCCAAACTGCACCCGATGGTGGACGCGAATATCTCGACGCTCGAGCAGCAGAAGTTTACAACCGGGTTGACCGGCGACGAGTTCTACCTGGCGGACCATGTGGTGGCGGGCAGGCGGACCTTTCCCGCGGTGGCCGGCCTGGAGATGGTTCGCGCCGCCGGCGAGTTGGCCGCGGGCCGCACCATCCGCAAGATCGCGGACGTCGCCTGGAGGAAGCCGGTCACGGTGGCGGAAGGCGGACAGCAACTGGAGACGGTCCTGACGCCTGCCGGGGGATCGATCGGATTCCGCGTGACAGCGGAGGGCGCGACGTGCATCGAGGGGACGCTGATTGCCGGCGATCCCGCCGCGGAGCGCCGCGAGCCGCTCGACATCGACGGCATCCGGCGGCGGTGCCATCGAACGGTGACGGCAGCCGAGTGTTATGGGCGATTGAGCGGCCTCGGGCTGGCGTATGGGCCCCGGCTGCAGGCCATCCGGCAGTTGCATTGCGGCGCGGCGGAAGTGCTGGCGGAGTTGGCGCTGCCGGCCGCCATCGCGGAAAGCAGCGGCGAGTTCGGGCTGCACCCCTCGCTGGCGGACGGCGCTTTGCAATCGCTGATCGGGCTGGCGGCGGCCGATTCGGCAGGGGCCTACGTGCCGTTCGCGGTGCGCTCGATCGAACTGCTGCGGACGTTGCCGGCGCGATGTTATGCGCACGTGACGTCGATCTCGCCGCTGCGGTTCCACGTCGACCTGGCCGATGAAGCCGGTGAGATCGCCGTGGCGATTCGGGAACTGTCGGTGAAGGCGATCGGGGAAGCGGCGGCCCGGCCCGTGGTGAAAGCGGCGGTGGAGATTCGCGAGGACGCGGAGGCGTACCTGGCGGAGATTTTGGCGCGGGAGGCCAAGGTTCCGGCCGCGTCGATCGTGGCGGACCAGCCGCTGGAAAAATACGGCATCGATTCCCTGATGATCGTCAACCTGACGCGGGAGATGGAGCGGACGTTCGGAGAGCTGTCGAAGACGCTGTTTTACGAATACCAGACGATTCGCGAGCTGGCGGGCTATTTCATGGCCAATCATCGCGGCCAACTCCTGCAAGCGATGGGCTCGGGTGAGCCGGCGGCCGCGCCGGTGGAGGCGCCTGCCAGCCACGCGCGATTCCGCGCGCCGGAGTCGCGAAACGATTCGGACATCGCGATTATCGGCATCAGCGGCCGCTACCCGATGGCCCGGAACCTCGGGGAATTCTGGGACAATCTGCGCGCGGGCAAGGATTGCATCACCGAGATCCCCCGCGAACGCTGGGACTACCGTAAATACTACGACCCGGTCAAAGGGAAGGCGGACAAGGTCTATTGTAAGTGGGGCGGATTTATCGACGACGTCGATAAGTTCGACCCCTTGTTCTTCAATATCTCGCCGAAGGAAGCCGAGATCATCGATCCGCAGGAGCGGCTCTTCCTGGAGACGGTCTGGCACACGCTGGAGGACGCGGGGTATAGCAAGTCGGGCTTATGGCAGCGGAAGGTCGGCGTCTACGTCGGCGTGATGTACGGCGAGTATCAGTTGTTCGGGGCGGCCGAGACCCAGAAGGGCAACGTGCTGGCGCCTCGCTCGACTTATGCTTCGTTCGCCAACCGGATCTCGTACTTCTTCAATTTCCACGGGCCGAGCATGGCGATCGACACGATGTGTTCGTCGTCGTTGACGGCGATTCACCTGGCGTGCGAGAGCATCCGGCGCGGGGAGGGCGAGCTGGCCATCGCAGGCGGCGTGAACGTGTCGATTCACCCGCAGAAGTATTTCCAGTTGAGCCAGGGCCATTTCGCGTCGAGCGACGGCCGCTGCCGCAGTTTCGGCGAGGGCGGCGACGGGTACGTGCCGGGTGAGGGCGTGGGCGCGGTGCTGCTGAAGCCGCTGGCGCAGGCGGTGGCGGACGGCGACCACATCTATGCCGTCGTCAAGGGCAGCTCGATCAACCATGGCGGAAAGACCAACGGCTACACGGTGCCGAACCCCAACGCGCAGTCGGATCTGATCGCCGAAACACTCGAGAAGACCGGCGTCGATCCGCGGACGATCAGTTATGTCGAGGCGCATGGGACGGGAACGTCGCTGGGGGATCCGATCGAGATCACGGCGTTGGCGAAGGCCTTCGGGATGGACGGTGAGGACGGGCCGGCCTGTCCCATCGGTTCGGTGAAGTCGAACATCGGACACCTCGAATCGGCGGCGGGGATCGCGGGTCTGACGAAGGTCGTGCTGCAGATGCAGCACGGCGAACTCGCGCCGTCGCTTCATGCCGAAGCGTTGAATCCGAATATCCGGTTCGAGCGGACGCCGTTCCGCGTGCAGCGCGAGGTGTCGTTGTGGCGCAAGGCCGGCGCTGGGCCTCGGCGGGCCGGGATCAGTTCGTTCGGCGCGGGCGGCGCGAATGCGCATCTGATCGTGGAGGAGTACGAGGCGGTCCCGGACGCGGGACGCGGCGAGGATGGGCCGCAGATCGTCGCGATCTCGGCGCGGACGGCGGAACAGTTGAAGCTGCTGGCGGCCGGCATGGCGGAGGCGGTGGAACGGGCGGGGGCGCTCGGCGACGTCGCGTACACGCTGCAAGTCGGCCGGGAGGCTGCGCCGGAGCGGTTCGCGTTCGTGGCGCGCGACGCCGCGGAGGCGCGGCGTGGGCTCGAAGACTTCGCGCAGGGACGAGTTTCCGGGACGGGCGGATCGGGTGACCTCGTCGATCTCGCGGCGCGGTGGATGGCGGGCGGGAAGGTGGACTGGGCCAGCCTGCATCCGGCGCGGCGGCGGCGCGTTCCGCTGCCGCTGTATCCGTTCGCGCGGGAACGATATTGGATTACCGAAGTGGAGGCGCCGGTGACGGCGGCGCTCGATCCCTTCCTCGATTCGAATGAATCGACCTTGCGCGGGCCGTGCTTTCGGAAGGTCTTGCGGGGCGACGAGTTTTACCTGCGCGATCACGTTGTGCGCGGCGAGCGCATGCTGCCGGGAGCGGTCTGTCTGGAGATGGCGCGGGTGGCAGGCAGGATCGCCGGAGAATCGGCGGTGAGCGGCATCGCCGAGGTGTCTTGGCTGGAGCCGGTGGTCGTGCGCGATCAGCCGGAGACGGTGTCCATCCACCTGCGGCCGGAGGCCGGCGTCATCGCATTCGAAGTGGAGGCGGCGGGCAAGACGCACGCGAAGGGGAAGCTGCATACGTCGGGTGAGACGGAGGCGGCAGCGATCGATCTCGACGGCTTGCGCGCGCGATGCTCGCGGCGGATCGGGATCGCGGAGTTCTATGGTGGCTTGGCGGGCTTTGGCTTGAGCTACGGGCCGGCGATGCGGGTAATTGGGGATGTGCGCGCTGGCGATGGCGAGGCCTTGGCGGAGATTCGCCTGCCGGATGCCGCCGGGACCCTGTCGCCGGGCACGGCGCTGCATCCCGCGCTGCTCGACGGCGCTTTTCAAGCGGTGGCGGCGCTCGTGCAGGATGTCGACACGACGTGGCTGCCGTCCGGCCTGGGTAGCCTCACCATCTTCGGCGCGCTGCCGGCGGTGTGTTTCGCGCACGTTGCGGCGGGCGCCTCCGACGAACACACGAAGCGGTTCGATATCGCTCTTCTGGACGAGGCGGGCGGCGTCCTGGTGCGGATCCGCGACTTCCGCTTGCGGCCGGCGCGCGCGCGCGATTCCCGTTCTACGACTCTTTATTACCGGCCCGTCTGGAAGGAGGCTCCGGCGCCGCAGAGCGCGCCGGTGGAGGCTCCGGTATTGCTGTTCGACGTCGATGAGGAGCAGGCGCGGCGGCTGGCGGATCGCAACATCTCCGTGGTCCTGGTGACGCCGGGCGCGGGCTTCCGCGAAATCGACGCGGACCGATACTCGATCGCGCCGGGCCGGTTCGGCGATTACGCGCTGTTGGTGGAGTCGCTGCAAGCCCGAGATCGGCTACCGCAGCGCATTGTCCACTTGTGGTCGGGGGAAGGCGACGCGCTGGCGGCGCAGTTGGATCGCAGCATTTTCTGTCTCACCTATCTGTGCCGCGCGCTGATGGAACGGAAGGCAGCGGGACGGCGGAGCATCCTGTACATTCATCCGGACCTTCCGCAGTTCGCGGCGGTTTCGGGTTTCGCAAAGAGCTTGCGGCAGGAGAATCCACAGTATCTCTGCCGTGTGATTGCCATGGACGGCGCGGCGCGGCTTGGGCAGACGATCGACGCGGAACTGGACGCCGCGGACGGCGACGTCGTGCGCTATGCCGCGGGCAAGCGATGGGTGCGGGGCTTGGAAGAAGCGGAGCCCCCCACCGGTCCTCTGCCGTTGCGCGAGAATGGCGCCTATCTCATCACGGGCGGCGCCGGCGGGCTGGGCTTGATTCTGGCCGGGCATCTGGCGCGCGGCTATCGCGCTCGCGTGGCGCTCCTGGGACGGCGCGAACTGGCGGCGGAGACGGCGGCGCGGATCGCGGAGTGGAACACGAGCGGCGGTGAGGTCGTGTACTTGCGGGCCGACCTCGAGTCGGCCGAGTCGCTGGAAAACGCCGTGTCGGAGGCCAGGTCGCTGTTCGGGCGGTTGCACGGAGTGATCCACAGCGCGGGTGTTCTGCGCGATTCGTTCGTGCTGAAGAAGCGGGGCGAGGAAGTTGCCGCGGTGACCGCTCCGAAGGTCTTTGGCACGCTGCGGCTCGACCAGGCAACGCGCGCCGACGAATTGGATTTCTTCGCCGTCTTTTCGTCGATTGCTTCCGTGTTCGGCAACGTGGGGCAAAGCGACTACGCGTATGCCAACGCTTTTCTCGACCAGTTTGCGGAGAATCGCCCGGGACGCACGCTCTCCATCGATTGGCCGTTCTGGCGGACCGGCGGGATGCAGCTGGACGAGGAGAGCATCGTGCAGACGCGGAAGACGATCGGGCTGGAACCGCTGGAGGCGGCCGCCGGCATGCGCGCCTTCGAGGCCGCTTTGCGGTCCGGCTGGCGACAGGCCATCGTGCTGCACGGAGACGCCGCGCGCATCCGGGCGGCGCTCCATCCCGCCGCGGTCTCGCGGCCCGAGGAGCCGGCGGGGGCGCCGCCGCGCGACGTGTCGCGCCTGGTGGAGTCCACGCAGGGCTTTCTCAAAGAGCTGTTGGCGAAAGAACTGAAGCTGACCCCGTCCGCGATCAAGGCGGCCGAGTCCTTCGAGAGTTACGGAATCGATTCCATTTCGATTCTGAATCTGACGCGCGCGCTGGAAGAGGATTTCGGAGAGCTGTCGAAGACGCTGATTTACGAAAACGAGAGCATCGCCGAATTGGCCGCGTACCTGATCGAGAACTTTGCCGGGAAACTCGCCGCCAAGTTCGGCGAGACGCCGATGGTTGCGGCCGTGCGGCATTTGCCCGACCGCGCACCGTTCGTGTCCGAGCCCCCCCGGCCGCCGGCTTCGGCCGCCGGCGAAATCGCAATCGTCGGACTGGCCGGCCGCTATCCCATGGCGGACGATCTCGCGGAATTCTGGCGTAATCTGTTGGCGGGACGGGACTGCGTTACGGAGATCCCGCCCGACCGGTGGATTCCTCCCGCCGCGACGCGGCAGTGGGGCGGGTTCCTCAACGACATCGACAAGTTCGACCCGGCGGCTTTCAACATTTCGCCGCGGGAAGCCGCGTCGATGGATCCGCAGGAGCGGCTGTTTCTCGAAACGGCATGGCACGCGTTCGAAGACGCCGGCTATTCGCGCAGCGCCGTCGAACACAAGGAAGTGGGCGTCTACGTTGGGGTGATGTGGGGCGATTACCAGTTGTACGGGCCGGAGAGCTGGTCGGACGGCAATCGCGTGCTGCCGGGATCGTCCTTCGCTTCGATCGCCAACCGCGTCTCGTTCTTTTTCAATCTGCACGGGCCCAGCATGGCGCTGGACACGATGTGCTCTTCGTCCTTGACGGCCATTCACCTGGCGTGCGACGCGTTGCGCCGCGGCGATTGTGAAATGGCTCTGGCCGGAGGCGTCAACGCGGCGCTGCACCCGCAGAAATACCGGCAATTGGCGCAGGGCAATTTCACGTCGAGCGATGGCCGCTGCCGCAGTTTCGGGGCCGGAGGAGACGGGTACGTGCCCGGCGAGGGAGTCGGCGCGATCGTGATGAAGCGCCTCGACGACGCCATCCGCGACGGCGATCCCGTCTATGCGCTCATCAAGGGCAGCGCGATCAATCACGGCGGAAAGACCAGCGGGTACACCGTGCCGAATCCGAAGGCGCAGGCGAGCCTCGTCGCGCGCGCGCTGGAGCGCTCCGGCGTCGACCCCGCGACCATCGGGTATGTCGAAGCGCATGGCACCGGCACCTCTCTCGGCGATCCCATCGAGATTGCAGGGCTCGTCAAAGCGTTCCGCGGCGGCGGGGGTGCGGTCTGCGCCATCGGCTCGGTCAAGTCCAATGTCGGGCATCTGGAATCGGCGGCGGGCATCGCCGGTTTGACCAAAGTGCTGTTGCAGATGCGGCATCGCACGCTGGTTCCCTCGATCCACGCGGAGGAGTTGAACCCGCACATCCGTTTCGAAGAGACGCCCTTCCGCGTGCAACGGGAGGCCGCGGAGTGGAAATCGGACGGGCCGCGGCGCGCCGGCCTGAGCTCGTTCGGCGCCGGCGGATCGAACGCCCACCTCATTTTGGAAGAGCACGTGTCCGAAACCCACGCTGCCATCGGCGGCGGCGAACCGTGCCTGATTGTGCTCTCCGCATTCGATCGGGAGCGGCTGATGGAATCCGCCGGGCGGCTCGCCGCGTTCCTGGAGGAGCGGCAGAGCCTGCCGCTGGCTGAAATCGCTTATACGCTGCAGGCGGGACGCGAGAGTCTGCCGGAACGGTTGGCGCTAGTCGTGTCCACCGTCGGCGAACTCCACGAGAAGCTGCGGAATTTCCTGCGGCAGGAGGCGGTGGAAGGATTGTGGCGTGGCACTGCCGGCAGCGCCGCGGCCGTGGGCGTTCTCGTGGAGGGCAAAGCCGGCGAGGCGTTCCTCCGCGTTCTCCTGGAGGAGCGGGACTTCGGAAAACTCGCCCGCATGTGGACCGCGGGCGTGGCCATCGATTGGAAGCTGCTTTACCCGGCCGGCGCGCCGCGGCGTGTGTCGCTGCCCGGATATCCCTTCGCCAAAAGGCGGTGCTGGTTCGATGCGGGCGGACCGCGGCAGGCGCCGAAGCTCGAAGAGGCCGCGCCGGCCCCGCCTCCTCGTCCCAAAGAATTCACGCTGCTCGACCCGCTTGCCGTCGCGGGCGGCATGGCACAGCCGGCGCCCGCTCCCGCACGTTTGCGGCTCACGCCGCTGGCGCCGCTCGAACCGCCGCTCGAACCGCCGGCGCGTGAAACGGCGCCGCAGCCGGCTCTGCAGTCCCTGGTCCGCGAGGAACTGGCGCGTATTCTCCTGATGGATGCGGCGGAACTCGACCCGGACCGGCCGCTTGTCGAATTGGGAGTCGATTCGGTGCTGGCGGTCGAGCTCGTCAAGCGCTTGAACGAGCTTTGCGGCGTCGAAATCAGCGCCACCAAGCTGTACGATTTCCCGACTGTCGCGCAACTGGCGCAATGCCTGTCGCAGGAAGGGGCCGCCGCGCACGTCGAGCCCACTCGTCCGGCGCCGAAAGAGGATGCGACCGGCCTGGTGCTCGCGGAGCTCGCCCGGGTGTTATTGATGGCGCCGGACGAGATCGACCAGGACAAGCCGTTCATGGACTTGGGGATCGATTCCGTGCTGGGAGTCGAGCTCATCAAGCAGATCAACGATCGAACCGGTTTAGAGATCGACGCCACCAAGCTCTACGACTATCAGACAGTCCGCACCCTGTCTGCATACATCGCGGAACAGCAACGGACGCAGCCGGCATTTGTGCCCATCGTGGAAAAGCAGCCGGAGATCGAAGTGGCTGCGACGCGCGGACCGGAGGTGCAGTCGCCCGCCGGTGAGGCTCACGTCGCCATCGTCGGCATGTCGGGCCGCTTCCCGGGAGCGCCCGATTTGCGCGCCTTCTGGGACAACCTCAGGGCCGGCGTCGATTCCGTCACCGAAGTTCCACCCGAACGCTGGGCCGCGCCGCGTTTCTACGACCGCGATCCGCGCGCGCCGGGCAAGACCTATTGCAAATGGGGCGGCTTTCTCGACGACGCGGACAAGTTCGATCCGTTGTTTTTCAGCGTTACTCCGGCGGACGCCGAGATGATGGATCCGCAGCAGCGCATTTTCCTGGAGACTGCCTGGGAGGCCCTGGAGGATGCCGGCTACTCGCCCGCCATGCTCAACGGCGTGAAGTGCGGCGTCTACGTGGGCGTGATGGGCAACGAGTATCTGTCGCTGGTCGAGGATCTCAAGCCCGCGCAGGCCATGCTGGGGAACGCCAACTCGATTCTGCCGGCGCGCATCGCTTACCTCTTGAACCTCAAGGGCCCCGTGATGACGCTGGACACGGCCTGCTCGTCGTCGCTGGTGGCGATCCACGCGGCGTGCGCCAGCCTGCGCAGCCGCGAGGCGGACCTCATGCTGGCGGGCGGCGTCACGCTTTACCTGACCGAGAAGCCCTACATCTGTATGAGCAAGGGCGGCATGTTGTCGCCCGACGGCAAGTGCAAGACGTTCGACGACGGCGCGGACGGATTTGTGCCGGGTGAGGGCGCCGGGGTGGTCGTGCTCAAGCTGCTGGAGAGGGCCTTGGCCGATGGCGATCCGATCCACGGCGTGATCATCGGTTCCGGTGTGAATCAGGACGGCCGGACCAATGGCATCACCGCGCCCTCGGCGCAGTCCCAGGCGGAGCTCGAGACCGGGATTTACGAGCGCTATGGCATCCACCCCGGCACGATCGGCTATGTCGAAGCGCACGGCACGGGGACAAAGCTGGGAGATCCGATCGAGGTCGCGGCGTTGTCGCAGGCCTTCCGCAAGCACACCGGCCGCACGGGCTACTGCGCGATCGGCTCGGTCAAGAGCAATGTCGGGCACACTTCGGCCGCGGCGGGCGTGGCCGGCGTTCTCAAAGTGCTGTTGTCGATACGGCATCGGGAGATTCCGCCGACACTGCATTTCCAGGTGGAGAACGAGCACATCCACTTCCGTGAGACGCCGTTCTTCGTGAACACGCGCCTTTCGCCGTGGGAGCCTCCGTCGGGCGGGCCGCTGCGCGCGGCAGTCAGCTCGTTTGGCTTCAGCGGCACCAACGCGCACCTGGTTGTCGAGGAGTTCCAGCGCGTGGAGCGCCGCGCCGCCGCGCCGCGCCCGCAACTGTTCGTGCTCTCCGCCCGCAACCACGAGCGGCTGGCCGCATACGCGCGGCGTTTCGAGAACGCGCTGGAGGATCTCTCCGGCTCGATCGAAGAGATCGCGCACACGTCGCGGGTGGGACGCATCGCGCTGCCGGAACGGCTGGCGCTGGCGGTGTCCAGCCTCGACGAGCTGCGCTTTGGCCTATCCCGCTTCTGTGCCGGCGCCACGAGCGGCGACGGGCTTTATACCGGGAGAGCGAAGAAGACGGAGGCTCCGCCGTCTCTCGATGCCGCCCTTCGCGCGGGAGATTTGGAGTCGCTGGCGCAATGGTGGGTCGCGGGCGCCGAGATCGACTGGAACCTGCTGAACGGTGGGGCGCGGCTTCACCGCGTGTCGCTGCCGGCCTATCCGTTCGCGCGGGAGCGCTATTGGCCCAAGCTGCCGGAAGCGGCGCCCGCGCCGGCGTTACATCCGCTGGCGCAGCGGGATGGGTCGACGCCGGGGCAGCCGAGATTCTCCGCCACATTTACGGGGCAGGAGCCGTTCCTGGCCGGACACATCGTCCGCAATCGCGAAACGCTGCCCGGAAGCGCTTACCTGGAAATGGCGCGAGCCGCCGGCGAGATCTCGTCCGGGCGTCCGGTGCTGCGCCTTCGCGACGTCGTCTGGGTCAACCCGTTCCACATCCCCGGACCATCCGCCGAAGTGCAGATCCGGCTTAGTCCTGGAGTGGACGAAGCGGCATTTCGCGTGTCTTCGCAAGACGGGGCGCAAGAGATTTCCCACAGCCAGGGCAGGATCTTCTATGGGGTCGAGCGCGCCGAACCCGTGGCACGGCTCGACCAGGACGCCATCCGGCAGCGGTGCGGTCTCGTCGTCGAAGGACGCGAGTGGTACCGCCAACTCGCGGCGAGCGGTCTGCATTACGGGCCGGCATTCCAGGCTGTGCAGCGCGTCTATATCAACGGCGTCGAAGCGATGTCGTGCCTGGAGCTGCCCGGTGAGGCGCGCGATGGATTCGACGGTTACGTTCTCCATCCCGCTCTTCTCGACGGCGCGCTGCAAACCGTGGCCGCTTTGCAAGGGTCGATTTCGAGCGAAGCGTATCTGCCGTTTGGCGTGGGCGAAGCGGAGATTTTCGGCGACTTGCCCGAGAGGTGCTTCGGGCACGCGACCGCCAGCCTCTCCCCCGGATCGGCCGGCGATCGCTCGAAGCGCTTCGATATCGACATCTTCGACCCCGCGGGACAGGTCCGGGTGCGGATTCGGGACTTCTCGATCCGTCCCGCCGAGCCGAACCGCGGCGGCGTCGACAGGATGTACTTCCGCTACGTGTGGAAGGAATCGCCATTGCCCGCCGCCGCCGGCGCGCCCGACAGTTCCACGGTGCTCCTGCTCGAGTCGGCGGACCGCCGGGCCGGCGCGTTTGCCGGCCGCTGGAACGGCGCGGTCGTGCTGGTGACGCCGTCGGACCGGTTCAGCGAGACCTCGACGACATGCTATTCGATCCGCCCGTCGCATGCGGAAGATTACGCCCGGCTCCTGCAGCGCCTCTCCGCTCACAGGCTGCTGCCGGAGCGCGTCGTGCATGTTTGCGATGCGGGAGGCGAGAATCTTCACTCGCTGCTTTACCTGGCGCAGGCGCTGCTTTCCGCCGGCGCGCCGCAGGCCCGGCAATTATTGTGCGTGTATCCGGACCGGCCCGCCGGCGCCGCCGTGACCGGTTTTCTGAAGACGTTGAAGCTGGAGCATCCGAAGCTCCAGTGCAAGACGCTGTGCGCGGCGGATCCGGGAGACCTGGCGGCTGCAATCCGCACGGAGCTTGCGGCGGGGGGCAGCGGCGACGTCCGGCTGGCATCCGGCAAGCGCTGGGTGCGCGAACTGGAAGAGGCTGAGCCGCCGCAAGACCGCAGCGAAGCGATCCAATTGCGCCGGCAGGGCGTGTACCTGATCACCGGGGGCGCCGGCGGGTTGGGACTGATCTTCGCGGAGCATCTGGCGCGGACCTTCCAGGCCCGCGTGATCCTGGCCGGACGATCCGAACTGTCCGCGGAGACCGCCGCGATGCTCGCCGGCTGGAGCGCCGCGGGCGGGGAAGCCGTCTATGTGCGGGCGGACGTCGCGTCGCCAGCGGATGTAGACTCGCTCATCGCGAACATCCGCGCGCGCTTCGGATCGCTGCACGGCGTCTTTCATGGCGCCGGCGTCCTGCGAAACTCGCTGATCCTGCAAAAGACCGCCGCCGAGCTTTCCGCCGTGTGGGCGCCGAAAGCGACCGGCGCTGTGCATCTGGACCGCGCGATCGGCGCCGCGGAGCTGGACTTCTTCGTGCTGTTTTCCTCGATCGCGTCGGTGCTCGGCAACGCCGGGCAGAGCGATTACGCCGCCGCCAACGCGTTTCTCGACGCGTTCGCGGAGGATCGCGAACGCCTTCGCCGGGAAGGCGCCCGGCAAGGCAGGACGATCTCGATCAACTGGCCGCTCTGGCAGGATGGCGGCATGCATGCCGGCGCCACCGTCGAGACCCTGATCGCGGCGGCCGGAATGGCGCCGGTCCGCAAGGACGAAGGCATCGAGGCGTTTCGTGTGATACTGGGCCTGCCGCACCCGCAGGTGCTTTACCTCCAGGGCTCGCGCGGCAAATTGTTGCGCATCCTCGACGCCGGCGCGGACGCGTCCGTCCCTACCGCGGCAAACGTCTCCGCCGGAGGCCTGGCGCCGTCGGTCGAACGGCAGCTTCTGGCTGCGGTCTCGAAGATCCTCAACATCGATATCGAGGAGCTGGACGTCACGCGCGACCTGACCGGCTACGGTGTGGATTCGATTGGCTTCGTGGAAATCGCCGGCTATTTGAACACGGCGTACGGCATCGAAGTCGCGCCAACCCTCGTGTTCGAGTATCCCTCCATCAGGGCTTTGGCCGAGCATCTCTGCCAGGCGCACGGAGCGTTGCTCAGCGCGCACGTTGCCCCCGAGCCGCACGCGGCGCCGCCGCCGGTTGCCACCATGCCGCTGTCGCACGGCCAGCGCGCGCTGTGGTTCCTCAACCAGATGGATCCGGAATCCGCCGCCTACCACGTGGCGTTCCAGGCGCGCGTGCGGTCGCGGCTGAATCTGCCGGCGCTCGAAGCGGCGTTGCAGAAGCTGGCCGCGCGGCATGCGATCCTGCGCGCGTCCATTGTGGTTCGCGACGGCGAGCCCGTCCACGAGATTCCCGAAACGCGCGCCCTCCCGATCCTCTATGCGGATGCCCGCGGCTGGACGGACGACGAGCTGCAGGTGCGCGTCGAAGAGGCCTACAAGCAGCCCTTCCGCCTGCACCAGGATCCGATCGTTCGCGTGCATGTTTTCAGCCGCGGAGACAGCGAACATGTCCTGCTCGCGACCATCCATCACATCGGCGTGGATGCGTGGTCGCTATGGCTCCTCCTCGACGAGTGGGGCCGTCTCTATGCGGCGGAAGCCGCGGGCGCCGTCGCGGAACTGGCCGAGGCCGGATCGTACGAGCGCCTGGTCCAATGGCAGCGGGAGATGCTCGCAAGCGCCGCCGGGGCGGAGCACCAGGAGTACTGGCAGCGGCAACTTTCGGGCAATCTGCCGGTGCTCGATCTTCCGGGCGACCGGCCGAGGCCGCCCGTCCTGACGTCGCACGGAGCGTCGTATCGCTTCACGATTCCGGAGGAGATGACGCGCCGCTTGAAGGAGCGCGCCCGCGCCGAGGGCGTCACGTCGTACGTGCTCCTACTCTCCGCGTTTTACGTTTGCCTGCACCGCTACACCGGCGAGGAGGATCTGCCGGTGGGATCGCCATTCTCCGGCAGAACCCGGCCCGAATTCGCCAAGGTCGTCGGCTACCTGGTCAATCCCGTGGTGCTGCGCGGCGACGTATCGGGCAACCCGACCTTCGCCGAGTTGCTCGGCCGCGTGCGGCGCCTGGTGCAGGACGCCCTGAAGCATCAGGATTTCCCGTTTCCCCTGCTGGTGGAACGCCTGCGCCCGGTGCGCGATCCCAGCCGTTCGCCACTGTTCCAGATTTCGTTCGTCTTCCAGAACGCGCCGAATGCGACTGCCTTGGGCGCGCTGGCCGGCGGCAGCGGCTCCCAGGCGACATGGGAATGGGGCGGCTTGCGCCTCGAGCCATTCGATATGGCGCAGCAGGAAGGGCAGTTCGACCTCACCCTGGACATGATGGAGACTCCCGGCGGGTTCGCCGGAGTGTTCCTGTACAATCCGGACCTGTTCCATCCGGAGACGATCGCGCGGATGGCTGCGCATCTCCGCACGGTGCTGGAGAGTGTCGCCGCCGATTGCGCGCAGCCCATTGCCGCCATCCCGATCCTGCCGGAGAAGGAGCTGCTGCAGCTCGCGCAATGGAACGACACGGCCCGCGATTATGGTGAGACGCGGCTCTTGCACGAATTGATCGCCGCCGCCGCGCAAGCCACGCCTCGATCCGTGGCGCTCCGCCGCGAAGGCGTGGACTTGACGTACGGCGAGCTCGAAGCCCAGGCGAACCGTCTCGCCAATTTCCTGCGCATTGCCGGCGTCGGCCGCAATGCGCTGGTGGGCGTGCTCATGGAGCGCTCGTTCGAGATGGTGGTCGCGCTCTATGGGATCCTGAAGGCCGGCGCGGCATACCTGCCGCTCGATCCCGACTATCCCGCGGAACGGCTCTCGTTCATGATGGACGACGCCAACTGCGCCGTCGTTTTGACGCAGGCCCAATTGGCCTCGATTCTTCCCTCCGCCCACTCGCGTGTGGTTTGTCTCGACCGCGACTGGAGCATGATCGAGGCCTTTCCCGCGGAGGCGCCCGATTCCGCCGCCGGGCCCGACGATCTGGCGTACGTGATCTACACCTCCGGCACCACCGGCAAGCCGAAGGGCGCGATGAATACACATGGGGGAATCCGCAACCGGCTGCTGTGGATGCAGGAAGCGTACCGTCTCACGCCGGCGGATCGGGTTCTGCAGAAGACGCCGTTCAGCTTCGACGTGTCGGTGTGGGAGTTCTTCTGGCCGCTGCTCACGGGCGCCACATTAGTTCTCGCGAAACCGGGCGGCCACCGCGATAGCGGATACCTGGCCGGTCTGATTCGGCAGGAGCGCATCACCACCATTCATTTCGTTCCCTCCATGCTGCAGGCGTTCCTGGAGGAGAAGAGCGCCGGAGCGTGCGATTCCCTGAAGCGGGTGATCTGCAGCGGGGAGGCTCTGCCGGTCGAGTTGCAGCAGCGCTTCTTCGAGCGCATGCAGGCGGAGCTGCACAATCTCTACGGCCCCACCGAGGCGGCCGTGGACGTCACGTTTTACGAATGCCGGCCGGATGCGGACGTGCGCTCCGTGCCCATCGGCCGGCCGATCGCGAACACAAGCATTTTCATCCTCGATTCCCACCTCAACCGCGTTCCGATCGGCGTGCGCGGAGAGCTGCACATCGGCGGAGCCGGGCTGGCCAAGGGTTATCTGAACCGTCCGGAGCTGACGGCCGAGAAGTTCATCCGCAATCCCTTCGACGCGGATCCCGCCAGCCGCCTCTACAAAACTGGCGACCTCGCCCGCTATTTGCCCGACGGCAATATCGAATACCTCGGCCGTATCGACCACCAGGTGAAAATCCGCGGATTCCGCATCGAATTGGGCGAGATCGAATGCGCTCTGAACGAGCACCCGATGGTGAAGGAGAGCGTCGTGGTGACCGGCCGGTCGGCGGCCGGCGACCAGATCCTGCTGGCGTATTACGTCCCGGCGGGCGCTCCGCCGGCGCGCGAGGCGCTGGAGGCGCACCTGCAGCGCACGCTGCCGGATTACATGACGCCGGCGATTTTCGTGCCGTTGGAGCGGATGCCGCTCAACGCCAACGGCAAGCTGGACCGCAACGCCTTGCCCGCCGCCGCGAAGTGCGCCGCCCCTCCAGCGGAAGCTTATGAGGCTCCGCAAACCGCCTTGGAGCTCGCGCTGTCGGAGATCTGGGCCGGGTTGCTCAAAGCCGGCCGCGTGGGCCGCCACGACCATTTCTTCCACCTGGGAGGCCACTCGATCCTCGCCACCAGGCTCGCGTCGATCGTCCGGGACCGCTTCTCGGTAGACCTGCCCTTGGCGGCGATCTTCAGCGCGCCGGTGTTAGCTGCCCTGGCGGCGCGCATCGACGCCGAGTTACAACAGCCCGATCGCGCGCCCATCGTCCCGTTGCAGGCGATTCCGCGCAACGGCCGGCTCGCCCTTTCGTTTGCCCAGGAGCGGCTGTGGTTTCTGTCGCGTCTGGAAGGTCCATCCGCGACGTACAACGTGCCGATCGTGCTGCGTTTCACGGGACGGCTTCAGGTCGAGGCGCTGCAACACGCGATCGTCGAAATCCTGCGCCGGCACGAGGTTCTGCGCAGCCGCATCGAGGTTCGCGACGGCGAGGCCGCGCTCGAGATCAGGCCGGCCGCGGATTTCACGCTTGTCACCCACGATCTGACAGCGCTCGACGACGGCGCGGAGCGGCAGGCGCAGGCGCGGACGCGCATCGAGGCCGTCGCTCTTCGTCCTTTCGATCTGGGTTCCGACCTGCTAGTGCGCGGCTGCGTCGTCCAACTCGACGCCGGCAACAGCCTGCTCGCGCTCACCCTTCATCATCTGGTGTTCGACGGATGGTCATTGGGGATTCTGCTGCGAGAGATGGCGGAGCTTTACAACGCATTCGCGCAACAACGGCCCGCGCGGCTGCCGGACCTGCTTTTGCAATATGCCGATTTCGCCGCGGCCCAGCGAGATCGACTCGCCGCGCCGGTTTGGGCCCGCCAACTCGACTACTGGCGGGAAAAGCTCAGCGGCGCGCCGCATCTGTTGGTGCTGCCGGCGGACCGGCCGCGGCCGGCCGTCCAGACCTCCCTGGGCGGCGCCGAATCCCACCGCATCGGGCCGGAATTGACCGCCCGGCTGAAGAACTTGTCGCGCGATTCCGAAGCCACGCTGTTCATGACGCTGCTGGCGGTTTTCGGCGTGCTCCTCCACCGGTACAGCGGCGACGCGGACATTCTCGTCGGATCGCCCATCGCCAATCGGACCCGCAGCGAAACCGATCCGCTCATCGGCCTGTTCGTGAATACGCTCGTGTTGCGGCTCGACCTGGATCGAAATCCGGCGTTCGCGGATCTGCTGCTTCACGTCAAAGAGACCGCGCTCGAAGCCTACGAGAACCAGGATGTCCCCTTCGAGAAGATTGTCGACGCCCTGCGCCCCGAGCGCAGCCAGAGCCACGCGCCGGTGTTTCAGGTGATGTTCGCGATGCAGAACGCGCCCCTGGAATCGGCGGCCTTCGACGGCATCGAGGTTTCTCCGGTGGAATTGGAGAGCCGCATCGCCAAGTTCGATCTGACCCTTGATGTAGCCGAAGATCAGGGCTCGCTGGCGTGCTCGTGGGAGTACAGCACGGACCTGTTCGACCGCGCGACCATCGCGAGAATGGCGGCGGGTTTTCACAACATTCTGGAAGCCGTCACGGGCGATCCGCGGCGGCGGATTCTCGAGCTTCCCTTGTTGAATGACGAGGAGCGCCGCGCGCTGGTGAGCCTCGGAGACGGCGGCGCCGTCGCCAACGGCGGCGCGATCCCGGTCCATCAGACGATTGCCGGCGCCGCCCGCCGCCATCCCGAGAGCGAGGCCGTAGTGTTTGGCGGAAGGTCGGTCCCGTACCGGGAAATCGAAGAGCGCGCGGACCGGCTTGCCGGCGCGCTGCAACTTGCCGGTGTGCAGCGCGGCGCGGCGGTGGGCGTGTGCCTGCGCAAGTCGGAGGCTTCGATTGCCGCCATGCTCGCGATTTGGAAGGCCGGCGGGACTTACGTTCCGTTGGATCCGGATCTGCCGGCCGAACGGCTCGAATTCTGCCGCGACGACGCCGGCATCCGCGTGGCAATCGCGGATGGCGCGGCGGCGGAAATCCGCTCCCGGTTCCATACGATCGTGGATGCCGGCGCCCCCTTCGACGGCCCGGCGCTGAACGTCGAGGCGCGGCTGGACGACGTCGCCTACATCATCTACACCTCTGGGTCGACCGGCCGGCCGAAGGGCGTCGCGGTTTCCCACGGTGCCTTGGCCCGTCACTGTGTCGCGATGCAGTCGTATTATGAACTCTCGCCGGCCGACCGCGTTCTGCAGTTTGCGTCGCTCCAGTTCGACGCCTCCCTGGAGGAAATCGTCCCGGCCTTGATGGCGGGCGCCGCGTTGATCCTCGACGATATCGAACTGTGGACGCCGCGGGAATTCCGCGACAAGGTGAAGGACTGGAAGCCGAGCGTGCTGGACCTTCCACCGGCGTACCTGCATGAATTGCTGCTGGCATGGTCGGAAGCGCCGGAGTTGGCGCCCGCCGAACCCCCGCGTCTCGTGATTGTGGGCGGCGAAGCGCTGAAGACCGCAACGGCGGACTTGTGGCGGCAGGTCGTTCCCCGGCATGTCCGCCTGGTGAACGCCTATGGGCCGACCGAAGCCACCATCACGGCCACCGCCTACGAGGTCGAGGCTGGAAATGACTTCGGTTGGGAGCGCGTGCCGATCGGCCGCCCGCTGCCGGGCCGGCGGATCTACGTTCTGGACTCCGGCGACAATCTCGCGCCCGCCGGGGTCGCGGGCGAGCTCTATATCGGGGGCAACTGCCTGGCCGAGGGGTATCTCAACCGTCCGGAGCTGACCATCGCGAGCTTCGTGCCCGACCCGTTCGATGCGAGCGCGGGGGCGCGGATGTACCGCACCGGAGATCGGGCGCGGTTCCGGCCCGATGGCCATCTGGAGTTTCTCGGGCGCATCGACGACCAGGTGAAGATTCGCGGTTTCCGCATCGAGCCGGGCGAGATCGAAACCCTGCTGGCGGCGCTGCCGGGGATCCGTGAATGCGCGGTAGCCGCGCATGCCAACGGAGCAGGCGACCCGCAGCTCATCGCCCACATCGTGCTCCACCCGGATGTACTGCCCGCGCCGACGGCGGCGTCACTGCGGCAGGATCTTGCGGCGCGGGCGCCGGCATACATGATCCCCGCGGCGTTCGTCTTCGAAGAGCGCCTGCCCAAATCGGCCGGCGGCAAGGTCAATCGCCGCGCCCTTTCCGCGGCCGCCGCGACGCCCGCGGTTTCGCCCGAGCGTTCGGCTCCGCGCGATCCCCAGGAAGCGCGGCTCGCGGAAATCTGGTCGCAAGTGCTCGGCGTCTCCAATGTCGGCGTGCACGACAGTTTCTTCGATCTGGGAGGCCACTCCCTCCTCTCGGTGCGGCTGATGGCGCGCATCCATCAGCAGTTCGGGGTCGAATTGCCGCTGGCGAGCTTGATCCGCAATCCCACCATCGCGCGGCAGGCGGAATTGTTGTCGAGCCACAGCCCGCCGGCAAGGAGGTCCGTGGTCGTTCCCCTGCGGGTGGGCGGCGCCCGGCTGCCGTTCTTCTGCGTGCACCCGATCGGCGGCGCTCTGTTTGGCTATCTGCCGCTGGCGCATCGTTTGGCGCCCGGCCGGCCGCTGTTCGGCGTGCAATCGCCGGCGCTGGCCGGTCTGCCGATGCTCTCCTCGGTGGAGGCCATGGCGTCCGCGTATGTCGAGGAGTTGCTGCGCGCCCAGCCGGAGGGGCCTTATCACCTGGGCGGCTGGTCGTTCGGCGGCGTGGTGGCGTTCGAAATGGCGAGGCAGTTATCGGCGCTGGGCAAACCGGTGGCGCCCCTGATCCTGATGGACAGCTATCATCCCGCCGCCGTGAGGAAGTTGCACGGCTCCGGTGATGCCGCATTGCTGGCCGACTGGGAGAAGCAGGAGCGGCTCGCCATCGAGCAGGCGCAAGCAGCCGCTTCTCTGGAACATGCCGGCGCCGTGGACGTGCTCGACGTGTATAAAATCAATGAGCATGCTTTCTCCGTTTATGAACCCGGCGTCTATGCCGGCGCGGTGGCGCTGTTGTGCGCCTCGGAGTCGGTTCCCGGGGGCGATTCGCCGGCCGCACACGGATGGGAGGGCGTAGTGACAGGGCAATTGATGACGCGCGGCGTCCCCGGCAATCACTACAGCATGATGCAGGAGCCGCACGCCGCCGCGCTGGCGGCTGCCGTGCAGGGTGTGCTCGACTCCCTTCCCGAAGGGTGGGCCCCGGCGGAGGATAGCGCTTCGGGCAAGGCAATGGTTCAGACCTCATGATGAGAAGCAAGCTCATCGAGCTTCTGAAACAGGAAACCGACATCAACCTGCTCGAGCTGGTTCTGGGTTTTCTGATCATCGGGATCAGCAACGCGCTGGTGCTGGTGATTGTCCAGGGAGTCACGGAGGCGCACGGAGATCCCTCGGCGACCCTGAAGTATCTGCTCTTTTTCATCGTCTGCGTGACCACGTTTTCCTACACGAAGAAAATCGTCAACGTCAAACTCACGCGCTACGTGCAGCAGGCGATTTCGCAGCTCCGCATCCGCATCCTGGAGAAGATCCGTCATGCCAACCTGATCTCCTTCGAAGGGCTCGACCGGTCGCAGTTAATCAATGCGGTCTCGGAAAACACCCTGGTGATCGTCGACGGGGCGAAGCATTTCGGACAGGGCATTCCAGCCGGCATCATGCTGGTCTGCTCCTTCATTTACGTCGCTAATATCTCGATTCCGGCGATCTACATTGTCGGCGTGTGCGTGGCGGCTTGCGCCTTCGTCATCTGGCGTCTGAACAGCTCCATCGGAGCGGACCTGAGCAACTCGCTGCGCAAGGAAGACGAGTTCCTCAACTCGTTTCATCAGTTTCTCGACGGCTTCAAGGAATTGAAGATGAGCCGGGAAAAGAGCGCCGATCTCTTCGAAAACCACATCCGCAAGAGCTCCGTGGACGCGAAGGCGCTCAACACCAAGACGGCCATCAGCATTATCGACTCCGAAATCTACACGTACATCTTTTTCTATATCCTGCTGGCCGCGGTTCTGTTTCTATTGCCCAAGCTTGGCTCCCTCAACCAGGAGCAAACTCTGACCATCACGACGATCCTTCTGTTTCTGCTCGGCAACGGCACGGTCTTTGTGCAGGCGTTGCCGAATATCACGAAGACCGATGTCGCCATTGAAAACATCGCGCGCCTGGAAGCGGTGCTGGACGATCTGGAAATCAAGGAAGACACCGCGGCTGTGAACCCCTGGCCGCTCCGCCAGCCCAGCGGCGATATCGTCGCCCGCAATCTGATCTTCAGCTACCCCGGTCCCCAGGACCGCGCCTTTTCCGTGCAGATCGACGAGCTGATCATCAAGGGTGGTGATCTCCTGTACATTCAGGGCGGCAACGGAAGCGGCAAATCGACCCTGCTCAAACTCCTTACCGGGCTCTACAAACCGCTGGCCGGCACGATCCATTTCGACGGGCTGCCGGTGACCGACGAGAACATCCAAAACTATCGCGAGTTCTTCTCGATCGTGTTTTCCGATTTCCACCTGTTCGACCGCCTGTACGGCGCGAAGGCGGTGAGCCAGGAGCGGGTGGTCGAACTTCTCCGGGAAATGCAGCTCACCGGAAAGACCTCTTACCAGGACGGCGCCTTCGTGAACCTGAACCTGTCGACGGGGCAGCGGAAGCGCCTGGCGTTGCTGATCGCGCTGCTGGAGGACCGTCCGATTTATGTCTTCGACGAGCTGGCGGCGGACCAGGACCCCGAGTTCCGCAAGTACTTTTATGAAGTGATTCTGCAGGAGCTCAAGAAGCAGGGAAAGACCGTCATTGTGGTCACGCATGACGACCGGTATTTCGAGACTGCCGACCGGCTGCTCAAAATGGAATACGGCCGGCTGCTCAAGGAAACTCCCGCCAAGCCCGTGCGCAAGACCCGCAAACAGGCGTAACCATGACCATCTGGATGTGCAGCGGCCAAGGCTCCCAGTATTACCAGATGGCGCGCGGCGCGTACGAAGCGGAGCCCGTCTTTCGCGAGAGCATGCGGTTGTGCAGCGGTCTGCTGGAGCCGATGCTCGGTCTGTCGCTGGTGGACTTCATTTATCGCGAGCGCGCCGACCGCTTCGCGCCGTTCGACCGCACGCTGTTTGCGAATCCCGCCATCTGCGCGGCGCAGTACAGCGCCGCGCAGGTTCTGTTGGCGCGAGGGCCGCGGCCGGACGCGATTCTCGGCTACAGCATCGGCGAAATCACGGCCGCCGTGCTCGGCGGAACTCTGGCGCTCGAAGAGGGTCTGCGGGTCGCCGTTCGCCTGGCCGAGTTGGCGGAGGGTTCGCTGTCCGAAGGCGGCATGCTCGCGGTCCTGGCGGATCCCGCCATCGTGAGTGGCCGGCCCGGGCTTTCGGACGGCGCGTGGATCGCGGCGCGGAACTTCGCCACCCACTTTGTCGTCAGCGGCGCCGCCGGCGTCATCGAGCGCCTGGAGAGAAGCCTGCTCGGCGACCGCGTGCCGGTGCAGCGCCTGCCGGTTCGCTATGCGTTTCACACGCCGGCTATCGATCCCATCGAGCGCGCCTTCGTCTCGTATGCGGAAAGCCTGAGCTTTTCGACGGTTCGCAGCCACGAGGCCATCCGGACCATGTCCGCGCGGGACGGGGGATGGACCGGCTGTCTGACGCCGCAACACCTCTGGGATGCGGTGCGGCTCCCCGTCGATTTTCAGCGGACGGTGCAGGAGCTCGAGCGCAGCGGGCCGCATTCTTATGTCGACCTCGGACCGGCCGGCACGCTGTCCAATTTCGTGAAGTACAACCTGCCGAAGAGCTCGCAATCCACCTTCCGGGCCTTTGTGACTCCATTCGGATATGCGCCCGCGGCGCCGGCGGGATCAATGCGATGACGATTCGAGGCGAGGAATTAGGCTGCCCGTCGTTCCGGCGCGATCACCAGGTCCGGTTTGCCTATGCCGCCGGCGCGATGTACAAGGGAATCGCGTCTAAGGAGCTCGTCGTGCGCATGGCGCGCGCCAGCCTGCTTTCGTATTTAGGAACCGGCGGGCTGGCGCTCGATCGCGTGGAATCCGACATCGCCCACATCCAGGAGCAGATTCCGGCCGGCGCCAGTTACGGAATGAACCTGCTGAACAGCCCGGGAAATCCCGGCCTCGAGGAGGCCACCGTCGACCTGTTCCTGCGGCGCGGCATCGCTCGTGTCGAGGCCGCCGCCTACACGCAGGTCTCGCCCGCGTTGGTCCGCTACCGGGTGAGCGGGATCGGGCGCGAAGCCGGCGGCGGGGTCCGCATCGCGCATCGCGTGCTGGCCAAGGTGTCGCGCCCCGAAGTGGCGCAGCAGTTTCTCGATCCTCCCTCCGACCGCATGCTCCGCGACCTTGCAGCCGCCGGGAAAATCACGGCGGCAGAGGCGGAACTCGCACGCGCGCTTCCCATGGCCGACGACGTTTGCGTCGAGGCGGATTCCGGCGGACACACCGATCAGGGGGTCGCCCTCGTCCTGGTTCCCGCCATCCTGCGCATGCGAGACGATGTCGTGAGGCGCCAATCGACGGCGTTCCCCATCCGCGTAGGAGCGGCGGGCGGTCTCGGCGCGCCGGAGGCGGTGGCGGCGGCGTTCGTCCTGGGCGCGGATTTTGTGGTGACCGGTTCGGTCAACCAGTGCACCGTCGAGGCCGGAAACAGCGACCAGGTGAAGGACATGCTGCAACAGGCGGAGATCCAGGACACGGCCATCGCTCCGGCCGGCGACATGTTCGAGCAGGGCTCCAAGGTCCGGGTGCTGAAGAAAGGCCTCTTCTTTCCGGCGCGCGCCAACAAGCTATTCGACCTGTACCGCCAGTTCGAATCTCTGGACGATATCGACGCCAAGACCCGCGAGCAGATCGAAACCAAGTATTTCAAGCGTACCTTCCGCGAGGTGTACGAGGAAACCAAGGCGTACTATGCGCGTGTGAATCCGGAGGAGATCGAGAAGGCGGAGAGGAGCCCGAAACACAAAATGGCCCTGATCTTCAAGTGGTACTTCATTCACTCCGCCCGCCTGGCGCGCATGGGGTCGGCGGACCAGCGCGTCGATTATCAGGTGCATTGCGGGCCCGCCATCGGGGCGTTCAATCAATGGGTCAAAGGCACGGCGCACGAGAACTGGCGGCAGAGGCATGTGGATCAAATTGCCGAGATGCTCATGGACGGCGCCGCCGCGACGCTGTCCGCGCAATTGGAAAAATTCAGTCGCGCGGTTCCGGCCGCCCGTTAAGATGCGGCATAGGTGCTATCGAAAATGAATGAACAGCAGGTATTCAGCGTGGTCAAGTCGACGGTTGTCGAGGTGCTGGGCATCAGCCCCGACGAAGTCACTCCAGAGCGCAGCCTCGTCGAGCTGGGCGCCAATTCCCTCGACCGCGTGGAAGTCACCATGTGCTCCATGGAAGCCCTGGGGGTGTCCGTTCCCCGCTCGGAGTTGCAGGGGATTCAGAATCTGAGGGGACTGGTGCAGATCTTTTGCCGCCATCTGGAGGCGTAGTGGCAGTCGGCATCGAAGCGATTCACGCATACGGCGGCCGGACCGTGATGGACGTGCGCGCGCTGTTCGAGGCGCGCGGACTGTCGCTCGCGCGATTCAATAATCTCCTGATGCGCAAGAAGGCGGTCGGCCTCTCCTGCGAAGATCCCGTGACCAATGCCGTCAACGCGGCCAAGCCGATCATCGATCGCCTGAGCGAAGCCGAGAAGGCTTCCATCGAGTTGGTGATCACGGCATCGGAGTCCGGAATCGACTTCGGCAAGGCCATGGCGTCGTACGTCCACCACTATCTCGGCTTGCATCGGCGCACGCGATTGTTCGAGACCAAGCAGGCATGTTACGCCGGTACGGCGGGGCTGCAGATGGCCGCCAACTGGGTCGCGGCAGGGTCGGCGCCGGGCGCCAGGGCTCTCGTGATCGCCACCGATGTCGCCGGCGCGGCCGCCAAACGCACGTACGCCGAGCCTTCCCAGGGCGCCGGCGCCGTCGCCATGCTCGTCAGCGACCGCCCCGAGATCCTGACGCTCGATTTCGGCGCCAACGGATACCACAGCTACGAGGTGATGGACACGTGCCGTCCCGCGGTCAATCTCGAGACGGGCGATCCCGATCTCTCCTTGTGGTCCTATCTCGAATGCCTGGAAAAGAGTTATGAGGCGTACGCGGCGAGAATCGAGGGCGCCGATTACCAGCGCACTTTCGATTACATGGTCTTTCATACTCCGTTCGCCGGCATGGTGAAAGGCGCGCACCGCATGATGATGCGCAAACTCAACAGCATGCCTCCCGCCGAAGGCGACGCCGATTTCCAAAAGCGGGTGGGGCCGTCGCTCCAATATTGCGTGGATATCGGCAATGTCTACTCGGCCACCCTCTACCTCGCCTTGTGCAGCCTGATCGATCATGGAGACTTCCAGGCGCCGCGCCGCGTGGGGCTGTTCTCCTACGGCTCGGGCTGCTCCTCGGAGTTTTTCAGCGGCGTCGTT
Organism: uncultured Solibacteraceae bacterium; assembly: GCA_964608645.1. Classification (GTDB taxonomy): domain Bacteria; phylum Acidobacteriota; class Terriglobia; order Bryobacterales; family Bryobacteraceae; genus CAZSQK01. Next base: position 8,265 of record CAZSQK010000010.1, on the reverse strand, counting down.
TCGGACCGCGCGCAGACGCGTCTGCGCAGCCTGCGCATCGCGGATGCCTTGCAATCGCGCCACGAATTGACGATGCCGGAGTACGAAGCGGCATTGGACGCCGCGGAGGCCTGGGGATTCGGGGTGAAGGACCAGGAGGTCGATCTGACCCCCTACGCCGCGATTTATCAGCGGCAATTCGAAGGGCGCGGGCTCTTAGTCCTGAAGCGCGTGCGGAATTACCATCGGGAGTACGGCTGGAGTTAGAGCAACCATGACCTATTCGACTCTCCAGGTGCGCCAGAAGCCGAAGTGCCTGTCCGTGACCTTGCATCGTCCGGAGCGGCAAAACAGCATCAGCGTCCGCATGTTGCAGGAACTCCACGAGGTGCTGGACGAGGTCGAGCGGGACGCCGAATGTCCCGCCATGGTCCTGGAGGGTAGCGGCGGCGTCTTCTGCACCGGGATGGATTTCGAAGACGCCGCCGCTCAGTCCGCAGGCGAGATCGAGGCATACATCGGACTGCTGCGGCGCTTCACCCTGACACCGAAGATCGTCTTCTGCAAACTGGACGGGCGCGTCGCGGGCGGCGGCGTCGGCTTGGCTGCCGCCAGCGACCTGGTAGTGGCGACCGCCCGCTCCACGTTCAGTCTTCCGGAAGCTCTGTGGGGCCTGCTGCCGTGCTGCGTCCTGCCGTTTTTGATCCGGCGGACGGGCGTCCAGCCGGCCTACAAGCTCGCTCTCACGACCTCCACGATTCCCGCGGCCGAAGCCCTCGCCTGCCACCTGGTCGACGAAATCAGCGACACGCCCGACGAGGCCATCCGCCGCCTGCTCGTGCGCAGCATGCGCGTCCGCCCCGAGACGGTCGGCGACCTGAAACAGTACTTCCGCAAAATGTGGATGGTGAACGCCGAGATGGAGCGGGTCGCGGTGGAAGAACTCTCCCGCCTCCTGGCGCAGCCCGCGGTGCGCGACAACATCGACGCGTTCGTCAATCAGGGGCAGTTTCCCTGGGAGAGGGAGCGGTGAGGACGCCATGAACGACGTAGTCAGGCTCACCGTCACCCCCGAGCACATCGCCTTGGTGGAACTGGACGATCGTGCTTCCGGCAATACCTTTACCCAATCGCTCATCGAGGGTCTCATGAAGACCTTCGACCGGATCCGCGGCGATCTCTCTCTGAAGGTCGTCATCGTGCACGGGTACGGCAACTATTTCTGCTGCGGCGGCACCAAGGAGGAGCTGATCGGCATTCTCGACGGCGTCGTGCAGTTCTCCGACGTCCCGTTCTACGACCTGCTGTTGCAGTGCGATCTCCCCGTGATTGCGGCCATGCAGGGCCACGCTCTAGGCGGCGGCCTCGTCTTTGGCTGCTACGCCGATCTGCTGGTGATGGCCGAAGAGGCTTTGTACGGCGCCGTTTTCATGAAGTACGGGTTCACGCCCGGGATGGGGGGAACCTACATCGTTCCCAAAAAACTCGGCCTGCTGTTGGGCACGGAGATGCTGTTCACCGCGCGCAATTACCAGGGCATCGAGCTGAAAGGCCGCGGCATCCAGGCGCGCGTCGTGAAACGCGCGGAGGTGATTCCCGCGGCCCTGTCGCTGGCCCGGGAACTGGCCGACAAGCCGCGTCTCGCCCTGATCGAGCTGAAGCGCAACCTGGCCGCCGCGATGCGCGAGGACCTCCCCGCCGTGGTGGAGAAGGAGCTTGCCATGCACCGCCGCACCTTTGCGCAACCCGAAGTCCGCGCCCGCATCGAAGCGCTTTTCGGCAAGTAAGGGTAAACCATAACCTACATCCCTCACGGAATGAGGTTGACGTTGGCGGAGCCGAGGCCGACAGCGGCGTCGTCGTCTACCTTGTAGGCAATGACCTTGACGTCCGTGTCCTTGGACGAAGCGGGCGCACGGTAAGTCGCGCGGCTCGCGTCGTCGTGCGGCTCGACGACTCCGGCTCCAACCGGAAAGACCGCCCAGCGGAAGTGGTCCGGGTCGACGCCGGCGGCCGTCGCTTTCAATTCGAGCGCGCCTCCGAACTTCACGTCGGATGAGGGTGGGGAGACGGAGACTTTGACGGTGGGGGCAAGCGAGATGGAGGCGACGCCGGTGCGCGACGGGGTCTTGGCGTCAGTGGCGGTGGCTTTGATCGAGACCGCGCGGGCAATCGTGTCGGGCGCGGTGTAGGTGTACTTGCCGTGCGACCAGCCGGCTTGGATATGGCCGACGTCGGGGGACAACGACCACTTGACGTCGATCGGGTTGTTGGCGGGATCGGTGGTGGTGAGCTCGATGGACTGGCCGGCGGTCACGCGCGCGACATCGGGCGAGACGGCGACTCCGGTTGAGGCGGCCGGCTGGTAGACGAGCAACAGGGCGCCGCCGGTCAGGGCGTTATTGGAACGGCTCCTCGCGGTGACAACGACGATGGTTGCGCCGGCGTGCCGCTTGGGCGCCGTATACAGGCCGGTGGCGCTGATCGCTCCCAGATTCGGAGTGATGCTCCACAGGATGTCCTTTTCACTGTGGCTGACGGCGGTGAACTGAACGGTATTGCCGGGGGTGACGGCCGCGTCCACGGGGGTGACGGCGATGGTCGGGACCAGAGCGCCGGTGAGGTAGAGGTCGCCGGGGAGTTTCGCCTCGGTGAGACTTACGGCGTGCTGCGAGGGAAACAAGAGGCTGCCGAGCGCCAGGGCATTGATCTCGGGCAGGTGAAAGTCGTGGAAGGGCGGCTCCAACGCATTCCTGAGTTTCTCGACGATTCCGTCGGGGACGGCCCTGCGGCGCTCGAAGATCTGTTGGAAGAAGTCCGGGTCTCCCTCGGCGTTCACGGAGAAGTCGGGCCTGCCTGTGAAGGTCACCTTGGCGGTGACGGGATCGACGCTGAGCGGGCCGGCCTGGCGGAAGGAAGGCGCGATGGTGGAGCGGAGGACGAATGTATTGGCATGGTAGTCGCTCATTGCGTCGGTCCACTCCCGAAAGAGGCTCCAATTTTGGTCATGCCGGGGATGCCAGTCGGCCTTGAGCGAGCCTTCCGCGGGCGCAACGGTGAAGCCGGCACAGGGGACGCGCACGGGCTGCGGGTTCGCCTGGCCATCGGAGGACCAGAAGTCGCCGTCATTCCGCCCTTCGTTCCCGAACTGGCCGAAGTCCAGCGCGCCGCTGGTGGAAACCACCTGCCACGACCCCGCGGCCGGCCGGTATTCGAATTTCCATTGCAGCGAGCCGAAGGCGCTGCTCAGCTTTTCGACGAGCAGCCGGCCGATGACGGATTTGGAGACGATCAGGCACGCCGAGTGGCTGTCCGGGATGGGATAGGACGGCAGCGGCCCGACCGTGCCGGGTTGGCCGTCGGTGCGGATCAGCAGGAGAACGCACGCGTCTTCCGAAGCCGGCTTCTGTTGCACCCAGAAGCGGAAGCTCGTGGGGCGGAGCGGCTTCGAGATGTCGCCGACGAGGATGGCCCCTAACGGGTACGAAGTTTTTGCGGCCGCGAAATACGTCTGGACGGCGAGTCCGATATCGGTCTGGAGCACGGACTTGGGGTCCACGCCGGTGATGGCAGGGGTGTAGGCGGAGGCGCCGAGGTCGGCGACGACATTGCCGACTTCGTTGACGCGGCCGGCCGTCTGCTGGAGGACGAGGGGCCCCTGTAGCCGCGATTCCATGGGACGGAGGCGGCCGACGCTTTGGACGATTTGACGCGCAGGATCGAAGGCGATGAGAGCGCCGGAAATGATCTCCATTTCGAGCATGGCGGTCTGGCTGTCGCGGCGGAACGCCACTTTGGGCGGACCCAATTCCGCTTCGAGGATCCAGAACGCCGATTGCACGGAGAGGACGACGCGGAGGCGGACGGCCAACTGGCCGGGGCCGCCCTGGAGGTAGTACTGGAGGAACAGGTCGTTCACCTGCCGGAGGTTCATCCCATAGGCCGCGTCCCAGCCATTGGTTGCATCCTGGTTGGTCATCGCGTGGGCGATAGAGGTTGCCGTCATCATGTGGATGTCCTTCACGCAACCGCCGCGGTGTCGTCGACGACCACGGACGCCAGGAGCGCGCCGCCGCCGATGATGTATGCGACGAGATTGAATATGAGCTTGGCGGCGAGCGCGGCGGGCCCATAAGGACTGTCGCGAATGGCGCGCAGGTTGAGGAACGCGAACAGGGACGACAACGGCGAGACCACGTTCGACACGGCTTGTCCCGGGGTGACTTTCTCGTCGGTCGCGTCCTGGACGATTCCGAAGGCGAGAGTGGCGACGCCGAGAATCGTAAAGGCGACGCTCGAGATGTCGCCGCGATTATCCATGATGGACTTGTGAAGCACAGCGTTCTCCAACTCGAGAATGAAATACGCGGCGGGCAGGATCCAGAGCATGTTGGCCGCGATGGCCGAGGCGGCGATCCAGCCGAGAGCGCCCCACTCCGGATAGCCGTTGGCGAGCACCCAGATGGCGACCGAGAACCCGACGCCGATGACGGTCATCCACCAGGGCGAGAGCTCGTTGAGAGCGTCCTGGATGTTGGCGGGAATGCAGCGGATCATGATGAGGATGCAGGAGATCTCGCGGCAGACCTTGGGCATGGTGACGCCGAGCAGGCCGCCGCGGGAGACATGCTGCAGCGGCAGTTTTCCGGTGGGGAACGGCTCGTGGTCCACGCCTTTGATCAGCTTGTAGATGATGGTGGTGGGGAAGGCGGCGAACAGGGAGATGAGCGAGCACATCGTCAGCTTGCCGTCTTCCGGATAGCCGGCCTGTTCCGCCATCCACTTCCACAGCGTGTCGAGCAAGGGGACGGGCAGCGCCGCGGTAAGGAGGCTTTCGAATGCCTGCATGGCGCTCTCGATCAGTCCGGCGAAGAAATCGACCATTCCGGCGCAGGCGTCGAGCATGCCGCCGATCAGGTCCTTGACGGCGCCGAGCAGGTGGGCGATGCCATAGGTCGCGAACAGTGAAGGGTCCTTGATCACGACGAGGAGGGTTTCCTTGAAATTCTCGAGGGCGCTCTCGAACCGCTTGCCGGCGTGGCCCATGTGCGTGGCGAAGTCGTCCCATGCGTTGTCGGGGGATTCGGGAACGCCGGAGTCGGCCGGCGCATAGGCGGAAACCTTGTCCTGCAGCCAATTGTGATGTGGGTTGGCGTTGAAATCGCTGCTGGTGGCGCCGCCCGCGATGGGGGTGGAACCGCCCGAGCCGTCGGTCGGCTGCCAGCCATCCAGCTCGGAGAACTTTTTGCCGGTGTAATTCGCGATCGTCTTGTCGAAGTAAGCGTCGAGCTCGGCCTGCTGTTTCGCGAACCACTTGTCCGCGCCTTTGCGGCCGGTCTTGGCCAGGCCGCCGATGTATCTGGGGACGGAGACGATCGCCTGCTCCAGGGCCATTTTGGTGTGCCAGATGGCCTTGAAATCGAAGAGCGCTTTCAGCCAATCGATCACCTTGTGGATCTGCGCGCCGACGAACTCGAAGATGCCGGCGATGAAGTGAGCGGCCTTTTCGGGGCTGTCGAGGGCGAGGGTGAAGGTGTCGGAGATCCACTCGCCGATGCGGACGGCGAGTTGGACGACTTTCCCGGCGACGTCGACGATGAAGTCCTTGATGGCGATCAGGCCGTTCTTGATGCCTTCGAAAATATCTCCCCAGAAGGGCCCCAAACCCGCGGATAACTCGACGTTGGCGAGGCCGAGACGGGAACGGAAGGCGTGCAATTCCTGCGGGCTATGGAAGGAGTGGAACCTGGGCGCCTGCCGGTCGAGGGACGCCGCGAAGCCGTGGAAGTCCGCCGGCGCCGTGTTCGTGCCGACCATGGCGCCACCGCGAATGGCGGCCGCGGCGACCTTAGCGATGGCGGAATCGCCGGCCGCCGGCGCGAGCGGTTTGCCATCGACCTTCGCCGACCCGAGGGCGTTGCCGCTTTCGTCGAAGACGGGCAAAGCGCCGCCCGGCCGGGTGGGATGCAGGGCGCCCTTGCCGGAGAGATAGAGATGCGTCTCGCCGGCGGGCTCGATCTCGACGGGATCGAGTCCGTCGCCGGTGAGGCGCAAGGTCGGGCAGGCGAGACCGGCGTTGGTGAGAATCGCCAGGGTCAGTTTGCCGGTAGCGTCGCTGGCGACCTCGACACCGTCATGGTCGACGGTGCGGACTTTGCCGCCGGCCCAGACCTCCACGGCGGAGCTTCCGTCGTCGACCGAGAGGGTCACTTTGTGGTTGGAGAGCGGGACGCCTCTTTTGTCGACGAGATTGATCTCGGTGCGGAAGCGGGTGACCTCGAAGCCGCGCGCGGCGGGCTGCAACAGGGTGCGGCTTTGCCAGAGGCGGGAGCCGGCGTCCATCTCGTGCAGCCGCAGGGAGAAATCGCCGCCGTCGAGCGCGAAGAGAGCGGGCGAGGCGGACGGGTGCATGTCGCTGGCCAGGCGCGCGACGCCCTGATCGAGTGGGAGAAACGGCATCCAGTTGGGTGTGCCATCGTCCTTCCACGGTCTTTGCGGCGACTGGTGCAGCACCCAGAGGCGGTTGGAGGAATCGACGGCGTACACGTGGAGAGAGCGGTCCTCGGCGACATGTCCGACCGCCTGGGAGACGCTGCTGTTGGGGATCTGCTGCGCGCGTCCCGATTGAGCCTGCCCCTGCGACCAGGAATGCAGAGCGCTGTCCTCGCCCACGATCAGGAAGATGACCGTGCTCTTGACGGAGCTCCAGTAGCCGAGAGCGATTTGCTTGACCTTGCCGGTCAAGCCGGGCGCCGGTCCGGAGGAACTGACGGTGTCGCCATTGAGAACCCCGGTAAGAAGGCGGGCCTCGCCGTTGACGTTGGCGAGGATGCGGAAGTCCTGGTCGCTCGTCATGCAGAGCTGGAAATCGCCCCCCGCGAGAAGGCCGCCGGTCTTGCAGCGGCGGCTCGCGAAGGGTCCGCCCGTTTGGTTTTGGTAGGCGACGATCAGGTCTCCGGCGAGATCGGCGCCGTAGACGACGGCGCGGTTGCCGAGGGGAGAGTAGGCGATGCGCGGCTTCGCGATCGAGGGCCCGGAGACCGGTCGGGGAGGTTCCCAGGTCACGCCGTCGGCGCCCAGGGAGATGGAATGCATGGCATTGTCCTGCAGGAAGATGCCGTGAATGGTGGCCTCGGAGCTGCCGGCGTTGACGAGGCAGGCGGCGACTTCGTCGACCGCGCGGCCGTCCAGGAGGGGGCGGGCGCGCCAACCCGCGTCGGCCTCAGGATCGCGCGCGACGTGGCAGAGCTGCCGGCCCTTACCGGTATTGACGATGGCCAGAGCCTCGGGTAGTGGATTGCCCGGCTCGCCGCCGCCCGCCGGATTGGTGAAGACGGCGATGGGGGACGCGCTAGTCGAGTCGACCGGAATCGTGTTGGTGGTGATGACGTCCTGGCTCAGGACGCTCTTCCAGGCGGCTTTCAGAGGGAAAGCCGGTGTATAAGTGGCAGGCACGGGGTCCTCCTTGGGTGCAGATGCTAGTCCGTGATTCTATACGCAAAGGTCGATCAATACAATCCCGATGCAAACATATATCTCAGATCGGGGACTTACCTGTGTCTTAGACGTGCAGCCACTAGGGGAATCCTGTAAGGGCCGGATGTGTTTGCGTTTGTATGTGCGGAAACAGTTATTGCGGGATTACGGGGCTGGACGTGTGGGCGGGATAGTTCAGGCTGTCCGTGTTACTCTCAAGCCCGACTCTCGAACAGAGGCCGCCGATGGTTTCGCCGATGCTGGAGAGAATACACACCCCCCGCGCGATCCGTCTCCACGACGTTTCCGGCTCGCCGGAAGCCCCCGGCAAAGCGGGCGGCGGAATGGCCACCGGAACTATTTACTGGGATCGTCGGGCTTGCCGCTGCGGCGGAACGGATTGATCTTTCCGAGCGCCTTCACGAACCGATTGCCGGGCCTCTCCGGCTCTTTTGCGTCCTCGGCCGCGGTAGCCGCGATCGGCGCGCCGGGGGGCAGCGGCAGCGCCGCCGCGCCCGGCAGCGTCGCATCGACTGCCGCCGCTTCGACCAACTGAACCGCCATGCGGTCTTCCACCGGCGGCGCGAGCGGTTTCGGCGCCGGCGGAACCGTTTTGGGCTCGCGGCGTTTTTTCGGTTTCGGCGCGATTTGGGGAAGCGGCGTCTCCATCAGCGGCGCCGGCTCGACCTGCGGGGCCGGCGGTGGAACGACGACCGTCGGCGCCGGCACGGGCGCCACGATCGGCGCCGGCGGGACCGCCTCCCGCCGCCGGATGAGCCGGTCCTGCCGAAAGCGCCCGAGGCGAAACCG
>CAZSQK010000009.1:112803-134564 GCA_964608645.1 uncultured Solibacteraceae bacterium | reverse complement strand
TGAATCTAATCGAGTTATAACCGGACACGCGTGTGCGGCGCAACGGTTTTTTAACAGAAATAAAGGACTTATACGCCAAAAACCGTTTTTTAAAACGGTTTTGCCTTACTGCGTCACCTTCACGACGAAGTACGTGAACTCCTTCCCGGAGTCCAGCTTCAAGAGGTGCGGAGTCTTTGCGGGAATCGTCACCACGTCCCCCGCTGCCAGCTTCTTCTCCGTTCCGCCGGCGATCGACGCGGCGCGCATTTCGTTCGGCTGCGTGGTCTTGCCGTTTACCAGCGATCCGCCATACACCAGGGTCGCCTCGCCGCTTTGCACGAAGAAAATATCCGCCTGGCTGGCATGCCATTCGGCCTGTCCCGATCCTTCCCGATGCGCCAACATGAAGGTGTAGTTGCCATGTCCCCCCAATGGATGGGTGGCGACCTTCTGCGCGTCGATCTTCGGCGCCAGGCTTTTGGACAAGGTCTTCAGCTCGCTGGAAGTCCACAGATGAAATCCGGGAGGATCCCCGGCGGGCAGGGCGGCTCCGGCAAGGAGCAGCGCGATCGCGAAGAGTTTCATGCCAACAGTCTACCGGACCGTGATGTTGACCGGTAGGCTGGCGGCGCCATCCACCCAAACCACCAGCGGAACCTGGCTGGCGCCGAACGACTGATTGACCACGATCTGGATCTGGAAAATGCCATTCGACAGCGCCGTGACCTGTTGGACCGTCATCTCGAGGCCGGAAACCGTGACGCGCAGCCGCCCCTGGCGATTGGAGAGCAGGGAGGGATCGAGCCCCGTAACCTGCACCTGGAGCACATCGCCGGCGCCCGCCGACCCGGCGCCTACCAGCGCGTTCACGCCCGAGGTGACGCCGGTAATCACGGGCGGCGGGGCGTCGATTTGCACCGCGACCGGGAAGGCCACGCCGCCTGCCGCGACCAGTTTCAGCGTCGCCGGTCCCAGAGTGAAGCCGGCGGGGATCAGGAAATTAATCTGGGTCGAGTTGGCAAATGCCGGTGTGAGCGTCACGTCGTTGAGCGTGATCAGGGCGCCGGTCAGGTTCTGGCCGAAGATTGTGGCGGTGCCGCCGGGAAAGACCGTCTGCTGCCGCAGGTCGCCGTTCACGACCGACGCAATCACCGGCAGACCGGCGCGCGCCGGTTGGATCTGGAACGAATTTGGAGCCGTCGCTACCTGCATTCCGGAGATCACGCTGACCTCCCCGAAGCCCTGTTGCGCGTTGGGCGCCAGCGAGAGGTTGACGAGGGCGTGCGTCGGGCTCAACACCCACACGCGGCGCACTTGGACGTCCTCGGAGCCGAAGCCGATCGTCACCTGGCCATCGGCGAAATTCATATTGGCGGCGGTGATGTCCACCATCGCGGAAACGCCGCCCGGCAACGAATTGGGGCTGATGGAGAGAATCTGTGGTGCGCCCGTAACGGGGTAGTTGAAAACGGGCGGGGCAATGGCGGCCAGGATCGTCGAATTCTGCCCGTCGCTGTTGTAGACCGTGATGGCCGCGCCCTGCCCGCTGGCGCCGGGCGGCGGCGTCACGGTCAGAGCGCCCTGCGCGTCGTTGCCGCTGAAGGTCCCCTGCGACGCCTGTAATCCATCGAAGAACACGCGGCTGTCGTAGCCGAGGCCCGCGCCCGTAATGGTGACCGTGCCATCCGCATTTTGCGACGCGCCGGTTGCCACGGGCGGACCTTTCTGCACCAGATCCACGCCGTACGGCAGAACGTAGATATCGGCGCCGAAGTTGAAAACCATGTGGCGGGGACCGCTTCCCGCGCCCGGGGGCACAAGGAAGTAAAGGGCAATCGGATCGCCGGGACGATTGCTAAACGGATATACGGCCGGATAGACGGACGCCAGGGAATTCGCCAGGGTGGCGGGCGCGAACCCGCCGAGAATCGTCACCGACTGCGGCACCCGCAGAATGGCCGGAGCCTTCGACTGCACCGTCACCAGCCCGGTGAGAGAGGTGGTATCGATGAAGCCGGGATAGCCGACCACGTCGGCGTCCCCCGGATAGCCATATTGCCTGGTTTCCGTTGTGATCCGGGAATAGGTCTGGACGTTGTAAGTCAGCACCGCCGCGGCCGGCTGCACGGAGAAGTTGATATCGCTGACCGCCGCTCCGGGTGCGAGAGGAAACACGGTGGCCCGCAGCGGATCGAGCGTGCCGGTTGCGCCGGCGTAAAAGACAGTTTGAAACGGCGTGCTGGCAGCGAAACGCTGATTGTTCTGGTCGACCGGCGGGCGCAACCCGGAATCGTCCTGCACGATGGCATCGGGGGGCAGCGCATGGACGTACAGGTTATAGCTGAAATTCGCCGGCAGCCCGTCGAGCCGGTAGGAGCCATCCGGATTCGTCAGGGTGCTGACCGCGGGTCCGGTGGGCGAGATGGCGACCACCGATGCCAGCGAGACGGGGTTGCCGTTGTTCGCAAAGGTGACGCGGCCGGAAATGGTCCCATAACCGGCCTGCCAGTTCGTCTTGCCGTAGAGAACCGCCAGGGACGCGATGTCGTCGGCATCGACTGGCCGGGCGCGGGACGTCGTGCGGATCACGTCCTGCGACATGGCGCTGCCGGTCCAGGTGTGCTGCAACCCGAGGGCGTGGCCGATTTCATGCACGGCGGTCGTAAAAAACGATTCGGAGCGGCTGGGCCAGGGGTCCAGGCTGCTGTCGCGGCGGATCATCACCACGCCGCGCAGGATCGGGAAGAACGGTCCCGTCGTCGACTGCACCGCCGTTGTGGAAACGGTCGGTGCGCCCAGGCCCAGGAGCCCTGGCGTGTCGACGAAGATCACATCACCGCCCGGAGTGTTCGAGCTCGGCTGGGAGAACCCGGGACGCGACACGGTCGGGCTGTCGGTATACGCTTCCATGCCGCCAAATGCCACCCGGAGGTCGGACACGCCGACGGAATTCCAGGCCGCCGCGGCCTGTTTGAGCTGGCTCAATATCGAGCCAAGGCTCTCATTTCCGTAGGTATTGGCGCCCTGGTCCGCCACGAAGAACGTGACGGTGTTGTTGGGGAGGGACGGCAGATTGAATTTCTCGAAAATTGGGGTGAAATTGGTCCGGCTGGGATAGTGGACGTAGTGATAGGCGGCCTGAGACGATGCCGCCAGAACCAGGGCTGCAATCGCGACCTGGACCGGAAGCCTCAATTCGCCTTCCCCTTGAGGCCGGCCGCAATCCGCGTCCGAAGTTCGCTCAGCCGCATGCTGACGTTGTCGTCCTTGACCGGCCGTCCGGTGTTGCGGTCGAGCATCAGTTCGTGGCTGGCGGCGCGCGTCGAGATCGGGTCTGAGCTGCCATCGGACGGCAGAGCGAACAAGCCCTGGGTTAACCCGATGATCGTGGTGCGGTTGTCCCTTCCGGTATAAAGAAAAAATACGAATTCATCGCCCGCGTTCAGGGCTGGGGCGCCCGCAAAGGTCTGCCGCACGCCGTTGGCGGCTCCGCCCGGCACGACGACGTCCAACGATCCGGATGCCTGCCCTTTGAATCTCTCGGAGACCTGAACCGTGTAGTGCGTGTAGATGACCGCGCCGGCGGCTGCCGCGTTGGATGCCGTGACCTTGCCCCGCACGATCGACGTCGATTTGATAATCATGTCGTCGAGGGAGAGCCGCTCCAGAGTGGCGCTCTGGAGCGGCAACATGCAGAAGGTCAGCACTAACGCAAGCACGAAGTGGCGCTTCACGGTCCAGGAAAAAGCAAGTTCCATACCACACCAAACACCTTGATACGTAAAGGGTTGCGACGCTATCCCGACCCCGTCCTGTGTTCCTGAGACACGGGGTTGGGGCGCCTTGTCTCAGGCCGGCGGGGATTTTCCCGGGCGGACGATCAGCATGGGCAGGTTCAAATCGTGCCGGACGGGATTAATCGTCGTGCCAAAGATGAGGTCTTTCAGCCCCCCGTGTCCATGCGCGCCCATGATGACCAGGTCGGGCGCCATCTCGCGCGCGTAGCGCACGATTTCGCGCTTCGGCGAGGTCGAATGGGTAATTGCCGTCTCGACCCTGATCCCTTGATTCCGCAGGGATTGCGCGATTCTGTCGAGGTATTCCTCCCCCGCCTCGACTTCGGCGGTGGACGCCTCTTTGCCAAAAATCTGGCTGGTGACCCCCTCCTCGACGTGGAGCAGGAAAACCGTAGCGCCGTGCAATCGGGCCATGGCGGCGGCGTGGCTGATCGCGAGGCGGTCGAGATCGGTGTGATCCAGCGGCAGGAGGATGCGGCGGTAGACCGGCGCCGCCGCCGTAATTCCGGCCAAATCCGGCAGGACCACCGGCGCGCGGCCGAGGCGGGCGCGTCCCCGAATGGGCGCCAGGATGATCCAAGCCAGCAGCGCGAGCAACCCGGCGCATGCAGGAATCACCACAGTCAGCACCAAAGGACGCCATTGCCCAGCCTGGCCGAGCCACTGCCCAATCGCTTCCCTGGCGAGCATCATGTTGAGGACAATGATGATCGACGCCGTGATCCAGGCCAGCGTCCGCACCCAGGCGCGATTGGCGAAGGAGCCCATGCGCGCCGGGTCGTTGGTGAATTGGATCAGCGGCACGATCGCGAATGGCAGTTGCATGCTCAGAATGGCCTGGCTGAGGAGGAGCAGCCCCAGCGTGGAGCCTTCGCCCGCCCAGTAGATCGTCAGGGCAGCCGGAACCACCGCGATCGACCGCGTGATCAGGCGGCGCAGCCAGGGGCGGACCCGGAAGTTCAGGAACCCCTCCATCACCACCTGACCCGCCATCGTGCCGGTGAGGGTGGAGGACTGTCCGGAGCAGAGGAGCGCGACCGCGAACATGACGCCCGCCATGCTCGTGCCGAGCAGCGGCGCCAGGAGCAGGTGAGCGTCTTTGATGTCGGTGACTACCAGTCCGCGCTTGAAGAATACCGCCGCCGACATGATGAGAATGGCGGCATTCACCAGCAGCGCGCCGTTGAGCGCCAGAACGGAATCGAAGAAATTGTACCGGCACGCGGTGCGCTTGGCCGCCTCGGTATGTCCGATATTCCGGGTTTGCACCAGCGCGGAATGCAGGTACATGTTGTGCGGCATCACGGTGGCGCCCAGCATGGTGACCGCCAGGTATAGTGTGCTGCGGTCGAGCCGGGGAATCAGGCCCGTCACCACCTCCGCGGCGGACGGCCTGGCCCAGAGAATCTCGACGCAGAAGCAGGCGGCGATGATCGTGATGAGCGCGAGAACGAATGCCTCAATGGTGCGGATGCCGAGGCTCTGCAGCCACAACAGCAGGAGAGTGTCCGCGGTCGTCAGCAGGACGCCCGCCAGCAAGGGGATGTGGAAGAGCAGGTTGAGCCCGATGGCCGCTCCCAGAACCTCGGCCAGGTCGCAGGCGGCAATGGCGATCTCGCAGAGCACCCAGAGAGCGATGGCCACGGGTCGCGGGTAGCTCTCGCGGCATGCCTGCGCCAGATCGCGGCCCGACACGATGCCCAACCGGGCGCTGAGGGTCTGCAGCAGCACAGCCATGGCATTGGACATGACCAGGACCCACAGCAACCGGTAGCCGAAGCGGGCCCCGCCCTCGATGTCGGTGGCCCAATTGCCCGGATCCATGTAGCCGACGCTGACCAGGTATGCCGGTCCGGCAAATGCGAGCATCCGTTTCCAGAAGGAGACTTGACACGTCCCGACGCTGGAATGGACCTCTGCCAGCGATCGCGTATCCCCGGCTGGTCGCGTCGTTGCCATGATACTTAACTATAGTTAAGTAGAGCGGCAAAGTCAACAGGAAACGCGGACGTCTACGACCCGGCGACCCGCCTTCGATGAACCGCCTGCGCCATTTTCCGCGCGAGGATTGTCGCCGTGTAGGGCTTCTGCAGAAACCCGTCCAGCCGCAGATCTTCGAATCGTTTCAGGGCTTCAGACTCCGTAAAGCCGCTCGAGAGCAGCACCGGAATGTCGTGGCGGATGGCGCGAATGGCCCGCAGCACTTCCTCGCCATTCATGGCGGGCATCGTCAGGTCCAGCAGGACGCCCGCATAATCGGCCGGGTGCTCGGCAAACCGGTCCACGGCCTGGCGGCCATCCTCAACGGCGTCGACGGTATAGCCATAGCGTTCCAGGGTGAATCGCGCCATGTTGCGGATCAACTCTTCGTCGTCGGCCACCAGGATGAGGCCCTCTCCACGCAGGTCGGTGTCGTCCGCGGGCGCGGTGGTTGGCGCCGTGCCCGCGGCCGCGGGTAGCGTCACCGTGAAAGTCGTTCCACGGCCGGGCTCGCTTTCCACGGAGATGCTGCCGCGATGCGCGCGGATGATGCCGAGGACGGCCGAGAGTCCCAGACCGCGCCCCGTGAATTTTGTGGTGAAGAACGGGTCGAAGATTCGGGATTTGGTCTCCTCCGTCATCCCGGCTCCGGTATCGCGCACTTCGAGGACAACCTCCCGTGCGGAATCGCGGGGTGGCGACGATGTCGTAATGGTCAATGTCCCCGGCCGGTCGCCGATCGCTTCGGCTCCGTTGATCGCCAGATTCATGATGAGCTGTTGAATCTGGGAGCGGTCGGCTTCGATGGGAGGCAGGTCGCCGGCGAGCTGCATGTCGATCTCGACCAGTTTGGGGACGGAGGTTCGGAGCAGGGGCACGATCTCGCGGATCTGCGCCGACAGATCGAGCCGTTCCACCAGGAAACGGCCCTTGCCGGCGTAAGCCAACATCTGGCGGATCAGCAGCGCGGCGCGCTCGCTGGCGCTCAGAATCTCTTCGATCCGTGCCTGGGCCCGCTCGGGCGTCCCGAATTCGCCGGTGGCAAGGCTGGCATTGCCCATGATCCCGGTGAGGAGGTTGTTGAAATCATGCGCCAGACCGCCGGCCAGCACGCCCAGACTCTCCAACTTCTGGGTTTGCCGGAGCTGCTCCTCGAACTGCTTCTGTTCGGTAATGTCGCGCGTGATATGGGAGGCGCCGATGATCGTCCCCTGGGGGTCCCGCATCGGCGACACCGTAATGGACACGTCGATCTGCTTTCCGTCCTTGCGGACGCGCACGGTCTCGAAGTGTCTGACCTTCCCGCCCCGGCGAATCTGCTCCATGATGTTACTTTCTTCATGGCTACGGTCGGCCGGGAGTAGGATTTTGATGGACTTTCCGACGACCTCGGCGGCGGCGTAGCCGAATATCTGTTCGGCGCCGCCGTTCCAACTCTGAATGATCCCCTGGAGGTCTTTGGAGATAATGGCGTCTTCAGACGATTCGACGATGGCGCGCAGTTGCGAAGAAAGGCGTTCCTCCGCGGCCCGCAACTGCGTCTCCTTTTCGATCTGCGCGAGCCGCTCCTGCGCCAGGGCCGCATTCTTCTCGGCGTCCCGGCGCGCCCGGCGCAAGGTTTCGACGACTCCGATCACCAGTGCGGCGCTGAGCAGGAAAAGAAGCAATCTTGACCAGTTGGTGGGGAAGAGAAGGATCGATCCGAACGCTCCGCCGGCCGCCGCAAACAGAGCCGGACCTGCGCCGAAGTACCGAACCGACGCCAGGACCGCCAAAAACACACCGAAATAGGGGACGTTCTCGAGGTTAGGCGCGAGGAGCGCGCGGGCTGCGACCGCCGCCGCAGCGCAAGCCAAAGCCCCGCCATAACGCGCCGCAATGGAACCGGAGCGATTGGAGGCAGCCATCTATCAACGATCATGCCATACTCGCTCCGTTGTGCCGGTTCGTACTCCGGTCCGCCGCCTGCAAGCTCGGGAAAGACGTGAAGAAGATCGCACTATTCTGCTTGGTTACGGCGGTTCTCGGGGCGGCCGACTTCCAGACCGGCCTCGATGCCTTCAAACGCGGCGATTTCGCCACTGCTCTCCATGAATGGCAACCGATCGCCGACGCCGGCGACCCGCACGCCCAATACAACCTCGGACTGCTTTACGCCCGCGGCCAAGGCGTCGCGCAGGACTACCGGCAGGCCGCTTCGTGGTATCAGAAGGCGGCCGAACAGGGAGTCGCGGCGGCGCAGTACAACCTCGGCGTCATGTATGCGAATGGCCAAGGCGTTCCCGCCAGCCCGCAGGACGCTTCCAAATGGTTCCTGAAAGCCGCCGAACAGGGGGTGATCGATGCCGCCAACGGCCTCGGGCGGATGTACTACGAAGGAGAAGGCGCATTCCGCAACTACGGGGAAGCCGAGAAATGGTATCGCAAGGCGGCAGACCAGGGAGTAGCCAGCGCGGCATTCAATCTCGGGGTGATGTATGACTTGGGACAGGGCGTCCCCAAGGATTACACCGAAGCGCTGAAGTGGTATCGCAAAGCGGCGGATGAAGGCTATGCGGGCGCAATGGCCAATATCGGCATTCTCTACTACAACGCCCAAGGTGTAAAACGCGATCTGGTCGAAGCCTATGCGTGGTTTGCGCGGGCGCAGAAACTCGGCGATCCGCGCGCCGGGGAATTGTTGTCGGCGGCGTCGAATAAGCTCAAGCCAGGCGATCTCAAGAAGGCGCAGACGCAGGTGGCGCAATGGCAGCCTCCGGCAAAGCGCGAGACTCCGGTCGTCGAAGCGCAGCTTTTCAAGCCCCGGCCCGAGCCGAAGGTGGCCGCGGAAAGGACCCAGGCCGAACCCGCCGCCAGCCAGGCGCAACAGACGCCTCCCGCTCCTCCCGCCGCGACTCCGTCACAAGCGCCTGCCCCGGCGAAGACGCCGGAAACGGCTCCTGCGACACCGCAAGAACCGCCCTCCGCGAAACCGCCGCACGAAGAACATCCCGCCGTATGGGAAGGAGTCGAGCGGATCGTCGCGGTCGGCGACGTGCATGGCGACTACGAGCAGTTCGCCGCCGTGCTCGCCTCGGCGGGCCTGATCGACGGCAGCGGCGATTGGACCGGCGGGAAGACCCATCTCGTCCAAAACGGCGATGTGGTGGACCGCGGTCCGGACTCGCGGGCCGTCATGGACTTGCTCATGAAGCTCGAAAAGCAGGCGGCCGCCGCCGGGGGAGCGGTGCACGCGCTGATCGGAAACCACGAGGCGATGAATGTTTACGGCGATCTCCGCTATGTCTCGCCCGGGGAGTTCGCGTCCTACACGCACGGCCCGGACGCCACGCGCGATGTCTCTTTCGCGGACCGCGCCGCGTTGAGCGAAACCGCCAACCCCTCGATCGTGCGGGTTTCCGTGGCGCCGGCGGAGCGCCCGGCCGGCTTCGCCGAGCATCGCGCCGCCTTCGCGCCCGACGGTGTTTACGGCCGATGGATCCGGGGACACGATGCCGTCATCAAGATCGATCGCACCCTATTTGTGCACGGTGGGCTCGGGGCGAAATATGCCGATTGGACGATCGACCGCATCAATGGCGAGGTCCGCGCGGAGCTGAACGACTTCACCCGCCTGCACGGTGGAATCGTAACCGACGAGGAAGGGCCGCTCTGGTATCGCGATCTGGCCACGGGGGACGAAGAACGCCTCGCGCCGCTGGTCGACGATCTTCTGCAGCATTTCGATGTGGATCGGATCGTGATCGGACACTCGTACGCCCAAGCCGCTATTACCCCGCGTTTCGGCGGCAAAGTGGTGCTGATCGATATCGGGCTCTCGAGGGTTTACGATAACATCGGCAAGATGGGGTGCCTCGAAATCAAAGACGGCAAAGCCGTCGCGATCCATCGAGGCCAACGGCTGGAGTTGCCGAAGGACGAGTCCGGGCCGGATATGCTGCGGTACCTGAAGGAAGCCGCGGCGCTCGATCCGCCGCCCTCGCCGCTGTTGAAGCGGATTGCGGATTTGGCGAAATAGCGCGCTCTACCGAATCGCCGGCATGTCCACCGGAAACCTGCCGCCGAAGACTCTCTCGAAGATCTCCAGGACCGCATCGTGCAGGGCGCCGTTGTCGGCCAACAGATGGACGGACTCAGTGACGCTGTGCGAGACGCCGAGCATATCGGATGTGCGGCCGCCGGCCTCCCGCACGAGCAGCGTCCCCGCCGCCATATCCCACGGTTTCAGCCCGAACTCCCAGAAAAAATCGAGACGGCCGCAGGCGACATAGGCGAGATCGATGGCCGCCGACCCGGTTCGGCGAACGCCATGCGTCGCCATGGCGAGCTGGTAGTAGAAATGGATATTGACGTTGTGCCGCCGCTTACGGCTGGGGAAGCCGGTGGAGGCGAGACTGTCGGCCAGTTGCTTGACCGGCGACACCTTGATGCGGCGATTGTTCAGGTACGCGCCGGCGCCGCGCTCGGCGGCGAACATCTCCTGGCGAATCGGGTCGTAAACCACGCCGGCAATGGTTTCGCCGGCGCGCTCCAGCCCGAGCGTGACGTTGAAGACGGGAAAGCCGTGCGCGAAATTCGTCGTGCCGTCGAGTGGGTCCACGAACCATCGATATTCGGAGCCGCCTTCGTAGCCACCGCCTTCCTCGCCCACGATGGAATGGGCCGGGAAGTGCGACCGCAGCCGCTCGACAACCAGCCGTTCCGAGGCGCGGTCGGCCTCGGTCACCAGGTCGAATTCGCCTTTGAGCTCGTACGGCACCCGCCGCTCGAAGTAATTTGCCAGCAGCGCGCCCGCCTCGCGGGCAATATCGACGGCGGTCTCCAGGTAAGACATCCGGTCCGGCTAGCTTTCTTCCTGGATGTACTTGATGTCGTGTTTGAAGATGAAGAGGTTCGGCTCGCCGTCGCGGGTGAGACGGATGAACGACTGGTCGTAATACTCGATTACGCCGGCGACCTCTTCACCGTCCTCCATTTTCACGCGGACGCGCGTGTTCTGCTCGATCAACTGCTTGAGGTATTTCGCTTCCTCGAAGGTCTGTTCGGGGGCGCGAGCCGATTTTCCTTGTTGTGTCGTACTCAATTCTCCTGCCGCTTCTTTTTGGTGGTTCGTTCCGGATTCACCGTCACGCGGTCCTGGGGCGAGCCTCCACCTTCCGCTTCCCCATAATAGCCGTTGCGCGCGGAGACCCGCAAATCGGACGACCGGGCGCGGATTTCCAGGGTATGGAAGGGATTCTTCGATAACGGCGCGCCCCGCGGGTAGAATCCCAGCAAGTATTGCGTGCGCAGCTCGCGGACGATGTCGGCGAACGCCTTGTCGAGCTGCGAATTCACTCCCGGATAGTACGTCCGTCCGCCCGAGCCTTGCGCCATGAACTCGAGCGCGTGTTCCCCGCCGGTATTGCGGCCGGCGTTGTTGGTAATGGGCAGCACCACAGCGGCGTAGATCACCGCGTCCGCGAGCTGCGCGGCCTTGAGAGCCGTCTTCAGGTCGCGCGAACTGGTGGTGTCGCCGCCATCGGTCATGATGACGATCGCCTTGCGGCCCTCGCGTGTTTCGAGCGCCTGGGCCGCGTAATAAATGGCGTCATAGAGCGACGTCCCGGTCTCGCCGCGGAGCAGCTTGAGCTGCCTCTCGAGGCCGGCGTAGTTCCGTGTAAATCCGCCCTGCTGGATATCGTAATTGAAGCTGAAGAGCGCGACGCGGTCTTCGGGGTTGCCCTCTGTCAGCAGCGCATGCAGAAACTTCGCGGCGGACGTGGTTTCGTAACCGAGGTCCTTGGCCGTGGAGCCGCTGGTGTCGACGAGCAGGGCCACGGAGAGGGGCTGATCGGTCTGCCGGCCGAAGAACACGACCTCCTGTTTCACGCCGTTGTCGTAGACTTCGAAATCGTCCTTACCCAGCGTCCCGACAAGCTCGCCAGCCGAATTCTTAACGGTCGCGATGACGTGCACCAGGTTGACGTTGACCCGAATCGTCGGCTCCTGGGCCAGCACGAGCGCCGCGGCCGCCAGGGGCAGGGTCTTAACCAGCCACTGGAACGTCACGGTCCCACTCTCCTTCCACCCAGACCTCGCCGTCCACGAAGTGCTCCTTCTTCCAGATCGGCACGAGCTTCTTCAGGCGGTTGATCCCCTCCAGCGCCGCCTCGAATGCGGCGCGCCGATGCGGCGACGCGACCACCACCGCCACGCTCGTTTCGCCCACCAGCATGCGGCCGAGCCGGTGCACCAGGGCGACGTGCGTCACTTCGTGCGACGCGGCGATTTCACAGCCGATCTTCGCGAGCATCTTCAGCGCCATCGCCTCGTAGCACTCGTAGTCGAGGCACAGGGTCGGGCGGCCTTTGGTGTTGTTGCGGACGACGCCTTCGAAGGTCACGACGGCGCCGTCGCCGCCGGTCTGGATCTTCGCGATGACCGCCCGCGTGTCGATCGCATGGCGGGTCAGGGCAAAGTAATGCCCCCCATCCGAGATTTCGAGTGGGGCGGACGCCGCGCCGCCGCTGACCGGGGGCAGGAAAGCCACTTCGTCGCCTTCCTGGAGGGCGGTCGAAAGGTCTGCAAACTCCTGATTCCGGGCGACTACAATGCTCGGCGCCAACTCGCGGACGCGCGGGTGCCGGTCCGCATACGCGTCGAACACATCGCGCAGGCTAGCCCCACTGGGGAATTCGGATTCATCGGATGGCCGCCCCACCAAATCCCGCAGCATCCCGAAAAACAATACTCGCACTCGCATGGGGAAGGTAACTGTCAGGATATCAGACGCCTCCCGATCCCCCGGCGTTGCGGGTTACAATGCGGGTCTCGTGGAAAAACGCTTTGTCGAAACGCGCTTCCGGGTCCGCTACGCCGAGACCGACCAGATGGGCGTGGTGTATTACGCGAACTACGTCGTCTGGATGGAGATCGGCCGCGTCGAGCTCTGCCGCGCCGGGGGGGTCAGCTACTGCGAAATGGAACGCGACGATGGCGTCCTGCTCGCGGTGGCCGAAGCCAATTGCCGGTATATCTCGCCGGCCCGCTTCGACGATGAGGTGATCGTCCGCGCCTGGATCGACGAGGCGCACCGGCGAGTCGTCACGTTCGGCTACGAAATGCGCCTGGCGGCTGACGATCGAAACCTGGCCACCGGGTACACGAGGCACATTTTCCTCAACCGCGACTTTCGTCCGACCCCGCTGCCGGAGAAGTATTTCGCGCTGTTCGGGATTGCGCCGCGCCGCCCACGCGCGGTTTAGGATCCACGAGTTGCGGACTAGGAGTCCCGCAGCGCCCGCAAGGGATCGGTGCGCGTGGCGCGCCACGCCGGCACGAAACACGCCGCAACGGCGGCTACGGTCATGACGACGAACGCGAATGCGAACGATTCCGGATCGCGCGGTTTGACCTTGTAAAGCAGATCTCCCATCAAACGCGTGAGACCGAGCGCCGCGGCCGCTCCGGCGGCGACACCGATCAAGGTGAGACGGAGCCCCTGGGCCATCACGATCTGCAACAGATGGGACGCGCCCGCGCCGAGCGCCATGCGCAACCCCAATTCCCGCGTGCCCTGCGAGACCGCGTAAGACATGACCCCATACAGACCGATTCCCGCGAGCAGCAGCGCGATGCCGCAGAAAATTGCGAGCAAGGTGACCGCGGCGCGCGGCGTCCAGTTCTTTCGGTCGAACTGCTCCCGCATCGTGATCGTCTCGCCGGGCGCCAGGTTCGGGTCGATGGCCTTGACCTCGCGGGTCAAGGCAGTCGCCATGGCTTCCGGGCCGAGACGGGTGCGGATCTCGAAGTTCTGACTGTTGGCGGCGCTCTGCGCCAGCGGGATGAAGAAGAACGGCTTGGCCGCCTCCAGCAGGCTCGAATACTTCGAATTCCGGACCACTCCGACGATCCGCAGCCAGCGCCCCTTCACCTGCAAACGTTTGCCCACGGGATCTTCACTCCGCCAAAACCGCTGCGCCATGGTTTCGTTGACCACTGCGGTCCATGGAGCGGTCTCGTGATCGGCGCGAGTGAACTCGCGGCCCGAAACCAGAGGAATTCCAAGGGTCGAAAAATAGCCCGGCCCGACTTCGTTGTACTCGACCACCGGTTGTTCGCCCGGCTCCGCCACGAATCCATCGATGGCAATCGGCGCCGAAGCATAAGTGCGATAGCTGAATGGCACGACGCGCGACCAGGAAACCGATTCGACGCCGCCGAGCCGTTGCACCCGTTCGACAAACTGGTTCTGGAAATTCCGGATCCGGGCCGCATCGTAACCGGCGGAGACCATGTCTACGTAGCTGACGAGGACGCCCTTCGTGGAAAAGCCCAGGTCGGTTTCCTCCATCGAACGGAAGCTCTTGAGAAGCAGCCCGCCGCCCACCAACAGGAGGAAGCTCAACGACACCTGCACCAGCACGAGGCCCGAACGGATCCACGCCTTTCCGCGTCCGCCGACCACGCCGCCCGATTCGGACTTGAGAGCAGCGGCGAGATCGATTTTGCTCGCCTGTAACGCGGGAACCAGGCCGAACAGCACTGTCGAGAGCACACAAATGCCTGCGCTGAGAGCGAGGACCCGCACATCCATTGCGGCGGGAAGATTCACGATGACTCCAGCCGCGGTCGGCGGGAAGAGCAATTTGATGAGGTCGCGGCTCCAGTAAGCGAGAAGCAGCCCCCCGGCGGCCGCCGCGATCGAGAGAATCAGTCCTTCCGTCAGGAGTTGCTGCAGGAGCCGCGGACGGCCCGCGCCCACCGAAAGCCGGACGGTCATTTCGTGGCGCCGCGCAAACGACCGGACCAGCAGCAGGTTTCCGACATTCGCGCACGCAATGAGGAGCACCAGGCACGCCACCACCACCGAAATCCGCAGCGTGGGAAACAGCGTGCCGGCCCCGTTGAACGGCGTTCGCCACAAGGGATACAAGCGGAAGCCGCGGCCGCGATTCGTCGCCGGATAGGCGGCGTCCAAGCGTGCGGCGATGGCCGAGATCTCGCTCTGCGCCTGCTCGACGGTCACGCCGGGCTTGAGGATCGCGAATCCCTCGCTCCAGCGCGCGCCCCGATTGTCCAGCTTGTAGCCGCCGCCCTCGAAGGTGTCCTCCATGGACGCCGGAACCCAGAATTGGAACGAATAACCGACGAATGTCCCCCGGAATCCCGGTTGCGTGACGCCGACAATTGTGTGCGGGACGCCGTTGAGCATTTGGGTCTTGCCGATAATGAACGGATCGCCGCGATAACGGGATTTCCAGGCATCGAAGCTGATCACGGCGACAGGGTGGGCGTTGCGGCCGATGTCCTCGTTTGGCTCGAAGGTGCGGCCAAGGATCGGACGGATGCCCAGGGCATCGAAATAGTTGGAGGAAACCACGCTGCCGGTGGCGCGCTCCGCCCGCTCGCCGATGCTGAGCGTGGCGCCTCCGATGTGTTCGGCGATGAACGCATCGAACAGCGAGCAGTTTTTGCGAAGGTCCTGGAGATCGGGCCAGGAGACATCGGTTCGTCCGTTGCGGTCCGTGCCGGTGAGGGCGACCATCCGGTCCTGATGCGCGACCAGCGGAAAGGGACGCAGCAAGATTCCCTCGACCCAACTGAAGACCGCGGTGGTTGCACCGATGCCCAGCGCCAGACACAGGATCGCCGACAGCGAAAAGGCGGGGCTGCGCCCGAGCATTCGAAAGCCGTAGCGCACATCCTGGAACAAAGCTCCCATCATCGGCAACCCTCGCGTTTCACGATAGACTTCTTTGATCTGGACCAGGCCGCCGAAGCGTCTCACCGCCGCCAGTCTCGCTTCCCTCGGATCCATGCCTTTCCGAAGGTTCGCCTCGGTTTCCATCTGCAAGTGAAAATTGAGCTCGTCGTCCATGTCGCGATCGAGATTTCTCGCGCGCGGCGCGGCCGAGAGCCGGGACCAAAGCACTCGCAGCCTGGTCATGGCGTTTCTCTGCCCGGTTTCAGGAAGCGGCCGAGAATATCGGAGAGGCGCTCCCAGTTTTCGGCTTCCGATGCGAGTTGCTTCTGGCCGGCGCGCGTGATCGCGTAGAATTTAGCCCGCCGGTTGTTCTCCGACGCGCCCCATTTCGAGGCGATCCATCCCATCTGTTCCAGACGCAGGAGAGCGGGGTAAAGAGTGCCCTGATTCAATTCCAGGGCGCCGCCGCTGATCTGCTCGATGCGGCGGGCGATTCCCCATCCGTGTTGCGACCCCAGCGTATCGAGCGTCCGGAGGACCATCAAGGCCAGAGAGCCATGAAGAATATCCGGCTTGTCGTTCGGCATCGGGCGCTCCCCTTTTGGTAGCCTACAGGAGTCTACGCCAAGCTGGCGGCTTCTGTCAATCGCGGCGCCGGCAATGTCGAGGTGGCGGACGGGACTTCTGGGCTTCCTCTACGCGGTTTCGCTCCGCGCGACCTGCATTGCGAATCCTGCGAGAACCCAGACGGCGAAGCAGCGGCTGTGACCGAATCGGGGCGTCCGATTCCGGACGCCCACGGACTCAAGTTCGTGCGCTTCGAGTGCGGCGCGTTCCGTGCGCCGCTGTGAGCGGAGTATCCGTGAACCCGTTCAAGCCACAGCCCGCTCCCGCATATGAGGAGCGTACTTCAAATCCGTGCCCTTGATGTGCTTTTCCAGCCAGTCCTTGAGGAACTGGAGTAGCTGGACTGTGATGGCGACGCGGCCGGCGTTGAAGTCCTCCTGGAACTTCAGCACTTGTTTGGTCAGCGCGTCGTGTTCGGCCTTATGGGCGGCGAAGTCCGGGTAGTTGTGCGTCCGCATGAGGCGCTCCTCGTGCGCGAAATGTGCGGCCGTGTATTGCACCAGGCGATCGAGGATCCGCGACAGGGCGGTTTTCCCCTGGCCCGATATCATCGCCGCATGCAACTCACGGGCGATGGCGAACAGGTTCTGATGTTGTGCGTCGATGCTTCCGATCGTAACGCTGTAGGTATTGCTCCACTCAAACATGTCCCTACCATCGGCGGCAAGCCGGTTTTTCGATAGGGTGGCGTTAGAATTGAGATATGCGGATTCTGCTGTTCAGCGGCAAAGGAGGCGTTGGCAAGACCAGCCTGGCCGCCGCGACCGGATTGCAGCTCTCGCGATTGGGCTATCGCACGCTGGTCATGAGCGTTGACCCAGCCCATAGCCTGGCCGACGCGTTCGACCTGGAGGTCAGCCTCTTCCACGCGAAAACAGGCGACCCCCTCCCCATCGACGAGCGCCTGGCGATCCACGAGGTGAACATTCAAAAGGAGATCAAGCGCCACTGGCGCGAGATCTCGGCCTACGTCATCTCCGTCCTCCGCACCACCGGTATCAGCGACGTGGAGGCGGAGGAACTGGCCATTCTCCCCGGAATGGAGGAACTGAGCGCGATGATGCACGTGAATCAGTTCCGCCGCGAACAGCGTTACGACGTGATCGTGCTCGACTGCGCCCCCACGGCCGAATCGATGCGCTTCGTCAGTATGCCGACGACTCTGGAATGGTATATGAAGCATATCTTTCCCTTCCAGCGCGGCATTCTCAAAGCCGTCCGGCCGCTCGCCAACCGCGTGTCGCCGGTGGAACTTCCCACGGACAGCTACTTCGCGAATATCCAGGATCTGTTCGGCAAGCTCGACGGGGTCGGCGAACTGCTGGAGGACCCCAAGACCACCAGCGTGCGGCTGGTTACGAATCCGGAACGGATGGTGCTGCGGGAAACGCAGCGCGCGTTCGTCTATTTCTCCCTGCACGGTCTCTCGGTCGACGGCATCATCGTAAACCGGGTGCTGCCGACCGCGGTGACCGACGCCTTCTTCCAGGAATGGCGCAACTCGCAGGGGCGGATTATGGAGGAGATTGAGGCGTACTTCGCCCCGGTGCCGGTAAAGCGCGTGCCTCTCTTTACGCACGAGGTGCTGGGCCGCGAGCGTCTGGAGGAGCTCTCGCGGGCGATGTATCAACCCGCCGAGGACCCGGCCGCCGTCACGCGCACGGAGGCGCCGTATTCGTTCGTGAAGCACGACGGCCACTACGAAGTCCGCTTGCAGTTGCCATTCGCCGCCAAAGGCGAGGTCGGGCTGTTTAAGAAGGGCGACGAGCTGGTCGTGGAAATCGGAACGCTGCGGCGGCACGTCGGGCTGCCAATGTCGATGGCCGGCCTGTTTCCCAGCAGGGCAAAGCTGGAAAATCGAATTCTGACCGTGGAGATGAAGGAGAGCTGAGATGGAACAACAAGCCAATACGCAGGCGCCGCACGGCGGCTGCCTCCTGTGCGGCACGGTGATGCCGCTGCTCGACCGGATGTGGTCGGATGTCACCAACGATCACTTCCGCAACTCGCGGATCGAGTTTCTGAAAGGCATCCGCAGCCTGATCGACGACCGCATCGCGCACCTGTCGAAGAACGAATCGAAGGGCGCCCGCGTGGTAGTCGAGTAGGGCGTCTAGCCAATCGTCCTGGGTGAGTTCGGGGCCGGCGACGCGACGACGGTTCGCACGAAGCGGCCGGCCGCCTTCCACCAGCCATCCAGCCGTCGCTCTCCGCACGAAATCCGCAAGGGGCGCCACGAATCCGCCGTAGTGTCCCCAATCGAAACCTCCACGTCGCGCGTGTCCATTCGCAGCCCGATCCGGAGCGCCTTCAGTGCGCTCTCCTTGGCGCTCCATAGCAGGGCCACCCGTTGCGGACGGCTGTGGGCGGGAGCCCAATCGATGAACGATCGCTCGGCCTGAGTGAAGTAATCGGCGACGAAGGCGTCGCTTCGTGCCTCCGCGATTTCGAGATCGCATCCCAGTTCCGCATGGGCTTCCGCGACGGCGCACAGCGCGTGGCGCTCACGGTGACTCAACGACACCGTGACCGGCGCCGGGCGGCCGCCGGCCCAAACCATGGGAGCTCCCGACGGTTCCACGCGCACCTCGATATTCCCGCATGGAATGCCGAGATAGGAGGCGGCCGCCGCCTTCGCCGTCCAGCGGCCGAGGCGCCAGTCGGCGCGCCGTTTCTCGAAGCGCAGGCCGGCCAGCCGCGCCAGTTCATGCGGGCTCAGCCAGCCGTCGCCAGCGGGGACGTCCGCCGCGCTCCGTTCCAGCCAATAGACATCCACGGTCTACACCGGCACGGCTTCGTGGGGCTGAAATGCGTCCGCCGGGATATCTTCGCGGAATAAGACGGTGCTGTAACCGCTGAGCCGGACATAACAATTGCCGTCTCCATCCACAACCTCGGCGTCGAAGGTGTCCCCACCGGGATCCGAGATGACCAGCGCGCGCAACGGCCCCTTCGCGGCGGAGTCCATGGCGCACAAGGCGATCCGGCGGACGTGGCGTGGAAGGCCCATTCGATGTTGCCCGGCCATCTCCAACAGGCCGGCCGTTTGGAAGCATAGCTCGATCAGCCGTGGCATTGCGGCCAAGGGCTGCCCGGCCGGATCGTGATCCTCGGGCAGATTCCCGTCCATCTCGCCGACCGCCTGGTATTCCGTCCACCATGCCCGCTTGACCACCTGGTAAGCCGGCCCATGGAAGTAAATCCGATAGATATCCGGCGCCTCGATTGGTGGCCCTTCGGGGGGCAACGGGAGCGAACCGTTTGCGGGCTGGGGCGCCTGCCGGGTCAAGCGGACGCGGCCGGTGAAATGCGTGGTCGATTGCAACTCGGGCTGATTGGCAAGCTGACGCCGGCCGATCAACCGGCATTCTGCCGCCAGCCCTGCCTCGTCGAGATGCAACCTCGCCTGCACGGTTAGCGATCGGGTCTCGTGGCGATAGAACTTGAGCGGCGCCAGAAAGTGGACGTCGTCGATGGCTTCGATATGCCACCCCGGCGCCAGCCGCAAGGCCGCTTCGGCAAACGCCTCGATCCCCATGACTCCGGGCAGGACCGGTATGTCCTCGATCTGGTGGTCGTATAAGAACGGTTGGACTTTCGGGTCCAGGGCTGTTTCGAATGTCACTTCACCGTTCGAATCGATGCCCGCGGCGTGACCGAGCATCAGGCCCGCGCCGGCGAATCCGATATCCAGCCCGCCTTCCGGATCCCACGGATCAAGCAGCCGGCCGAGTCGTTGCCCCGCCACCACTTCGCCGCGGGCCGAGCCGGCGGTCAATTCCCGGCGGATCCAGGGAATGCCGGCTTCGGGCGGCAGCATGTCGATCCCGGCCAGTTCCATCATCTTCGGGATCGAGCCTCGAGTGGCCATTCCGATCCCGCCCCACGCGGTCCAGTCGATCGCCAGTGCGCGCGTCTCCGGCCGCGTCGCGCGGAAACTGGACGCGATTTTGCAAAGCAGGTCATTGGCGGCGCTGTAATCCGCCTGCCCAGCATTGCCGAAGCGTCCGGCGATGGAGCTGAACGCGACGGCGGCCCCTAGCGGCATATCGCCGATCGCATGGAGCAGGTTGAACCAGCCGTCCGCCTTGACATCGAAGACCAGGTCGAATTCCGCCTGGCTCTTGTCCGGGAGCAGGTGGCTGCGCTCGACGCCGGCCGCGTGCAGCAGCACATCGATGCGGCCGGAGCGTTCGCGGATCTGGTCGATCACCTTCGCCGTGGCCTCCGGATCCGTTAGATTGACGCAGAAATACCAGGCCTCGCCGCCGGCGGCGCGGATGGCGTCGATGGCGCTCCGCGCGGCGTGCGACCGTTCCAGAACCGCCAGTTGTTTTTCCACCAGCGCCGGAGTGGCTCTCTCGCCGCGCGCCTGAAGACGCGCGAACAGGTCGCGCTTGAGAGCGTCTTTGCCGGTGACGAATCGTTCGATGTCCGGATCGCCGTCGGCCGGCTCGGGTGCGACGTCCAGAAGGTAAAACTTGCCTCCCGAAGCCGCTGCCAGGTCGGACGTAATCGCCGAGACGATGCTGCCCGCCGCGCCGGTAACCACAAAGACCGTATTCTGGTCGAGCGTCATTCCGGGACCGCCGCCGGCCGCCGCCCGCTCCTCGAGCCCGACCGTCCAGCGCAGTCCTTCCCGGTATCCGATCTCGACCGCGCCCGGATCGCGCAACGTTTCGGCGATCAGCAGGCGCGCGATTTCGGACGGTTCGAGCTCCGGCTCGAAGTCCACCGCTTTCACGAGAGCTTCGGGCCGCTCGCGCTTGTAGGTCTTGGCGAAGCCGGTGACCGCGCCTCCCAATGGGGCGAAGGCGCCGGCCTCGCCGTAGCCATGCAGACCGCCGAGACGGGTGGCCGCGACTAAAAACCGGCCGTACAGCGTCTTCATTCCCTCATACAGCGCCTTCACGCGAATCCGCAGGGCCTCGCGCCACTGTGCCAGGTCGAGATTGCGCAGGTCGCCCTCCGGGTCGAGCGCCGGCAGCCAGAAGATGCCCTCGACGGGCGCCCCGGCGAGCGCTTCGTCGATGGAAAGGACCTGGACGTTCATGGTGCTCAATTGCTGAGCGAGAGCATCGCCAATGCCGCCCGCATCGCGCATGATCGCGACGCGGGTTCCCGCCGTCAGCGAAACGCCCGTGGGTTTGCAGCAGGCCAGCGGCGGCCGCAACTGCGGAACCGGCACGCGCCGTGGGACGGCTTCGATGGCCTCGATGCTCGTGGGCGCCTCCGGCTCTTCCAGTGGAGCAACGGCCGGCTCCGCGGGAGCGGTCCCGCGGTCGCGCGCGAATTGAATCACGTGCGCCAACGTCGGAAAGTCCCGCAGCTTCAAGTTCTGGTCGCGCGGAATGCCGAAGGTGGCGCGCACGGAAGCGAACATCTCCGCCTGTTTCACGGTGTCGATGCCCAGGTCCGCTTCCAGGTCGAGATCGAGGTCGAGCATTTCCTTTGGATAGCCTGTCTTTTCGGCCACGATCGCGAGCACCTGGTCCTGGATCGTGCCGGTGTTTAGTGGCGGCGACGCCGCCGGCATCTCGATCGCCACGTAGGCCGGAGCCGGCGGAGGCGGGGCGCTCTTCAGGTCGGGGCGGCGGTCGTAGACGAAGCCGATCACCCGGGCGAGAGTTGCGAAGTCGCGGAGCTTGAGATTCGGATCGCGCGGGATGTTGTAGGTCTCGCGGATG
>CAZSQK010000009.1:0-112703 GCA_964608645.1 uncultured Solibacteraceae bacterium | reverse complement strand
TGTCTCGTGGATAGCCCGTCTTCTCGACGACAAGGTTCAGAATGCGCTCCTCGACACCATCGGCCTGTACAACTGGAGGGGGCGCCGGCGGAGGCACGGCGCCCTTCAGGTCGGGGCGGCGGTCGTAGACGAAGCCGATGACCCGGGCGAGAGTCGGGAAGTCGCGGAGCTTGAGATTCGGATCGCGCGGGATGTTGTAGGTCTCGCGGATGGCGGCGAACATCTCGGCCTGTTTGACCGTGTCGATACCGAGATCCGCTTCGAGATCCAGGTCGGGATCCAACATGTCTCGTGGATAGCCCGTCTTCTCGACGACAAGGTTCAGAATGCGCTCCTCGACGCCCGTAGGGACAGCGGGGGCAGGAGCAGCCGTTGGAACTGCTTCCTCCGCGGCAACCGGACGAGGAGCCGGCGCCGGCACGGCGCTGCCATGGTCCCGTATGCGCAACGTGCGGCGCACGACTTCCAACTCCGCCGGTCCTCCGGCGATCCGCTCGCACCAGGAGTGCCACGCCGCGCGATCGCCGATGCGTGACGCGTACCCCAGTTCATTCGGGCCGGGGCGATGCGCCTCGGCCGAGCTACGGCGCAGCACTGTCATGCTGATCTGGGACCCGAACCCCGCTCCCAGCCGTAGAGCATATTCGACCGGGTAGATGCCTCCCTTGGAGAGATTCAGCGGCCCCAATTCCGGGTCGACCTCCTTGAAGTTGGCGACCGGCGGAACCCAACCCGTTTCGAGGGCCTTCACCGCCACCACGTCCTCGATTCCCGTCCCCATGGCATGGCCCGTGAAGCCTTTACTGTTGGTGATCACGATCCGGTCCGCGGCCTCGCCGAACACTGTGCGCAGGGCATGGATCTCCGCGGACGCGCTGCCGCCGCGCGCGGGAGTGTAGGTTTCGTGCGAAACGAAGACCATGCGCGCCGCCATTTCCCGCCGCGAGATGCCGGTGCGGACCTCCGCTTGCCGCACCAGCATCTCCATCACCCGGCCGATGTGGCCGACATCCAGCCGAGTCCCGTGGAAGGCGCTATTCGCGGTCACGGCCGCGACCACGTCGCAGATCGGCCGCAGGCCACGCTCCGCCGCCGCGTCCGGACTCTCGATGACCAGGGCCGCGGCGCCCATCCCCATGATCAGGCCATGACGCCGCCGATCGAAGGGAATGGCCGCCTCCTCGACCGAGTCGTCGGTGGCGGCGGCGCCGCTGGCGAGGAAGCCTGCCCCGAACCACTCGATCAGGTGGTCCGACGTAATATCGTCCGCCGAGACGACGATGACGCGGCGGCAGCGTCCCGCGCGGATCCAATCCTCCGCCACGGACACCGCCTGCGTCGTGCTGGCGCAGGCGGCGTTGATTTGCGTGTTCGGGCCCCGCGCGCCGATCAACTCGGCGAACTGCGAGTGTCCCATCGAGAGCGCCCGGAAGAGAAAACGCCGGTCGAAGAAATACGGCTCGCCGGCCATGGCCCGGTCCAATTCGGCGATGCGCCGGTCGAGTTCCCGCGCCACGACCGACTGGCCATTCGAATCTTCGACGCGATCCCGCAGGCTGCGTAACGACGCCGCCTGTTCCCGGCGCGCGCGATCGGTGTAATACCGCGCCATCTCGCCGGCGAACGAGTCGTAGCCGGGAAAGACCGAAGCGAAGATCACTCCGGTGTCGTCCCGCAAGTCGTCGGGGAGACCCCACCGATCCTGCAGCCGGGTCCCTTTGGTGGTCGTCTTGTAATGCAGCACCAGCGGGATGCCGGCATCGCGCAACGCGTCGATCCCGGCGCCGATCGCGAGACATGTGGCGCGGTCGAGCGCGGGAATCCGATCGGCTGCGATGCCGAACTCCTCCCGCAAATCGAAGGCGCCGCCCCGCGCCGCCAGCTTCAAGCCGTCCGCCGGACGCGATATCGGCTCGAAACTCGGATCTCCAGTCGCGCTCTTGACCAGACGCACGATGTGTTTGTCGAGAATCGCGTTGCGGAAACGGGAGGGAATCGCGTCGATGAACTGATCGCCGCGCAACATGCGCAGGACGTTGCTGTCGTCGAAAATGGGGCCGCCGCCGGGCAGGCCCAAGGAGGCGCCGGTGATGAGCACGGCCGCCTGCGTTCCCCGCGGGCCGGTCTCTACCGGCGCATCGCTCTTTTGTTCCTCGTTTTTGCGCTCTTCGCACGGCGTTCCCAGACCGGCGGCGTAGAGTCCGCACAGCGCCTGGTTGAAACTCGGAACGTCGCCGGCCTTGGGATGGTTCGTAAACAGCGCCAGGACATCGTTGCTGCCGCCGAGAACATCCTCGACAAACCCATGGAGCGCCTTCTTCGGGCCAACCTCGACAAACACGCGGGCCCCGGCCGAGTACAGCGTCCGCAGTCCCTCGACGAACTGCACCGGCGAGGCGACCTGCCGCGCCAGAATGTCGAGCATGGCGGGCGCCGCCTCCGGACCGGCGGGATAGAACGTTCCACTGACGTTGGTGACCACCGGCAACTGTGGCGGCCGCAACCGCAAACGCGCCAGCGTCCGGCGCAGCGGCTCACTGGCGGGCGCGACAATCGATGTGTGGAACGCGTGGCTGACCGATAGCGGGACGACGTTATGTCCCGCCTGCTCGAACAAAGCGATGGCGCGCGCCACCGCCTCGCTCGCGCCCCCAATCACGGCCTGGCGGTCGCTATTGATGTTCGCGACGACGACGTAGCCATCAATCGTCTTCAGGATCCGTTCGATCTCCGGAATGGGAGCGAAGACGGCCGCCATGCGGCCGTTGTCGGCCATCGAGACGCGCGTCATCTCGCGGCCCCGCGCGCTTACGGCCTCCAACGCGTCCTCAAACGGCAAGGCGCCGGCGGCCACCAGCGCCCCGTACTCTCCAAGGCTGTGGCCCATCGCCATGTCCGGCCGGATGCCGTAGGCCGCGAGCAGGCGGGTCAATGCCAGATCCGCTGCCAGTACGGCGGGCTGCGTGATCGCGGTTTGCCGCAGATCCTCCTCCGCCCTGGCGACGGCCTGCGGATCCGCCGGCTCGACGAAAACGAAATCGCTCAGCGGCTTGCCGAGCAGCGGCGTCATGGCGTGGTCCGCCTCGTCGAACGTCTGGGCCACGATCGGCTCCGTCTCCATCAATTGGCGGAGCATGTTGACATACTGCGAGCCTTGTCCGGTATACAGGAATGCGACCTTGGGCGGAGCGCCGCGGCCGCGGAAGATTCCCTGCGCGCGCAATGCCTTCCACACCGGCGGCTGATCGGCGCCAAGAGCCCGGACGGCCTTGGCGGCCTTATCGGCGAGGTCGGACGCGTCGGCGTAGTCGATGGCCACGCGCTCCGCCGCGCCCAGGTCGGCCGGAGAAGGCAGAGCCGCCGGCGGCGCTTGACCCGCGGCGGCGGCCCTCTCGACCGAGCGCAACCGCCCGGCGAGTTCGGAGGCAGAGCGGCCGCCGACGACCAATGCGCCGCGCAGCGGCGGCTTGCCCGCCATGGGGCGCGAATCGCGTTGAACCGGAGAAGCGGGAACCTCCCCGACGGCTACGGAATGCTTGCCGTTGCCGGTGAGCCGATGCGGGATGAACTCCTCCATCACCACATGGAAATTCGTCCCGCCGAAACCGAAGGCGCTGACACCGGCGCGGCGCACAGCGCCGGCCGCGGTGGTCCAGGGCCTTAACTCGCCATTGACATACAGCGGCGCATGCGCAAAATCGATGGCGGGATTGGGATGCTCGCACTGCACGCTGGGCGGCAGCACGCGGTCGCGCAGAGCCAGCGCCGTCTTCAGGATTCCCGCCGCGCCAGCGGCCCCCTTGAGATGTCCGAGATTCGATTTCACCGAGCCCAACGCCACCGATCCTACGGCGGCGCCAGCGCTCGTCAGGGCGGCCGCGAGGCTTTCAAACTCCACGACGTCGCCGACACTGGTCGAAGTGCCGTGTCCCTCGATGAGCGTCGCAGTCGCCGGCGAGACACCCGCATTCTCCCAGGCGCGCTCGATCGCGAGCTTCTGGCCGATCGGATTCGGCGCGGTAATCCCTTTCCCCTTGCCGTCGCTGGACGCTCCCATGCCGCGCAGCACGGCGTAGATCCTGTCGCCGTCGCGTTCGGCATCGGCCAGCCGCTTCATGAGGAAGACCGCGGCGCCTTCGCCCATGACGAAGCCGTCGGCGCCCTCGGCGTACGGCCGGCTTCCGGTCCCCGAAAGCGCGCCGATCTTGCAGAACTTGATGAACGTGGAGGCGCCCATGTTGCGGTCGATCCCGCCTGTCAACGCGACGTCGAACTCGTGTTCAGCCAGGCCTTCCATCGCCGAACGGATGGCGGCCATGGCGGACGCGCACGCCGCATCGCACACAAAGTTCGGGCCCCGGAAGTTAAACACGTTCGCCACCCGGCCGGCAAGACAGTTCGACAACTCGCCGGGCATGGTGTCTTCGGTGATCTCGGGGAACAGCCGGCCGATCCTCTCCTGATATTCGCGCGTGATCGCGCTGCGGACCGCGGGCGGAAGCGCATGGAAGGCCGCGGCTGCCTCCAACTCCCGGGTGTATTCTGGAAAATACGCGCGCAGAACCGTTCGATAGTGCCGCTCTCCGGCCATCGCGTTGCCCAGAATGACGGCTGTCCGCTCGGTGTTCAGAGGACGCTCCGGGTAGCCATAGTCCAACAGGGCTTCCCGCGTCGACGCGATCGCCCACTTCTGCGAGTCGTCCATGGCCGCAGCCACGCGCGGCGGGATCGCGAGGCGCCATGGCAGGGGTTCCCACGGATACTCCCGCACCCACCCGCCGATCTTGGAATACGTTTTGTCGGGCGCATTGTGGTCGGGATCGTAAAACAGCGACGGGTCCCACCGGTCCGGAGGCACCTCCGTGATGCTATAGCGTCCGGACGTCGTGTTCTTCCAGAAAGCGGGCACATTCACGGCGTCCGGCAGCACCCCGCCGCAGCCCACAATGGCGATCGCTCGATAAGCAGTGTCCTGCATCATGATGCTCTCCAGTGAGTGCTACCTTGCGGCAGCCTCGGCAAGGCGCGCTTCCGGCCTGGCAACCCGGCCGTAGAGCACGTCGGCTACATAGTCCATGTCGGAGATCAGCCCCGCCTGCGCGCGGTGGATCGCCGGCAGTCCGAGCTCGGCCTCGAACGCCTGCGTCTCGATCTCGTTTGGCGCCGCGGCGGAAGCTCCGATTACCAGGCGTAATCCCTGTTCGGCGACCTTGAGCGCTGCTTCACGCGCGAAGATGCGGCTCAGCGCCGCCATGCCCGGGGCGTCGAACCGCTGGTTCGCCTTTTCGTGCGAGCGGCCATCCGCAAGCAGCGCCGCGCGGCGGCACAGGCTGCCGGCGCACTCCGCGAATGCGATCCATTCCCCGAGCCGCAGCAGGACATGCTGATGCCGCGTCAGACGCGCAACGCGCGCCCTCTCCATCGCTTCGGCCAGCGCCCGCAGACCCAGGGCCGCTACGTTCGCGCCCACCTCGGGATGCCGCGCGTGCAGAGCTTCGAACGACCGCGCCTGGTCGTAATAATATTGCCCGCGCGTCTTCAAATGGATCTGCCAGCGGTCGCGCGCGATGGTCATCTCCATAATCTCGGACGTCCCTTCGTAAATCGTCGTGATGCGGACGTCGCGGCGGATCTTCTCCACCATGTACTCGTGGGTGTACCCGTACCCGCCCAGCGCCTGAATGCCGGCATCGGCGGCGAGA
Organism: uncultured Solibacteraceae bacterium; assembly: GCA_964608645.1. GTDB lineage: Bacteria > Acidobacteriota > Terriglobia > Bryobacterales > Bryobacteraceae > CAZSQK01. The sequence continues at coordinate 107,001 of CAZSQK010000009.1, read as the reverse complement.
TTGCCCGCCTCGGTGGCCATATACTTGGCGATCGCGCCCTCGGTGTTGAGGCTGCCCTCGCCGGAATCGATCCGCTCCGCCGTCTCCTCGATGGAGGCGCGCGCCGCTTCGAGACGCGCCGCGTTCGGCACGATCAGCTTGTGCGTATAGCCTTGCTTTTCGGAAAGCGGCGCCCCGGCCTGAATGCGTTTCGCCGAATAGGGGATTGCGCGATCGAGCGCCGCCCAGCCCGCGCCGAGGCCGAACGCCGCCACCATCAGCCGCGTGTACCCGAACACCGCCTGCGCTTGAATCAGGCCTTGCCCCTCGACGCCGCCGATCAAACGGTCCGCGTCGACATACACGTTGCTGAAGGCCAGGGCTGCCGTATTACTTGTCCGAATGCCGTGCTTGTTCTCCGGTTTGTCGTGGGTGAATCCGGGCGCGCCCTTCTCCACGACGAACCAACTTGGCCCAGCCGGCGTGTTCGCCAGCACCGTGTACACGTCGGCGATCCCGCCGTTGCTGATCCATTGCTTGCTGCCGTTGATTCGATAGCCGGCGATGCGGCCGTCCTGCTCGACCCGTTCGGCGGTGGTCTGCAGCGCCGCCAGGTCGCTGCCCGCGTCCGGCTCGGTGGCGCCGTAGGCAAACAGCACACCGTCTTCGGCGATGCGCGTCAGCCACAGTTTCTTCTGCTCCGGAGTCGCGCCGACCGTGATCGGATCGCTGCCGAGGAACGTCGCCAGGACGGCGGTGGCGATTCCCAGGTCGATGCGCGCCATCTCTTCGCAGATGCAATAGACGTCGAAGGCGCCGCCGCCGAAACCGCCGTACTCTTCGGGAATGAAGAGCAGTTGAATGCCGAGCTTGTCCGGGCTGCACATGTGCCGGACGATCTCGAGCGGGCATTCGTCGCGCGCGTCGAGGTCGATCAACTCCTGGTCGGGCAGCCGTTTCCTGGCGAATTCCCGCAGCGATTTCAAGCTCAGTAACAGGGTTTTCTTCGCAATCATGACCGCCTCCCGGGCGCGCACTTCTCCTCGCGGGCCTTGGCGGTCAACTGCGGCAGGAATTCCAGAATATCCGCCACGACGCCGACATCCGCCACACGGAAAATCGGAGCATTCGGATTCTTGTTGATCGCCACCAGAAACGGATTTCCCTTGATTCCCGCCAGGTGCTGGAACGAGCCGCTGATGCCGCACGCCAGGTAGACCTTCGGCCGCACGGTCTGCCCGGAAGATCCCACCTGCCGCGACTTGGCCAGCCATTTGGCGTCGACCACCGGCCGCGAACAGCTCACGGCGCCGCCCAGAGCTTCGGCGAGATCCTCGGCCAAGGCCACGTTCTCCCGATCCTGAATGCCGCGTCCGATGGACACCAGCACCGGCTCCCGGCTGATATCGACATCGCCGGTTTCGGCCGCGATGGTCTCCAGGTAGCGGCGGCGCGAAGCCAGCGCCTCGACCTCAGCCGATTTGTCGACTACGTGTCCGCCCGCGGTCGCGCTCTCCGCGAACCGGAAGGCGCCGGGCCGGATGTTTAACACCACTCCGGTGGAAGCGTCGCAGCGGATATGCGTGCTGACCTGCCCGCCGAACTCCTGCCGCACCGCTCGAATCGAGTTGCCGTCCATGCCATCGATGTCCACCACATCGGGGACATAAGCCGCATTCAGCTTGATCGACAGGCCCGGCGAGAGATCCACCCCGAAATGTCCATGCGGCACGAGAATCATGCTGCCGCGCGGCACGATGTTGACGAGCGCCTTCCGCACCAGCTCCGCGTTGGGATAGGCGAGCCCTTCCTTGGCGACCTTCCAGACTTCCCGGTAGAGCGCCCGGAGAGCCTCGCAGACGGCGTCCACTTCCGCGCCCCATCCGGTAACGATCGCGGTGGGGAATTCGGCCGGGTTGAGCTTGCGCGCGGCGGCGGCGAGTTCGAATGCGGTATCGTCGGGAACGCCTCCCTTATGGACGATGTAGGCGAATGTCCGGGACATCAGTTCAACCCTCCTTTCGCTTTCAGCAGTTCAAACAGTGCGTCCACCACTTCCTCGCGGCTGCCCTTCAGCATCTCCGCCCCGTGGCCCGCCGGCGGCACGAAGTAATCGAGCCTCTTCACCTTCGCCGCCGCGGCCCCAACCGCTTCGGGTTCGAGGTTCAGCTCCGCCGCGCCGTATGCCGGGATGGGCAGGGAGGCGACCTGCCGGATACCCCGCATGCCGACATAGCGCGGTTCGTTTATTCCGGTCTGAATCGACAGCACGCAGGGGAGATCGATGGCGTCGATCTCCTTCGCGCCGCCTTCGATCTCGCGGCCGATCTTCAGTTTGCGGCCCTCGAGGACCTCGATCGACGTGACCAGAGCCGCGAACGGATAATCGAGCAGCGCCGCTAGCATCCCGCCCACCTGGGCGGCTCCGTCTTCGGCTTGTACTCCGGTCAGGATCAGATCGTAGTGCCCCATCTGCGCGAAGGCCTTGAGGATCGTGGCGATCCCTTTCCCGTCCGAGCCGGCAAAGGCGCTGTCGGACAGGAGCGCGGCATGCTTCGCGCCCATGGCCATCTCGCGGCGTAAGATCTCCTCATCTTCCTCGCCGCCGACCGTGACGACGGTCACGTTCCCGCCGCTCCGCTCCACGATCTGTAAGGCTTCCTCGACGGCGTAGTTGTCGGCCTCGTTGACCGAGTAAACCAAGTCGTCGCGTTCAATGCCGGCGCCGGAGGCGTCGACCTGGATCTCGTTCTCCGACGTATCCGGCACGCGCCGCGCGCACACCAATATCTCCATTGCTCGCTCTCCTCATGAGACGGTCTGCCCCGCCTCGACATCCATGGAACGGGCCACCAGCTCCGTCAGGTCGATGGCTCTCATCCGTCCTTCCAAACCGGCAACCTTGATCGCGTCCTCGAGGTTGATCATGCAAAACGGGCAGGCGGTCACGATCGTACCGGCGCCCGCTTCCTCCGCCATCCGGACCCGCAGAACACCCATCCTCTGCTCCTCTTTGGGCTCGTAAAACAGCGCCAGACCGCCTCCACCGCAGCAGAAGGAGCGGTCGCGGCAGCGCTTCATCTCCACTCGCCGCAGCCCGGGAATCGCATCGATGACTTGGCGGGGCGCGTCATAGAGATGGTTATGCCTCCCCAGGTAGCAGGGGTCGTGGTATACGCAAACGCCCATATCCTCCGCCGGCCGATTCAACCGGAGCCGCCCCGTGTCCACCGCCCGCGCGATGAACTGGCTGACGTGCTCCACCGGCGGCAGATCCCGATAGTCGTGCTTCAGCGCGTTATAGGCGTGCGGATCCGCGGTCAGCAGGTGCCGCACCCGGGAGCTCCGAATCGCCGCGCTATTGTGCTCCCGCAGCGCCAACCAGAGCATCTCCTCGCCGAACCGGCGCACATCGTGGCCGCTATCCTTTTCCGCCGGGCCAAGAATTCCGAAATCTTCGCCGGCGCGGCCGAGGATGGCGGCGGTTGCCCGCGCAATCGACTGGATGCGGTCGTCGTAGGACGTGACGCTGTCCACGAAGTATAGGGTCTCGGCGCGGCGTAAGGCGTCCAGAATAGGGACTCCGCGCGCCGCTTGTTTTGTCCATTCAGCCCGCCTCTTCTCCAACTTGCCGAACGGGTTGCCCCGGCTCTCCACGGCCTGCAGCGCCTTTTGCACGGATTGCGGAACCTTGCCCTCGTCCACCAGCCCCCGGCGCAAGTCCACGATCTTGTCGATCTGTTCGATCAGCAGCGGACATTCCGCCTCGCACGCGCCGCAGGTAGTGCAGGACCAGATTTCGTCCTCGGAGTAGATATCGCCGACCAGCGGCGTTCCGTTGCGGCTTTCCCCGGTCACCGGGAAGTACCGGAAGCTGTAGTCGCGCGCCTTTGTCGTGAAGAACCGCGGCGAAAGGGGTCTTCCGGCGGCGCGCGACGGACACTGCTCCGCGCACCGGCCGCAGTCGGCGCAGGAGTAAAAATCCAGCATGTGCTTCCACGTGAAGTCTTCGAACCTCTTGACTCCGACCGACGGCAAGCGCTCGATTTGATTGTCGGGAACACCCCACCTCACCGGCTTGAGCGTGTGGCGGTCCAACCGGGCGAAGTAAATGCTGAAGAGCGACGTCTCGACATGGAACTGGATCCCGAAGGGCCGGTAGCAAAGCAGAAAGAAGAATGCCCCCTCATGCAACAGGTAACTCCCCAGGCGGAGATTGTGGAGCAGCGGCAGGGGCGCCGCTTCCAACACTCTGCGAAAGGCCCACGTCATCGACAGCACGGGAGCGGCGCCGGGCGAAGACGACGCTGCGTCGAAGAGTCCGTCGGCGGCCATGATCGTCCCGATCAGCGCCAATAGAAAAATGGGGTCCGCCGCCCGGCGTTTTCCATAGGACGCCGGGAGCCGGTATCGCTCCGGCTGGAACACCAGCCGCCGGATCGCCGCGATGCTGACGCACAGGAATACGACGGTAGCGGCATAATCTTTGACGATGTCGTAGCCAAAACCGCCAGGCCCCGCGAAACGGTCCGAGATCCCGAAACCAAGCAGAAATACGGCGCGTGTGATGAGGATCAGGAAGCCCGCGAAGATCGAGATGTGAATGACTCCGGCGAGACGAAACCGCGGATGCTTCCACTGTGCCAGCCAGAATCGCAGAACGTTTCGAAGGCGAAGGAGGGGATGATCGAACCGGCGATCCGGCTGCGCGCGCAAGAGCGGCCCGAGCCGCTTCCAGATGATGTGCGCGAAGCACATCAGTCCGGCGAGGTGCAGGATGAGGAACAACGTCCGTCCGGATACCAGCCAAAACGTAGCCTGGGCGATGGAGTCGAGATTTTGGCCGGGCACGGCCTGTTATCTCCCGTTCGTCCGAAACTGTCCCGCGCACGTCGCCGGATGCGCGGGTGTGGATCGGCCGCGCGGCGATCACATCGTCGCGATGACGCTTTCGGGCGTCAGCCGTTCGTTCAGGATCAGCCGGCGGAGAATCCGCAAATCGTTCAGCGCACGCCGGCCTTTGTAAATGCTGCAATTCAGAGTCTTCAATTTGAAGATCGCCAGTTCGATCGCCTGCGCGCGGCGCAGTTCTCCCTGCCGCAGAGCGCGCTCTCGATCGCGGCTGAGCTCCTTAATGGTGTCAAGCGCCGTCGCGGCAAGCACACTCATGAAGTCATGCGCACTCTCGATGGAGTCGAACGGCCCTTCGATTGGATCCGCCAGCATACTCCCCCACTACTCTCGCGTTCCGCGCCGGGCGCTGGAATGCGAGTGGATAAATCGCTTCGAAATTGCCCGGATGCCCGCATCCGCTGCTCGGGAGTGGCGCGGGTGTCTCCGGATAAAATAAGTTAAGGACCCTTTTATCCTTTATCCAAGTAGCGGCAATGTCAAGCGCCGCGGTCCTCGTGAAATGAATCGCACCGAGGATCTGTTGGAACAATCACAATTGCTTTCCCGAGGCGCTCTGCGACGCCGATTCAGGGCGTTTCCGCCTCGGCTTCCGCGCCCCCGCCGCGCGCGCTAACTCGTCGAACGACGCGGCCGCCAAGTCGCGCAAGCGTGCCACATCCGGCACGACGTTCGAATCCGCGGTGAACCCGCCGAACAACTTCCCGTCGTAACTCTGCACCGCGCAATTTACTCCCAGCTCATAACCCGTCGGGACGTGCGGATACGACGCGATCATCTTTCGACCGGCCGCGTACAAGGGCAGGGGAGAGCCCGGCACGTTGGTGCAGATCATATGAAATAGCGGAGCCGGCAGCGGGATCGTTGGCAGCGTCTGCCAGAACCACGCCTGCAATGGCGGCGGCGCCGCGCCCAGCCAAGTTGCGGCGAGCGCGACCAGATGCGCCGCCCGGGAGCTCTTCATGACCTCGGTCCGGGCTGAAACCGCCCGGAGAAATGCCAGGGGGCCTTCGACATCCAGGGGCAAAGCAATAGGCAGAAACGAGATCTGGTTCCCCAGCGACTCGCCCCGATCGTCCGTACGGGCGTTGACAGGGCAAACCACCCGCAGATACCTCCCTTTGACCGCCTCCCCATGGAGCCGCACGTACTTCGAGATGCCGCGTGCGATCACCGTCAGGATGACATCGTTGAGTGTGCCCCCCGCGACCTGCCGGACCGACTGCGCCGCATCGAGGGGAAACTCCATCCAACAGAACCTCCGGTCGCCCGTGCAAGGCTTGTTGAAGACGAACCGCTCCGACGAAGCTCCGAACTCGGGAACCAGGGCCACCAGCTTCTGAAGAGCGTCCTGCGTGCGCTCCTCCAGCAGGGACTTTCCCAGGTCGAGCAGGATCGACTCGGCCGCAATCAGGCTTTCGAGCGAGGCGCGCAACGTGGTCGTGAGCGCGTCCGCAACCGAGCCGTTGGGCTCCGGGCCCCGCTTCGGACGATGCCGTGGCCGGCGCATGGAGTGCGAGCCCTCGGGCGTCGGGTCCAGAATCACTCTCATGATCGCCGCGCCCGCCACTCCATCGGCCAGCGAATGGTGAACTCTCACGATCAGACCGCCGCGCCCCTCCTGCAGTCCTTCCACGACGCAGATATCCCACAACGGCTTGCTCCGATCCATCACCTGCGTCAGAACACGGCCGGCGAGCGCCTCGAATTGCTCCTGGCCGCCGGGCGGCTCGACCCGAGCCTGTATCACATGCTTACGGATATCGAAATTGGGGTCGTCCTCCCAAGTGGGGTAGCCGAGATGGAATTGCGGCTCGACCACCCGCTGCCGGTATCGCGGCAGCAGGTGCAGCTTCGAGTCGATCGCGTCGAGGAATTCCGCAAAAGGGATGGGACCGTCGAAAAGACACACCCCGGCGATGTGCAGCGGGATCTCCTTGCGTTCCAGATACAAGAACGCCGCGTCCACTCCGGATAGCCGCCGGGAGAGGGTTGGCGATGAGGCGCCGTTGACGGGCGCGCCCCTACTCCGGCGCATCGAGAGTGCTAGCCTCTCTCCACAATTGGAACGCCGCGAGGTCGATTGCCTGTTCGGCGAAATTCACCGGCGGTTGGCCGGGCCAGGGAAAAGTCTCTTCCGATTCCTCGGCAAGGGGTAGCTCCAGAGTCTCCATCGATCCTCCCCAGTGTGTATTTCGGATAAAAAAGTCCGATATAAGATTAGGATGGATTCCGGTCTATGTCAATGCAGTTAATCCGGTGTCGGCAAACCAAGCAATGGAGAGCGGACTACCTGTGGAGGAACGCAACGTCGCGCCCGTATTCAGTGTTCAATGTGCCGCGATTTGCACGAGAGACTCGGTGGGACGGCGCCGCCCATGAGCCTGCTTGACCGGTTGCTCCTGAGCTGCCGCCAGCCGCTGCGCCACCAGGTCATAAACGATCGGATTGAACACCAACCCCAGATGCGTCGCCGAGACCTCGCAGTCGACGGCCGCCCGTCCCGTTTTGCAGACCCGCCAATCGACGATCCCGTCCGACTTCGTAAAAATGGCCGTCTGCCGCACTGACCGGGGGAGCGGACCGGCGATCGATTGCAGGAAAGCGCACGTGCACGCCCCCGTGTAACAGTCGGGAAGAACTTTCCGGCCATGCCGCATCAAGATCTGGGCGCGCACCAACTCGGTCAACTGCAGGATGGAACTGTGGGCGGAGATCCGCCGGAACGGCGCCCCCATCGTAATGACGGAGGCCACGTATTCCGGCATCTGCGACGCGACCGCCCGGGCCATCACCCCGCCCAGACTGTGCCCGATCAGGTGGACTCTCCGGCGGGTCTTGCGGTATGCCTTTTCGATGGTCGGCATCAGGCGGTGGCGGATCAGCAGGTTTGGACACTCCGCGTTCAACCCGATCTGGGAGTGGTACGCCTCATACCCGATCCTTGTCAGCCACGCCCGGAGTTCGCCGAGGTACAGGTCCGTGCCCATGAACCCGGGCACTACCACGACAGCGGAGCCATCTCCCGGCGGGATGCCGAAGCCCCAAAACACGGGCGACACCTTCAGACACACCATCTCGACGCCGACCAGCAGCTCCTGCCAGATAGGCAATGCGACCGGGTTGTTCCTTTTTCGAATGCCGTACAGGCTGGAAGCCATCGCTTCCAGTCTAGCGGGATTCTCCGGATTTGCGCGAATTTGTGAGGATTTAGGCCACATTCGAGCCGGCGGCTCGCCTGCCCATGCTCGCCAGCTGGTTCAGACCGTTCAAGTACGCCTTGGCGCTGCCTTCTATGACATCCGTAGAGGCCCCGCGCCCCAGCACTGTCCGCCCTCCCTCTTCCAGGTGGACGGCAACTTCGCCCATCGCCTCAGTCCCGCTCGTCACGGCGCGAATCTCGTACTTCTTCAGAGTCGCGGACGTTCCCGTCACCAGCGAGATCGCCTTGCAGACCGCGTCGACGGGTCCGTCGCCGATGGCCGCGCCTTCCCGTGTGCCGTCCGCCATCCGCAGGCGGACAGTCGCCGTCGGGATCGCCGACGTCCCGCTATAAATGTGGAGGTACTCCAGGTGATACGTCTCCGGCGCTGGATGAATCTCATCGTGCAGGATGGCGATGAGGTCCTCGTCGAAGACCTCTTGCTTTTTATCCGCGACGATCAGGAAGCGCGCATAGGTCTGTTCGACTTCCTCGTCGGACAGCGGGTAGCCGAGCTTTTCCAGCCGGTCGCGCAGCCCGTGCCGCCCGGTTCGCGCCGTCAGCACCACCCGGCTTTCGGGAATGCCGACGTCCTGCGGCCGCATGATCTCGTACGTCTCGCGCTGTTTCAGGAATCCGTCGACATGGATTCCCGAGCTGTGCGAGAAGGCGTTGGCCCCCACAACCGCCTTGTTCGGAGGAACGGCGATGCCGAGCAGATCGGAGACCAGCCGGCTCGTGCGATACAGTTCGCGAGCATCGATCCAGGTGTCGGCGCCGAAGTAGTCGGCGCGCGTGCGCAACGCCATCACCACCTCCTCCAGCGCGGCGTTTCCCGCCCGTTCGCCGATCCCGTTGAGCGTGCATTCCACCTGCCGGGCGCCGTTCATCACGCCGGCGAGCGTATTCGCCACTGCCAGTCCGAGATCGTTATGGCAGTGGACGCTGATCGTCGCACGCCCGATCCCGCGCACCCGTTCCCGGATCCCGCGGATGAGATCCCCATACTGCTCGGGCACGGTGTAGCCGGTGGTGTCGGGAATATTCACCACGGTGGCGCCGGCATCGACCACCGCCTCCAACATCTCGAACAGGTACGCCGGGTCGGCACGGCCGGCGTCCTCCGCATAAAACTCCACGTCGTCGGCGAATTGCCGCGCCAGCCGCACCGCTTCGACCGCCATGCGCAGAATATTCGCCTTCTTTTCCCCGTGCGACGCGCCATAGCGTTCGTCGCGGAATTTGCCGGCAATGTGGATATCCGAGGCGCCGATGCCGGTGTGGATTCGCGGCCGCGGGCAGCCCTCGAGCGCCCTGCCACATGCCTCGATGTCGACCGGAACCGCGCGCGACAACGCGCAGATCGAAGGCCCGCGGATCTCACGCCCGATCCGCTGCACCGCATCGGCATCCTCGGGAGAAGAGGCCGGATATCCGGCCTCGATAACGTCTACGCCCAGTTGGGCTAACTGCCGCGCAATGATCAGCTTGTCCCTACTCCCCAGGCGCGTCCCGGCCGCCTGTTCGCCGTCACGCAGGGTGGTGTCGAAGACTGCTACTCGTTCAGACATCGCGTTTGTCGCTCACTCCGCCGATTGTAGAATAAGCCCGCGTCCGCCGCGGGGGGATCGCACCCTTTTTCGCGCGCGTCCCGGAGCGTTCCCTCCTGCCACGCCTGGGCGGCAATCGCGAGCGTCAAAGCCTATGCGACGGCTGCGGCCGTGTGCGGAGCCCGTTTCCGGCTTGGTTTGTGCGGCTTATGCGGGTGCGGCGCCGCGGCATGGGCTGCCTGCGCCGGGCGGGACATCGCCTGCAGCAGCGCCTTCTGCGCGGCCACAAAGCTGTCGACGGTGTAGCGTGTCAGTCCGGCCAGTGTCACCGGGGGCAGCGGATTGAGCATCTCGATGGTGCGGCGGGTGACCTTCACGTTCACGCCGACCTGTTGCGCTACCAGGTCGAGCAACTTTTTCTGGACGTCGATGAACGCCTCCATCCCCTGGCGCGCCAGCTCTGCGATCTCCGTCTTCTTGACGCCGGCATGCTCCTTCCCGTTCTTTGCCCCGGTGGCATGCGCCGTCTCTTCGGCAACCGCATCCAGGAACTTCTTCTGGCTCCGCACAAACGTCTCCATGGCCTCCCGGACGATCTCCGGCATGCCCTTGCCGTCGAGCGGCTTGCCCTCCTTGGCGTTGTCGATCCAAACGTCCGCCTGCCTGGCCGCGATCGTCAGGAAATGCTGTTGCATCTCGAGAAACGTGTCGATCCCGCGGCGCAGCAGCTCGGCGACTGCGCCGGCGGCCTTCACCGGCCCGGTCCGCTCGGCAATGCCGGACAGCAGCAGTTCGTTCTGCCGCTGCGTCACATGCAGCAGCACTCGCTGCGCCGCAATGAAATTGGATAATCCTTCGCCCGCCATTTCGGTCAGCGCGGCCAGCGGCGCCGTGCGCACGTTGTTCAAACGATCCCGAACCGCGTCAATCGTTGTGGTGTTTTGCCGCGTCGCCAAATCCAATAGGATCCGTTGGGTGGCAAAAAAGCTCTCCGTGCCTTGCCTGACGAATTCCGACAGCAGGGAGACGCCGGATTCCTTGGGGCGGCCGGTTTCGGCTTTGGTCTTGGCTGCCATATTCTGCTCCTTCGATTGCTGCGTTGCAGCATCAAAAGAATATTAGGTCTGAATCTATTTTATGTCAATATGGAGAAAAGCCACGCTGCAGTGCAGCAAGGAGGCAAATCCGGTGAAACCGGCCGCCACGATCATCAAGAAATATCCCAACCGCAGACTTTACGACACCTCCGCCGGCCGTTACGTGAATCTCGAAGACGTCGCGGCGTTGATTCGTTCAGGCGGCGACGTCGCTGTGGTCGATGCGCGGACCGGGAAGGACGTGACGCGCGCCGTTCTGACGCAGATCATCGTCGAGGATGCCCGGAACGAGCCTTCCGGACTGCCGGTGGAGCTATTGCGCCAATTGGTGCTGACGACCGATCGCGCCGGCCGGGACTTCATGACCTGGTATCTGAAGTCGGCCGTCGACGCCTACCAAAGGGTTCGCGAAACCGCGCTTTCGCCGCTCGAAACCGTGAAGAGCCTCCTCGCTCCTCTCGGCGGAAGGGAAACCAGCCCGCGGGGCCGTTCCCGGGCGAAGCGTTAGGGAGGACTGCGTGGTGACCCTGCCGCCATTGCGCCTCGCTCCGCTGCTGGCCGCGCTCTCGTCGGACGCCGCCCGAGGGGAGAAGACCCTCCGAGTCGAAGCCGCATTGAGCAGCGAGGACGCCGCGGCGTTGCGGCAGGACATTGGCGGCTGGATCACGCAGTTCGTCCCGGTGACCGCGCTTGTGCCGGAGGACGCGCGACAGTGGCGTCCGCTGGTCGAGGACGCCATCCAGTTCCTCTTTTCCCGCCTGTCCACCGCGCGGCTGGCAGACAAACTCGTCGAGCAATTTGCGCTGCCGCGCGCCACTTCGCCCGAAAATCGCTTGATCCGGCTGATCTCCCGCATGCCCGGGCTGCAGAAGATTGGACAGGTGCTGGCGCGCAATCGCCGCCTCAGCGCCGCGCTGCGGACGGCGCTCTCCCAGCTCGAAAACGGCATGTCCGACGTTCGCGCCGCGGATGTGCGCGGGATCGTCTCCCGCCAGCTCGGCTGCCTGGCGCGGCAATACGGGGTCCGCCTGTCTCCGGTCCTGCTCTCCGAGGCGAGCGTCAGCGCGGTGATTCGCTTCACCTGGCAAAACCCGGAACGCGAACGCGAGCGCGGCGTTTTCAAGGTCTTGAAGCCATACGTTCGCGCCTGCTTCGCCGAAGATATGACGCTCCTCCAGGAACTCGGCGCGTTCCTGGCGGCACGGGAAAAGGGATATGGCTTCGCGACCCGCGCCGTCGACGAGATGCTCACCGAAGTCCGCATCCTCCTCGAACATGAGTTGGATTTCGCGCGGGAGCAGGCGACGCTCGGCGAGGCCGCGCGCATGTACCGCGGCAGTCTCGCGATCCGCGTGCCGCGCGTGATTCCGCCGCTGTGCACTCCGGAAATCACCGCCATGAGCGACGAAAGCGGCGTGAAGGTCACCGCCGCTTTCCGGCGCTCCCCCATCCGCCGCGCCCGCATCGCGGCGCAACTCATCGAAGCCCTGATTGCCGTCCCCCTCTTCTCCGGACAGCCGCTGTCGACCTTCCACGCCGACCCGCACGCCGGCAATCTCCTGTACGACGAAGCCAACCGCGAACTGGTCGTTTTGGACTGGGCCCTCGCAGAACAATTGACTCTCGCCTCCCGCCGGGACCTGATCCTGCTGGCGATCATGATGCTGCTCGACAACCGCGAAGGCGTGCGGTGGGCGATCCACGCGCTGCGGCGGCGCGATGCCGGACGGCAGCGAACCGCCGAACGCATCGTCGATCGCTCCGTCGCTGCTTTCTTCGCCAACTTGCCGCCGGACCGTTCGCCGGGCGTTCTGGACGCCATGCGGCTGCTGGACGATATCGCCATGCAGGGCGTCCATTTCGCGGCGCCGCTGTTCCTCTTTCGCAAGAGCCTGTTCACGCTGGACGGCGTGCTGCGGGATGTCGCCGGGTCGGAAGTGCGGATCGATCGCGAGATCGCGCTCCAGTTTCTGACGCGTTGGGGGGCAAGTTTCGGGTTATTTTACAGCCCCTTGACGATGAAAGACTTCTTTTCGATCGAGTGGAATGCCCTGCGCTACTCCGCCGGCGTCCTGCGGCGGCGCCTGCTCGGCGGGGACCCTAGCGGTTCCGCCCGTGCTTCTCGTGGCTCGACACCCAGTCCGACGAAGAAATCGCCGCGCCCAGCGAAAGCTCCCCGGCTAAGGCCACGCCGGCCACAATCTCGGCCAGCCGGTTGACCTTGCCTTTGCCGAAGCAGCCCAGAATCTCCAGGCACTCCCGCTGCGTCGCCAATCCGGTGCCGCCGCCGTGCGTTGCCACGATCAGGGACGGGATCGTGATCGACATGTAGAGATCGCCGGTTGGAGTCACCTCCACGTAAACCACACTCGCCGAGGATTCGGCAACGTTGGCGACGTCCTGTCCGGTGGCGATGAACATCGCCGCGACGCCATTGGCCGAGTGGGCGCCGTTGCTGTTGGCGCCGCTCAGGAACGCGCCCACCGTCGCGACGCTGTAGTGATGCGCGATCTGCTCCGGCTCGACCCGCAAGTGCCGCCGCAACACCTCGCAGGGAATAGTCGCCTCCGCCGTCACTCTCTTGCCGCGTGTGTGCAGCATGTTGATCTGCGATGATTTCTTGTCCGTCGCGAAATTCGATTCCAGGTAAAACCGCGCGATTCCAGGGTAGTTCTCCAGAATCCAATTGCATGCCGCGAACGTCGCGCGTCCCACCATGTTTTGCCCTGCGGCGTCGCCGGTGGTGAAGTTGAAACGCAGATAGGCGAACTTGCTGGCCAGGTATGGGTCGATGTGGACCAGTTTCGCCACGGTGGAGGTCGCTTCGGCCTCGGCCCGAATCCGCGGCAGGTTGTCGCCGGCCCATGCGACGAAGTCGCGCGCCTCCCGGGCGTTCCGAAATTCGAAGACCGGGGCTCTCTGCATGGCGTCGGCGGCCACCGTCGATCGCACTCCGCCGCTCAGGCCGATCACCTTCATCCCCCGGCTATACGACGCAACCAGCGTCCCTTCCGACGCCGCCAGCGGAATGAGAAATTCGCCATCGGCGTGTTCGCCATGGATTAACAGCGGTCCGGCCAGTCCGACCGGCACCTGCGCCACCCCGATGAAGTTCTCGCAGTTCCCCTTCGTCATATGCGGGTCGAACGAGTACTGCGTGACGTGCCGTAGGGGAACTCCAACCGCCTCTTCGACCAGGGCGCGGCGCCGTCCGATGATCCCGGCGCCGTAATCGTCGGCTTCGTCGCGCGGGATTTGCCGGCTGCGCCGGTTGTCTTCGGAGATGGCATCCTCCACCTTCAACTTGAGGTTGCCGAAAGGGCGCGCCTCGAAGGCGATTTCGATGGCGTGACGCGTGGCCGGCAACTCCGGCGCGCCGGTGCGGATCCGAACCGTGGAGGCGAGCGGAAAAGGCAGCGGATGGGTGCGATCGACCTGGCCCGCCGAAAGCACTCTCCCGTCCTCGAGATCGAGCCGGACCATTTCCAGCGGAATCGCATGACCGTCGATGGCGATCCCGTGCAGCCCCACGAGTTCCGCGTCGCTGAGGCGGTTCTTGATCGCAAACTGCGCGGCGCCGTCGCGATTCTTGAGGCTGCCCACCGTGTACAACCGTTGTAAGAGGAGATTAGGAATCATGATTCGTCGCGCCTCTTTCCGCCGTGTCGTTCCAACGTGTTTCGGCGGCGGATGGAATGAAACTCATCGCCCGTTCGGTCAGGGCGCAGATGGTCAAGCTCGGGTTCACCCCCAGGTTGGCGGCGATCACCGACCCATCGCAAATGTACAGATTGCGGTAACCGAAGACGCGTTGGCGCCGGTCGACGACACCCAGCGCCGGGGCCTCCGCGATCGGACAGCCGCCGAGGAGGTGCGCCGTACCAGGGACATCGAACAGGATCTCGGTGAGCATGCTCATGGGTGTGCCGCCCGTCAGGCGCGCGGCTGCTTGTGCGAACTCGTGCGCGCGGGGAATGAAGGCGGCGATCCGCGGGCCGTGGCTCATCAGGCTCTTCCGGAACGGCCAAAACCAGGGACGCCCGAGCCGCATCGAAATGTGCCCGTCGAGCGACTGCATGCAAAGGAAGATCAACGTCTCCCGCGCGAATCGGAAAGGATGCAGGCAGCGCGCGGTGCGCCATGGATGCCGCAAGAGCGACGCCGCCAGCGTGCCGAGCCAGCGAACAATCCGCAGCCTCCCCGGCGCGCCTCCGGTGAGCGGCGTGGCGAGCAATCCCATCGCATCCGACCCCGCCGGATAGCGCACGGCCTCGATATGGGTGTGTTCGTCGAGGTAGATACCGGAGGCGATGGCCACCCCTTTCGACAGGTCCTCGCGGGCGCCGGGAACGCGAACGCCAATCAGCGATTCGGCATTCGTGCGCACGCGTCCGCCCAGGCAATCGCTTACCGCCTGCAGCGACCCGCTCTGTTTGAGGCGGAATAGCAGATCCATCGTGCCCAACGCCGATGCCGCAAACACCACGGCGCGGCAGGTGAAACGGCGCGGCCTCTTGGCGATCCACGCCGTTGACCGCACGGTCCGCACCTCGTACCCGTCGCGCCCATCCGGCTGTTTGTTCAGGGGGACGACATCCACCACCCGTGTCTCCGGAAAAACCCGTGCGCCGCGCTTCTCGGCGAGATAGAGGTAGTTCTTGTCGAGGGTGTTTTTGGCGTTATACCGGCAGCCCATCATGCAGCCGCCGCACCCGATGCAGGTGTGCCGCTCCGGACCTTCGCCGCCGAAATAAGGGTCCGGCCGCGCCTCGCCTTCCGTTTCACCCTCGGCTGGTTCGAGGACCCCGACGTTCGTCGGATAGAATGTTGCGCCCTTCCCGGTTGTCTCGGCCGTGCGCCGCAGGATCTCGTCAGCGGGTCCGAACATCCGGTTCTTCGTTGCGCCCAGCATCCGCATGGCGGTCGCGAAGTGCGCCGGCATCTCGGTCTTCCAATCCGCCAACCCTGCCCACGACCCGTTGTTCCAAATGGAATCCTTCGGAACCAGGAGCGTGTTCCCATAGGTGATCGACCCGCCTCCGACGGCGCAGCCGTGGAGGATCACAACATGGCGGAACGGTTCCATGTTGAAAAAACCGCGTAGGGCAATCTCGGGGCGCCAGATCCAACGCCAGATCTTCCAGTTGGTCCGCGGGAGATTCTCGGCGGTCCAGCGCCGGCCCATCTCCATGACACCGACCCGATAGCCCTTTTCGGCGAGGCGGTGCGCCGCCACGCTGCCTCCGAAGCCCGAGCCGATCACGATGAAATCGAAGTCCACCCGGCCTTATTATGCGGCAGTTTCAGATCTTCTTTACAGGAATTTTCTATCTGATTATCCTTAATATGGTATGCGCAAACTCGCGGCGGTGGAAGAAGCCAAGCGACTCTTTGGAGAGGCCATGGACTGGGGGCTGTTGCGCTGGCTCATCGAGAAACGCAACGCCCGGCAGACTGCCGACGCCGCATGGGCGGCCTTCGACGAATACGAAGAGGAAGTCAAAGCATCGTGGAGCGAGGACCTCCGAAAAGCGTGGAACGAAGTAGAGACCGAGATTGCCGCCGCTTCCGACGGACGAGCCCGGAGGACCTACGAGAAGGCGAAAGCGGAAGCCAAGGACATCGACCCGGAGGTGAAAACCAGGATGCGCCTCCTGAAGGAAATCGACCAGCGGGCGTTCCAGGCAAGAATGGATGCCGAAGCGCAGTTCGACGAAGCCGACCGGCGCATGAGCTCCACCATGGCCTGTGAGGGCGCGCAAATGGCCATCGACGCATGGATCCTGCGCGAGAAGTTCGTCCGCAAGATGGAAGCGGCTTCGCGGTAGTTTTACTTCAGCCGGAACGTGGCGCTGGAGGGAGAAGGCCGATCCAACGAGAACGTCACATTGCCCCGCTTCTCCGGAACGAGCCCATCAATCTCCAGCGGCGTGGATTGCTCGATGGTGAGTTCCCCCTCGATCAGTCTCGCGGTCCGCTTCCACCCTTTGCCGGTGAATTCGAGTCCGCCGCCGGATTCCCGCACCTCGACCGGCCCGGAGCCCGCCAGGGCGCCTGGCTCCGGCCAAAAATTTACATTGCCGTCCTTCCACGTGAACTCCGTCCACCGCCCGCCGTCCTGCGTCGAGAAGACGGCGCGCGCCTTCTGCGATTCGAGCACCCATTCCAACGATCCGTCTCCGTCGAGATCCGCCCGCCACGCGACGGTCTGCCGCGACGGCAATAGCAGGGCGCGCATCGGCAGCTCGACCGCCGCCCCGCCGCTGACCCGCAGCTTCCAATCGCGCAACCCGGCGGCGCCCTCTTTTGCGAACACCCGCAGCGAGACCAGCCGCTCGTCGGTGGCGCCGACGCTGATCTCCGTTTTCGGTGGAAAAAACTTCAGACCTTCGCCCGCAGCCTCCAGGCGAAACGTCTGGATCCCCGGCGAATTGTTGCGGATCGCGAGTTCGACATTGCTTCCGGCCCTGGGTTCGATCGCGACGATCGGCGGAACCGGCGTCAGCTCTGTCTCCGTCCCGAAATGAAGACGCGCCGCATCCGGCAGCCGAATGGAGACCGGCCGGAACATCTGCAAACGCGCGCGGCCGAGCAGCATGCCATCGCACTCGATCGCCAGGTTCGCCCAGTCGCCGTGAATCGCGTCGGGCGGCACGGTGACGTCGTATTCGATCTCGTTCGGCGATTTCACCCGGTTCGTCGCGGTGAACCCTTCGGGCAGCCGCAGGCGCGACCGGGCGGCGACCTCCTTGGAGGAATACGTGGTCGAGAGCGTGTTCTTCTGTCCGATGATCAGCCGCCGCGCCTCATTGAAGAAACCGGACGTCTCCGGCTCCTCGATGGCGATCCCGATCCGCACGCGATGGCCCGCGCCCGTTCCCGCCGGGATCGGCAGGCGCGCGCGCAACGCCTTGTCGTCCCAATCGAACGAGGCGGGTTTGCCGGCGGCAAGAAAGGGTCCCACTGGTTGCCGCGCGAGTTGCAGAATGGCCTCGCCGGCTTGCGGCGCCGCGAACTCCATCGCGAGAATCCCGTTCTCATATTCGATGGCGAGCAATTCCGCCGTGGCATAGACGATGTGCTCGGACGGCGCGAAATGGGAGCACTCGCGGCACAGCGCGCCCGGCCCGATCGAAACCGTCAGCGGCAGCCACAACGATTCGCCGGGCGGGACGGTCACGCCGGGAATCACCAAAGTGCGCTTGGAGGCGGGCTCATACACCCGCAAATCGTCGTGAAATATCTCGTTGCCGCGATTCGTAAGGCTGACTGCGGACGCCACGCCGGAGATCAGCTCGGACGCCGTGACGCCGTCGGGAAGCTTGCCGGAGGCGGGCTTTGGCATCGCCACCGGATGCAACTCGGCGAGCAGGGGACCCCAGTTGCGGAGCAACGCTCCCTCGCGCCGCAGCGCGGCGGTGGCCGGACGTTCGTCCCCGCTGAGTCCCACGGCGCCTTTGCGCAGGAACGATGCGCCCTCGGGCGCCCACCCGGCCGGATATAACGCATCCTCGACATTGCGCCAGAGGATCGCCTGCCGCCCCGACGCCATCGCCTCGCGGCTCGCGGCTAGAGCCCCTGCGCCGGTCGCGGAGATCTCCACGGCGCCCAATGGCGGCGGCCCCGCATCCACCCCGGGAATCGCGCCCTCGACCCACGCGATCGGTCCGCCATGACTCGCGGTCTGCGTCGCCAGTAGCTGCTCGAGCTGTTTCAGCCACGCGCGTTGCCCCGCGCCGTCGAGCGGCGGCGACGGCCAGTCGCGAACGGGCGGCAGAGGCCGCACCCAGGCGCGCATCTCCAGTTTCCGGAGGATCCGCACCAGCCCCGCCAGATCGCGCCGGGGCGCCGTCGCGCCGGTGAGGTCGTAATGCCCGGGCTCGGTCTGATGCCAGTTCCAGGGAATGGAAAACTCCACCGCCCCGGCGCCGATCGCCTTGAGCCACACCAGTTCGCGCTCCCACAACTCCCGGGGATAGAGGTAATACGGGAACTCGACAGCCTGCACGTGCTCGCGTAGCGCGGGGGCGGGCGCCGCCGCGATGATCGAGGCGAGCAGCAGCAGGCTGACAAGCCGTCTCAAAACGTGCGCGCCTTTCGCAGGCGGTAGTCCTCGATCAACGGCATACGAATCACGGTGCACATCTCGAATAGACGCGACCGGGCGCGCGCGCCGATACGCTCCCCGAGCGTGACCCGGTACTCCGGCTTGCCCAGCGGGCCGGCGCGGTCGATCAGGCTGCTGCCCGCGTCCCCGTCCGGGAGATTGGTGGTCGCGATCAGCGCCTTCCGGTTATTGCAGCGATACGTGACGATCGATGTGATCGTGTCCTCCACCCAATCCGTGACGCGATGCGCGCCGATATCGTCGAGCAGCAGCACTTCGGAATCGAGCGCGATGCGGTATGCCTCTTTGTCGGACGAGTTGGAAGCCACATCGTAACCCGAGCGAATCCGGTCTAGCAGGTTCTGATAGTCGCAAAACAACGCCTCGAAACCCTTCTCGACGATCTTGCGCATCGCCGCCGCCGCCAGGTGCGTTTTGCCGGTCCCCGGCTCGCCAATCAGCAGCAATCCCGGACGGGATTCGTTCGGGAAGTCGCGGACGAAGTTCTTAACGGCCAGGAGGACATTCGTCATCTCCCGCCGTGCGATCGGGTTTTCGATGCCGGGAATCACGAAGTTATCGAACGACGCGTTCTGATAGAGAGGCGGGATCTGCGCCCGGCTCTCCATGCGTCCGGCGCGGCCCTGCGCCCGGCAATCGCAGGGTTCGGCGCCCGAGACATTGGCGCGCTCGACGATGATCCAGCCGGCATCGCCGCACTTCGGGCAAACGGGATCCGTAGGCATCGGTTCTATTATCGCCGCTCGCCGCCGCGGGTGGTGTAATTGAGGGATGGAGTTCCGCTGCGAGGACCTTCCGCAACACGGGGTGGTGTTGGTCCCTCCCACCTCCCCGGAATACGACACACTGCTCGCCGACATCGTGAAACGCACCGAGCGGCCGGTCGAGGGATCGCCGCCGCTTCCGCCCGGGATGCGTCCCCGGATCGTGGAGGAAGATCGCTCTGCTTCGGCGATTCTGCTGAATCGCGCGCCCGTCGGGATCGCCGCGATCTACCAGGTCTGGACGCTTCAGGAGGCCAACCGCCCCGCGTCCACCAGTTCCATTGGCGGCGGGGTGAATCCGTCGGTGCTGCTGCCATTTGGGCTGCCGGCAAAACAGCTCAAGCTCTACGGATACTGGCAGGTGATCCTGCCCGGATCGAAGCGCTACTTAACCGCGGCCGGCGAGCAGGCCGGCGACAACAGCGACGTTCGGCCGCCGGGACCCAACGAGGTCTGGACCGGCGGCGTGGCCGGCAGTCGCGGCGGAGGAGGGCATTCCTACGGTCCACTGGAGAAGGTCACGCTGACGTTGGATGGCGTCTTCTTCACCGATGGGGGTTTCGCGGGACCAAACCGGCGGGGCCTGTGGGAGCAGGTCGTGTTCAGCGCGGAAGCTCACCAGGAGGTGGCGGCGATCGCGCGGCGCGGCCACGACGCCGGCCAATCGTTTCAGAGCATCTTCGCCGACATTCGAGACGCCGTCGGACCGCGTCCCGACGGTCCGGTGTTTCCGCCGCATCGGGGCGGCTCCCCGGAGGCTTTCCGTTCCGCGGCCCGCGCCATGCTCGCGTGGAAAATCGGATCGTCGCGTCAAATGACAGGCGACGAGCGGACCGTCTACACGCTCATGGGCTGGGCCGGAGCGCCCGTCCCGCAATTCCGCAAGCTGTAGCGCAGGCGTCCCCGCTTGCCATGCCAGCATGCTTGCCGGCATTCTCTCTATCGGCTGCAGCTCTGTTCCCGCGCGGCCTTCGTCGCGAGCTCGTCGCACCGGTTGTTGTCGGCGTGATTGGCGTGGCCCTTGGTCCACGTCCACGTGGTCTTGTGGCGATTGACCTGCTCGTCCAGCGCCTGCCATAAATCCTGGTTCACGACAGGCTTCTTCGCGGCGGTCATCCAGCCCTTCTTCTTCCACCCGTGGATCCAGCTCGTGATGCCGTTCTTCAAATACTCCGAGTCGGTGACGACCTCGACTTCGCAGTCTTCCTTCAGCGCGCGCAGACCCTCGATGGCGGCGGAGAGCTCCATCCGATTGTTGGTGGTATGCCGTTCGCAGCCCCAGAGCTCCTTCTTCTGCTCGTTGTAACGGAGGATCGCGGCCCAGCCACCCGGACCGGGATTGCCGTGGCACGCGCCGTCGGTGATCAGTTGGACCTTCTTCACTGCGCCAGCACCGGCTCTGCCGCGAAGAACTCGTCGACGAGCGCGAGGATGGCTTCGGCCTCGTGCTCCTTGTAGATCGCCGCCCGCAAGTGCGATCCGTTGCGGACGCCGTGCGTGAAGTACGTGGCGAACTGCTTCATCTTGCCGACGCCATCCTTTTCGCGATGTTCGATCAGCATCGCGTAGTACTGGCGCATCATGCGGTAACGGTCCTGCTGGGTCGCCTCGTCATACGATCCCGTGGCGAGGTATTGCTCGATCTGGCGGAAGATCCAGGGATTGGAGCTCGCCGCGCGCCCGATCATCACCGCATCGCAGCGCGTCTCGCGGACCATACGCACAGCGTCCTCGGGCGTGACAATGTCGCCGTTGCCGATCACCGGAATCTTCACCGCGGCCTTCACTTCCGCGATCCGCGTCCAATCCGCCTTACCGCTGTAGCCCTGCTCGCGGGTGCGCGGGTGCAGCGCGATGGCTTGCAGTCCGTTGTCCTCGGCCAGCCGCGCCATCTTGACCGCGACCAGCTCCTCGTCGTTCCACCCCGCGCGGAACTTCATCGTGAAGGGAATGGAGATGGCGGCGCGAACTTCGCGGAGCAGACGATCCACCAGCGGCAGGTCGCGCAGCAGTCCGGAGCCGCCGTTGCATTTCACCACTTTATTGACGGGGCACCCGAAGTTGATGTCGAGGATGTCGAAGCCCAAGTCCTCGCAGACGCGCGCGGCGTCGGCCATGACCTCGGGGTCGGCGCCGAAAAGCTGCGCCGATATCGGGTGTTCGTCAGGCTGAAACGCGAGGTAACGCAACGTCTTGGTCGGCTTGCGGGCCCCCATCGACGCGCGGACGCCATGCGAGCTGGTGAACTCGGTCATGATCAGTCCGCAGCCGCCGAGGCTTCGGATGAAGCGCCGGAAAACAGTGTCCGTAACCCCCGCCATCGGCGCCAGCACCGTGGCGGGAGCGATCGCCACCGGTCCGATCGAAAAATGCGTGGGGAATTGATCCATGGCCCTCAATGACTTAATTCTACCGGTACCGGCTCCCGAAACGAAACCGCGCGCCGGGCCGTCCCTTGAATTTGAGGAGACGCGTGTCATGAAACCCGTCCAGATTCTGTTGCTGGTGGCCGCCGGGGCCATGGGCGGCGCGATGGTCACCAGGGTTTGGCATAGGCCCGCAGCCCCCAGTGCGGAGCCGCCCGTGGCGGCGCAGACTCGTTCCGCCGATCCGGCGCCGCCCGCAGCCGTCCCGGAGCCGGCGGCCGCCGCGACTCCCGTGGCGCAGTCCAGCCCGGCGCTCCAACCCGAGGTCGAACCGGCGAAGCCGTCGCCGATTCCAAAACGCCGCGAAGCGCCCAAACCGCAGCCGATGGCGAAGAAGGCGCCTCCTCCGCCCGCCAATCCCAGGCCCGTGGTCACCGCCGCCCGGGTCGAGCCGCAACCGCTTCCGGTTCCCCCGCCCGTGCGAATCGCGCCGGCGCCGGTTCGCGAAGCCCCTCCGGTGGTTCCAACTCCACCCGTGCGCTCCCCGGAGCCGGAGTATGCCGCTCCGGTCCCTCCCCCTCCGCCCCCGCCCGAACCGAACAGGGTGACGCTGAACACCGGTGTGTTGGTCCCGGTGCGCCTTGTGGACGGGCTGTCGTCGGAGCGGAACGTCGGCGGTGACACCTTCACGGGCACGCTCGATCGCGAGATTGTCGTGGATGGTTTCGTCATTGCCGAGCGCGGCGCGCGGGTGGACGGGCGGGTGGTGAATGTCGATCGTGGCGGCAAAGTGAAGGGCGTCGCCACCATGGCGATCGAATTGACCCGCATCCGCACCTCCGACGGCCAGACCGTTCCGATCCAGACCGACGCCTTCGAGCGGCGCGCGGAGGCCTCCCGCCAGACCGACGCCGCAAAGGTGGGAGGCGGCGCCGCGCTCGGGGCGATCATCGGAGCGATCGCCGGCGGCGCCAAGGGCGCGGCCATCGGCGCCGGAGTCGGCGGAGGCGCCGGAGCCGGCGACGTCCTCCTGACCCGCGGCAAACCCGTCACCTTCCCCACGGAGACGCGCATCAGCTTTCGCCTCCGCGCGCCGGTGACGATTACCGAACGCCCGTAATTCGCATCAGGCGCCCGGCGGCGATTAGCTTCTCCAGGGCGGCAATGTCGCGATAGAACGGGCGGTCGTCCGTGATTGGCGGGGAGACCTCGCGGATTGCGGCGCGGGCCTCCTCCAGCCGCGGACTCGTCTTCAGGGGCGCCAGCAGATCGAGCGCGCGGCCGGCGGCGAGGGTCTCAATCGCGATCACCGCGCGCGTGTTCTTCACGACGCGCTGGAACTTGAGAGCGGAGGTCATCCCCATGCTCACAAAGTCCTCCTTGTTGCCGCTCGTGGTGATCGATCCCGTCGATGCGGGGTGGGCGAGGACGCGATTCCCGGCCACCAGCGCCGCCGCCGTGACTTGGGCCATCATCAGGCCCGACTCAAGGCCCGGATGTCCGGCCAGGAAAGCCGGAAGATGCTCGTTGAGCGACGGGTTGACCAGACGGTCGATGCGGCGCTCGGAGATTCCGGCGAGAGCCGTGAGGGCAATCGCGAGAAAGTCGAGCTGAAAGGCCAGCGGTTCGCCGTGGAAGTTGCCGCCGGACAGAATCTCGCGGTCGAAGACCAGCGGATTGTCAGTGGCAGAGTTGAGCTCGATGGAGAAAACGCGGCGCGCTTCGGCCAGCGCGTCGCGGACGGCGCCGTGCACCTGGGGCGCGCAGCGCAGGGAATAGGCGTCCTGCACGCGCCGGCAGGTGATGTGCGACTGGCGGATCTCGCTGCCTTCCAGGAGTTCGCGCATGCGGCGGGCGCTCTCGCGTTGTCCGGGTTGCGGGCGCGCGGCGTGGACGCGGTCGTCGAACGCGCGTGGGGTGCCCCGCAGAGCGTCGAGCGTGAGGGCGCAGACCACGTCGGCGGTGTTCGCCAGGGTCTCGGCGGCGTCGAGCTCGAGACACCCGATGGCGAGCATCGCCTGCGTGCCGTTGATGAGGCTGATGCCTTCCTTCGGATGGAGATCGACCGGCTCGATACCGGCGCGGCGGAGCGCCTCAGCGCCGGGGAGAACCTCGTTTCCGAATTCCGCTTCGCCCTCGCCGATCAGCACGAGCGCCATATGCGCGAGGGGCGCGAGATCGCCCGATGCGCCGACGCTGCCTTGCGAAGGAACTACAGGCGTCACCCCGCGGTTGAGGAGAAGGCAGAGACGTTCGGCGATCAGCGGACGGATGCCCGAGAATCCCATGGCGAGGACGTTGGCGCGGATCAGCATCATGGCGCGGACGATCTCGCGCGGCAGAGGGTCGCCGACCCCTGTGCAATGCGAGCGAATCACGTTGCGTTGGAGCCGATCGAGGTCTTCGCGGGGGATGCGCACGTCCGCCAGCAGGCCGACTCCGGTGTTGACGGCGTAGATGGGCTCGTCGCCCGCGGCGAGCTCATCGATCAAAGCGCGGGAGCGTTCCATGCGGAACGCGGCCTCCGCGCCCACGGCGACGTCAACGGATCCCCTCGCGACGGCGCAAACATCGGCAATGCTGAGCCGCGCGCCGTCAATTTCGAGAGGCATGTCAGTGTTTCTTCTGGCGGGCGGTAATCAGCTCTTCGATGTTGACAAGCTCCGTCGGATAGTCGCCGGTGTAGCACGCATAGCAGTATTCGTGCTTCCGGTCGTCGTCGACCGCTTTGCGGAGCGACGCCAGCGAGAGATACGCCAGCGAATCGGCTTCCACAAAGCGGCGGATCTCCTCGACGCTGTGGTTGGAGGCGATCAGCTCCCCGCGGGTCGGTGTATCGACGCCATAAAAGCACGGCGAAACAGTCGGCGGGCACGAAATGCGCAGATGCACCTCGTGCGCGCCCGCCTGCCGCACCATGCGGACGATCTTGCGGCTGGTGGTGCCGCGCACGATCGAATCGTCCACCAGGATCACCCGCTTGCCTTGCAGGAGGTGACGCACCGGGTTGAGTTTGAGCTTGACTCCGAAATCGCGGATGGCCTGCGAAGGCTCGATGAACGTGCGGCCGACGTAGTGATTGCGGATGAGCGCCTGCCGGAAGGGGATTCCCGACTCGGCGGAGTATCCGATGGCCGCGGCGACCCCCGAATCGGGCACCGGCACCACCACATCGGCGGGGGCGGGCGACTCGATGGCGAGCAGGCGGCCGAGCTTTTCGCGCGACTCCTCGACCGAGCGGCCGAAAACAATCGAATCGGGACGCGAGAAGTACACGTGCTCGAAGATGCACTGCGCGCGCGCCTGTTCCGGCGCCCACCGCTCGCGGGTGATCCCTTCCGGCCCGACGCAGATCATCTCGCCGGGTTCGACGTCGTGCAGGTAGACCGCGCCGATCAGGTCGAAGGCGCAGGTTTCGGACGCGAAGACGTAGCATTTGTTGCCGCCCGAGAATTCCATCTCGCCCATGGCGAGCGGCCGGAATCCATGCGGGTCGCGGGCGACGATCACGCGGTCCTGCGCCAGGAACACGAGCGAGAAGGCCCCTTCGAGTTGCAGCAGAGCCTCGCGTAGCGCGGCCGAAAAGGTGCGCTCTTTGGAGTGCGCAACCAGGTGCAGAATGACCTCCGTGTCGCTGGAGGCCTGAAAGATCGCGCCCCGGCGGGCGAGGTCCGCGCGCAACTCGGTGGCGTTCGTGATATTGCCGTTATGGGCGACAGCCACGCGCCCCTTGCTGCACTGCACCGAAAATGGCTGCGCGTTGAGCAGCACCGTGTCGCCGGCGGTCGAGTATCGGGTGTGTCCGATCGCGTGCTGGCCGGGGAGCGTCGCCAGCACCGGCTGGGTGAAAATATCGGCCACGTGTCCCATCGCCTTATGGGTATGGATCTCGTTGCCGTCCGTGGTGCAGATGCCGGCCGATTCCTGGCCTCGGTGCTGTAGCGCGTACAGGCCCAGGTAGGCGAGCTTGGCCGCTTCGGGATGTCCGTAGATCGCGACGACGCCGCATTCGTCGTGAAACTTGTCGGGGGGGCTGATAGCGCTCTCGGACGATGCTGCCTGCGGGCGGAACTTAGCGGACATAGGATTCCAGGGCCCCCTCGTAGGCGGCTCGGAGAGCCGCAATTTCCCAGGATCCGAGCGTGATGGTGCGCTGCCGGATCTCGATTCCTTTCTCAATTGTAACGCCCAAGATCGGGCACTCGACGGCGTGCTTCTCGGCGATGGCGGCGACACGTTTCGGTTGGGAGGTCGAAATCAGGATCCGGGAGGGCGCTTCGTGGAACATCAGAACTTCGGGACGGAGATGGCTCACCAGATCGATCTGCGCGCCGACCTCCGCGGCGCCGAAGGAGCATTCGGCGAGCGCGACGCCGAAGCCGCCGTCGCTCAAATCGTGCGCCGATTCGAGGAGGCCGTCGTCGATCATCCGGCGAACCGCGTATTGCGCCCTCTGCTCGTATTCCATATCGAGCGCGGGCGGCAGACCCCACAGGTCTTTGACAATTTCCTTGACGTACTGGCTGCTGCCGAAACGGATGTCGTCGCACGTGCGGATGCCGCCGATCAGCATCACGGTGCGGCCCGGGCCCTGGAAATGCATCGGCACGGGCGGCGCCGTGTTGAGCGTTCCGACGATGCCGATCACCGGCGTCGGATAAATGCCTTCTCCCAGCGTCTCGTTGTACAGGCTGACGTTGCCGCCGGTGATGGGCGTGTCGAAGAAGCGGCAGGCTTCGGCCATTCCCTCGATGGCCTCGACCAGCTGCGCCATGATCTCGGGGCGCTCGGGGTTGCCGAAGTTGAGGCAGTTGGTGGCGGCCAGCGGCTTGGCGCCGATCGTCGAGAGGTTGCGGCACGCTTCGGCGACGGCGAGCCGCGCGCCCTCGCGCGGCGAAAGGTACGTGTACCGGCCGTTTCCATCGAGCGCCATCGCGACCGATGTCCCGGTTTCCTTGATGCGGATCATTGCCGCGTCGTACCCCGGCCCGGCGACGGTGTTGGTCCGAACCTGGTAGTCGTACTGCTGCCAGATCCAGCGCTTGGAGCAGATATCGGGCGCCGCGAGCAGCGTCGGGAGGGCCGCCTGCACGTCCGCGACGGGGAGCCGCTGGGGCGGATCGAGCGGCGCCTTGCGCATCGGCTCGGTGTGCGGCCGGTCATAAAGCGGAGCTTCGTCGGCCAGTTCCCGGTTGGGGATTTCAGCGACGATCTCGCCGTGGTGGCGAACGCGCAGCCTCCCATCGCCGGTGACGACGCCAATTTCGGCGGCTTCGAGTCCCCACTTCCTGAAGACGGCGAAGACCTCGTCCTCGCGGCCCTTCTCGGCGACCAGCAGCATGCGCTCCTGCGATTCGGAGAGCATGATCTCGTAGGGCGTCATGCCGGTCTCGCGCTGCGGGACGCGGTCGAGCTCGATTTCGATGCCCACCTCGCCGCGGCTGCCCATCTCGCACGTCGAGCAGGTCAACCCCGCCGCGCCCATGTCCTGAATGCCGACGATCGCGCCCGTCTTCATGCCTTCCAGGCAGGCTTCCAGAAGAAGCTTCTCCATGAACGGGTCGCCGACCTGCACGTTGGGCCGCTTCTGTTTCGATTCCTCGGTGAATTCGGCGCTGGCCATGGAGGCGCCATGGATACCGTCGCGGCCGGTCCTCGCGCCCACGTAGATGACCGGGTTGCCGACGCCCGCCGCCTTGGCGTAAAAAATATCCTCCTTCTTCGCCACGCCCAGCGCGAAGACATTGACCAGCGGATTGCCGTCATAGCAGGGCTCGAAAATGCCCTCCCCGCCGACCGTGGGGACGCCGAAGCAGTTGCCGTAATGCGCGATGCCGGAGACTACGCCCGAGAGGATGCGGCGGTTGCGCGCGCCGGTTTCCGGATCGTCGAGACGGCCGAAGCGGAGCGAATCGAGGACGGCGATCGGCCGGGCGCCCATCGTGAAGATGTCGCGGAGAATGCCGCCGACGCCGGTGGCGGCGCCCTGGAAGGGCTCGATGAAGCTCGGATGATTGTGGGATTCGATCTTAAAGGCGATGACGAAGCCGCCGCCGATATCGATGATCCCGGCGTTCTCTCCCGGGCCCTGAACGACCAGTTTGCCGCGCGTCGGCAGCTTCTTCAGGTGAATCCGGGAGCTCTTGTACGAGCAGTGCTCGGACCACATCACGCTGAAGATGCCGAGTTCGGTGTAGCGGGGCTCGCGGCCCAGGATCTCGACGATCTTCTGATATTCGGCCGGGGTGAGCTGGTGCTGCTGGATGAGCTCGGGAGTGATGGCCGCGGTCATGCGCGCACCGCCGAACGGATTACCGAACTCAGAACGGCGAGACCGTCGGTGGAGCCCATGAGCGGATCGGCGGCGCGCTCGGGGTGGGGCATCATGCCCATGACATTGCGCTCCCGGTTGAGGACGCCCGCGATATCGCGCAGCGACCCGTTGGGGTTGTCCAGGTAGCGGAAAAGGACGCGGTCTTCGGCGTCGAGCTCGTCGAGCGTTCGCTCGTCGGCATAATAGCAGCCTTCGCCGTGCGCGATGGGGAGGCGCAGGATCTCGCCGCGTTCGGCGCTGGAGGTAAAGGGCGAGTTGGTGGTCTCGACCCGCAGGTGCACGTCGCGGCAGACGAACTTCAGGCTGCGGTTGCGAATGAGGGCGCCGGGAAGCAACCCGGCTTCGACGAGAATCTGGAAGCCGTTGCAAACCCCCAGCACCAGGCCGCCCTCGGCCGCAAACTGCTTGATGGCGCGCATGACCGGCGAGAACTTGGCGATGGCGCCGCACCGCAGATAATCGCCGTAGGAAAACCCGCCGGGTAGGATGACGGCATCGACGTCGCCGAGCGAGGAGGAGTCATGCCAGATGTACTCCGCCGTTTGCCCGAGATTGTTGCTGACGGCGTAGAACGCGTCGTGATCGCAATTGCTGCCGGGAAAGACGATGACGCCAAATTTCATGGTTTATGTTTTTGGGGAGGCTCATTCCTATTTTAACAGGGGCCGGGGGCCGGCGGGCGGGGCCCCTTGCCTGGCTGAGCCGCTTCCGTCGCCGGCCGGCTCCGGTGGAACCGTTCATTCGTCCTCTCCAGCCGCTTGTCACAATTGGCTGGCGCGCGGCGAGTTCCCACGGCACAATCGCGCTATGTTAAATCGGAGTCGAGGCTCCTGGCGCCATATGCGGCAACCTGTGGCATTAATCGTTGTCATTTTGTGCTCGGCTGGCGTGCTCCGGCCGCAGAATCCGTCTCCCGAAGCGGAGAGGGCGATTTCCGAGGCTTTCGACAAAGTCGGCGCGCTGCAACCCATGCCGAACGGCGCCACGTATACGCTGACCGTGGGCGGCAAGCAGGTAACCGCCGAGCCGGACTACTTCCTGCGGCGGAGGACGGGCGGCGAGATCCTGGAAAGCGGTTGGAGCGGCGGGAGCGGCGACAACGCCATCGCGGTGCTGTACTTATTGGAGAAGCGCGGCTACGAAGTGAGCTTCATCGATTCCGCGCAGATCTCCACGCAATCGCTTGAATGGGGGTTTTCCGGACTCGCCGCGCTGGCGTTGCGCGACCCGCAAAGCGGCATTTGGGTGTTTGTCGATCCGTCCCGCCGCATTTACTGGTACCCATTCAACACCAAGGACCAGAGTTTTTATGGCAATTACTGGATCGGTTTTCTCGGGCGTCTGGCGGACTATCCGGCGCACGATCCGGAATCGCTGAAGGCGTTTTATCGCGCTACTCTCAAGACGATTCCGGCGAAAACGCTGGATCGGACGCTCTTCCGATTCCGTTTTACCGTCGATCCCTCTCTGATCGCTCCGAACGGCCAGTATCGGAATCCGAATCTCGAGCGGTTGCTGCGCGACGAGGGCAAGATCCTCGCCGCGCACGGCGTCCATCCCACCAATGAAGTCCAGATCCACCTGAAGAACGGAGAGGACAACGCGACGTCGCGCTGCGAATATGCGGGCAAGGACGGCTGGGTATGCACTCTCGGCGAACAAAGCGCGCTCAGCCTCGGATTCGTTTCCTACCTGGAAGACCGCTTGAACTCGGCTCGGGACAGGGGCGAACCGCTGGGGATTGTGACGGCTACCTCCTCTCCGCGCGGCATCCTCTGGACCGGTGGCCTCCTCTGCCTGGGAATCCTCGCAATCCTCTTCTGGCAGCGCCGCCGCCTGGTCAATCGGGAGACTGCGATTGCCTACGCCGCCTGCCAGATCCTCGGCTGGGTAGGGCCATACGTGCTGTTGTCCGGGATCCTGATGTCGATCCGGCCGCAGGATTTCGGCCGCGAGTTCATCATCAACGCGGCGGCAATCGCGGGATCCGGGATGCTGCTCAGCCACCTGCTGCGCCGCCACCTGCGGCGGAGGCGCTGGCTGGCGCTGGCGCGGGG
The DNA here is from genome assembly GCA_964608645.1 of uncultured Solibacteraceae bacterium. Lineage (GTDB taxonomy): Bacteria > Acidobacteriota > Terriglobia > Bryobacterales > Bryobacteraceae > CAZSQK01. The sequence goes on along the minus strand of CAZSQK010000009.1, from coordinate 76,613 downwards.
GCCAATGCTGGTTCGATTGGGACTCGCCGTGGTTTTCCTTTCGGCCCTCCAGACCTCATTGTTGTCTATCGCCCCTCTGGCGTTTCACGGCTTCGGGCGCGGCTATAAACAGTCGGCGGGAGACGTGGCCGCCTTCTGGCTTTTCTGCGCCTTTGTGTTCACCCTGTGGACGTCCTTGTATGTCCTGCTGACCGGTCCCCGCCGGATGCGCGACGCCCAGGTTCAACTGCAACTGGCGCTGCGCGAAGCGGAGTTGCGCGCCCTCGAAGCGCAGATCAATCCGCACTTCCTCTTCAACTGTCTCAGCTCGATCCGCGCGCTCGTGGTCGAGAATCCGGCCCGTTCGCAGGACATGCTGACCCGGCTGGCGAACATACTGCGGTACAACCTGCATCGCGATCTCGAACACACAGTGCCGCTCGGTTCCGAAGTGGAGATCGTGGGCGATTATCTCGCGCTGGAGTCGGCCCGGTTCGAAGACCGGCTGCAGGTCAAGATCTCGATCGACCCGAACGCGAGCGAGGTCAAAGTCCCTCCGATGCTGTTGCAGTCGCTGGTCGAGAACGCGCTGAAACACGGCATCGCCCCACTCCGTTCCGGCGGCGACCTCTCGATCCGCGCCGCGATGGTGGGAGATGCGATGTTGATGGAGGTGGAAAATCCCGGCCATCTCTCCGCCGCCGCCGCGCCGACCATGCAGGTAGGGCTCGCCAACATTCGCGAACGGCTGCGGCTGCTCTACAACGGGCGCGCCAGTTTCGAGTTGAAGAACCGCGACGGCCGTGTGGCCGCCAGCGTGCTGATCCCCACAACCGCATGAAAGCCCTCATCGTAGACGACGAACGTTTGCCCCGGCTGGATCTGCGGCGTCTGCTGAAGGCGCATCCCGAGGTCGAAATCGTGGGCGAAGCCGTCAGCGGCTTCGAGGCGCGCGAGATGATCGGAAGGCTGGCCCCGGACCTCGTGTTCCTCGACATTCAGATGCCCGGCATGACGGGCTTCGAGCTTCTGGAATCGCTCGACGACCTGCCGGAGGTCATCTTCACGACGGCGTATGACCAGTATGCGATCCAGGCCTTTGAAGTGAACGCGCTCGATTACCTGCTGAAACCGGTGGCGCCGGAACGGCTCGCGGCGGCGCTGGCACGGGTGACGCCGCGTCCGCCGGGACCGCGCCTGGAACAGGTCTTCGTGCGCGACGGCGACCGCTGCTGGATTGTCCGCCTGCCGGATATCTTCCTGTTGGAATCGGAGGGCAACTACACACGGCTGCACTTCGGGAAGGAGCGCCCGCTGATCCGCCGCCCGTTGAACGCGCTGGAGCAGGAGCTCGATCCGGCCCTTTTCTTCCGCGCGGACCGGCGGACGGTTCTGAATCTGAAATGGATCGAGAGAGTGGAGGTGGGGCCGTCGGGGGGGTTGACCGTGACATTGCGCGGCGGACGGAGCGTGAACATGTCGCGCCGGCAATCAGTCCGTCTGCGCGAGCGGTTGAGTTTGTAGGCTGCGAGGCCGGCCCGGGACAAACGGTATGATGACAGGGTGGGCCGTCTTCGATTCCGCGGCATCGTGAAGTGATGCCGGCCGTGACAGACAATTTTTCCCTCTTGTGCCTGACGGTGTTCTGCGCGGCGGGGAGGCCGGCGAAGAAGTGAAGGCCTTCTACATACTGGCCGCCGGTTGCGCGGCGCTTGCGCAGGATCTGCCGCGGCATGGCGTTATCGGCTTGCAAGTGGCCGGGACGCCCCCGGCGGTGCAACGGGTGATCGCGGGAGGGGCAGGGGAGTCGGCCGGGTTCCAATCGGGCGATGTCCTCGAAGCGGTTGACGGGCGCCGCGTCGATTCGGCCGATCAGTTCGTCCGCGCCATTGGACGCCACGTGGCGGGAGACGCCGTGCGGGTGACCGTGAAGCGGGGAACCGATTCCGCGGTGCGCAGCGCCGTCCTGAAACCGCGGCCGTACGAGACCAGCCCCTTCGCCGACGTGCTGTACCGGTCGGTGGACGTGCGTGGGGCTGGGCGGCGCGTCATCGTAACGCGCCCCAGGAATCGCGCGGGGCGATTGCCGGCGGTCCTCATCATGCAAGGGTTGGGGTGTTTCTCCCTCGACGGGACGGATCGGAACAGCGGGTACGGCCGCGTGATCGGCGCCCTCGAGGAGAAGGGATACGTCACGATGCGCGTGGAGAAGACCGGCGAGGGCGATAGCGAAGGCCCGCTGTGCACCGATCTCGCGGCGACCGCGGACCTCGAGGCGGATGGATACGCGGCGGGGTTGAAGGCGCTCAAGACGTATGACTTCGTAGACCCGGCGAAGGTCTTCGTCTTCGCCCACAGTATGGGTCCGGTCGTGGGGTCGCTGGCGGTCAGCGAAGTCCCGGTGCGCGGGTTCATCGCGGTGGAGACGGTGGGAACAAGCTGGTTCGAATACGATCTGGAGCGCGTGCGCGTGCAGGCGGGAGCGCGCCTGCAGCCCGATGAAGTCGACGCGGAAGTGCGGGAATACGAACCGTGCTCCCACCGGTTCTTCATAGAGAAGCAGCGCCCGGAGGAGTTGTTGAAGACGCCGGCGTGCCGGAGCGTGGTGGCGCCCTTCGGTCCCGTGCCATACACATACATGCAATCGGTGGCGGATATCAGCCTGGGAAAACAGTGGCGGCAGTCGGATTTTCCGGTGCTGGTAATTTACGGGACGGCGTCGCCGGTGACGACGGCGCACCAGTCGCAGTACCTGGCGGAGACGATCAATCGCTGGCGGGCCGGGCGGGCGCAGTACGTCGAGATTCCCGGGATGGGGCACGATTTCGGGAGGTATCGCTCGATGCGCGATTATCTCGACCGGTCATCGGCGGGCGGCGACGGGTTTCACACCGGGCTGCTGGATGTCGTGTTGCCTTGGCTGGAACGCCTGAGTCTTTGATCGAAGGGCTAATTCCACTCGATCGGCCCGCCGGGGATGGCGAGGCCGTTCTCGACGGCCAGAGGATTCTTCAGGACGGGATTCCACCAGTCGGCGTACTCGAGCCAATGAGCGTTCGGGGTCACGCTCAGCAACTGCGCGCTGAGCTCGGGCCAGAGATGGTTGGAGACGCGAAGCGATTGCGCCGCAGCCATCGATGAGGCGCGCTGCCAGCCGGTCACGCCGCCGGCCTTCATCACGTCGAGCATGACGTAGTCCGTGGCCTTGGCATCGAGGGCATGCCGGTTCGGGACCCCACCAGTTCTCGCCCGCCTGAATTGGTGTGCGGACGTGTCGCGCGACATGCGCGTGACCCGGAAAATCGCTGGCCAGCACGGGCTCCTCGACCCATTCGAGGCCTTCGCCGTCGAGGGCGAGGATACGGTCGATCGCCTCGGTGGGGGTCAGCGACTGGTTGTAGTCCACCATGATGGCGACATCGGGGCCGACGGCCGCCCGGATGGCGCGGACCACCCGCAGGTCCTCGGCGACGCTGGGATAGCCGATTTTGGCCTTGACGCCGCGAAAGCCCCGCTTCGCCCAGTCCTCGGCGGCGCGGGCGGATTCGATTTCGCCTTCGTAACCGACTGCGCCATAGGCGGGCACGGGTTTTTCGACGCCACCCAGAAGACGCGCGAGCGAAGTGTCATGGAGGCGCGCGAGCGCGTCCCAAAGCGCCATGTCGATTCCCGCCAGCGCCATCGCGACGAGCCCTTGCGGACCGAGGAGACGGAAGCGCCGCTGGAGTTTGGCGGCGATCTCGACGGGCGCGAGCTCGTCGCCGGCAATCAGCGGCTCGATGTTGCGGATGAGGTCGGCGGTCGGCCCCAGGGCGGCGGCGCTATACGTGAACGTGATGCTGCGGCCGACAACTCCGGCTTCGGTGATGGCGTCCGTCAGGACGAGCGGGGATTCGGAGACGGTTCCGCTGGCGGTGCGGTGCGGCTGCATGGGAACGCACACGGCGCGGACCTGCAGCGCGCGGAGTCTGGTCGGCTTACTCGGCATCATGAAAGATGATACCGAGAGTCCACCGGTTGCCGGCCGTGATCTCGCTGACGCCGTGCCGGACGCCGATGCGATACGCGCCGCGCTTTCCCGCCCCGGGACGGATCCTGGTGGTGATGACAATGGCTTCGCCCTGTCGCGGAAGCAGCGCCCGGCCCATCGATTGCGCGCGCGGCGGATTTTCGACCAGCAGAAACTCGCCGCCCGAGTAGTCCCGCCCCGGCTCGGAGAGGAAGCAGACCACCTGGAACGGAAACGCCAGCGCGCCATAGAGATCCTGATGGAGACAGTTGAAATCGCCGGAGCCATGGCGGAGGATCAGCGGCGTCGGGCGCGTCTGGCCGCGGCGGTGACACTCGTCGAGGAGGGCGCCGAGTGTGGAGGGGAAGGTCGAGGTCTCGAGTAGCTCGGACCAATGGTTGGCGATGGGGACGAGGCCCTCGTACAGCTTGTGACGGAGCCGGTCGATCGGTGGCGGGAGGGGGTATCGGAAGTACTTGTATTCGCCGCGGCCGAAGCGGTGCTGCTGCATATCGATGCGCGAGCGGAAGAGGCCGTCTTCGGAGTAGAGACCGGCGATCTCGCCGCACTGCGCGGACGTGAGGATCGGGCCGAGGGAGGCGAAGCCGCGGGCGGTGAGGGAGGCTGAGACTGCGGGCCAGTCGATGCGCATGCCGCTAGAGTAACGAAGCCGGGCGTGCCCGGATATCCGGATGTTGCGCGCTTACTTCTTCGTCGGAGGAGCCTCCCCCGCGGAGTGGGGCGCCAGGCGGCGATAGATGGTCTCGTAGCCGGGCTTATTGAAGCTGATCCCGGTCGAAGTGGATTGACCGGGGGTTTGCGGGCCGTGCGACATGCCGACGGGCGGCGTCGTGTCGGCCGGCGTATTGGTGGTCTTCGTCTCGATGGTGCGGCCGGCCGCTTTGGGGCGGTAGTCGAGGCGATCGATTTCGTCTTTGCGAATCGCTTTCTGCTCGTTCTTCACGACGACGACGACCGTATCGTCGCGGACCTCGTCCAGCTTGGCTTCGAGGGGTTGCGCGAGGCCACGGCGCGCGATGCGGATTTCCGTGCCGCTCTTCAGCTCTTTGACCTTGTCCCATGGATTGTCCACCGCGAACAACGTCGCGGCGGAAAGAAAGATGACGAGAGTTCGGATCATGGCCGAAGTTTAGCGCAAAATATCGTCGAGTTTGCGGCGGAGGTCGGCGGAGACGCGCGGCGCCGTGCCGCCGGTAGAGATGGCGATGTGCACGTCGCCGCGCTCCACCCGTGCGGGGACCACGAAGTCGCACTCGGCGGCGGAGTCGGCGATGTTTGCGAAAACACCCCTGCCTTTCGCTGCGACTCCAATGCGGTGGTTGGCCAGCCGGTCGTCGGTCGCTGCGAAGACGAGCACCGCCCCGCCGAGATCGGACGCCCGGAAGACGCGGCGAACCCGGCGGACCGGCAGGCTATCAAACTCCGCCAAGGCTTCGGGGGCGACGACCGTGACGCGGGCGCCGGCTTCGAGCAGCCCTCGGGTCTTGCGGAGGGCCACCTTGCCCGCGCCCACGACGAGCACCGGCCGGTCTCTTAGGTCGAGAAAAACGGGATAGTGTCTCATCCGCGCCTGCTATTATAGATACGCATGCCGCATACCACTCCCACAGTGGTCATTGTGGGCAGGCCCAACGTCGGAAAGTCCACCCTCTTTAACCGTATTACAGGACAGCGGCGCGCGATTGTCGGGGATGAGCCCGGAATTACACGCGACCGCATTCATGGGTCTGCCGAGCACGACGGCCGGCGGTTCGAAGTAATCGACACCGGCGGGATCGTGGTCGATGATCAGGAGTACATTCCGAGTCAGATTCTCCACCAGGCCGAGATGGCGCTGGCCACGGCGTCGCACATCGTTTTCCTGGTGGATGGACGCGCCGAAATCACCGGCGCTGACCGCGACCTGGCGCGCATGTTGCTGCGGCTGGGCAAGCCCGTGTCGCTGGCAGTGAATAAGGCGGACACCGCCGCGCGTTACGATCTGGCGAACGAATTTTACGAGCTCGGCATTCCGCATGTGTTCCCCATTTCGGCCGAGCACGGCACGGGCATCGACGCCATGCTGGATCGTGCGCTGGCTGACGTGCCGCGCGTGCTCGACGCCGAAGGTCAGGTCCAGGATGCCCCCGAAGAGACCGGCATCAAGGTGGCGATTATCGGGCGTCCGAACGTCGGAAAGTCGACGCTGCTGAATGCCCTCACCGGGCAGGAGAGGGCCATCGTGTCGCCCATTGCCGGGACCACGCGGGACGCCGTCGACGAGACGATTGTGCGCGGCGGCACGGAGTTCGTCTTCGTCGATACGGCGGGAATCCGGCGCAAGGGCAAGACCAAGCTGATGGCGGAGAAGCTCAGCGTGGTCATGGCGCGGCGCAACATCCGCATGGCGCACGTGGTGCTGCTGGTGCTCGACGCCACCGAAGGCGTCGTGGGACTTGACACGACGATCGCGGGATACGCGCACGAGGGCGGGCGCGGGTTGATCGTGGTGGTCAATAAATGGGACGACGTGGCGGGGCAGAAAGGCCAAAAGAAGAACGAATTCCAGGAGAAAATCCGCGATCAGTTCAAATTCCTGGATTATGCTCCGGTCGTCTTTATTTCCGCGCGCACGGGTGCCGGCGTCGACAAGCTCTTTGCCTTGATCAAGGACGTCTACCACTCGGCCTCCATGCGCATCCCGACGGGCGAAATGAACCGCTTCGTCGAAGAACTGCGCTTTGAGGAACGGCGGATCTTCTATATTACGCAGGCCTCGATCCGGCCGCCGTCTTTCGTGGTTTTCACCGACGGACGGTCGCCGTTGCACTTCTCGCACGAACGCTATCTGGTGAATCAGATCCGCAAGCGTTTTGGCTTCCGCGGAACGCCCATCGTGCTGACGACGAGGGCGAAGGGGTCGAAGCGGAAACGGTAGGCCGCGGAATCGTTTGCCTTTTCACGAGAGTCCCCTTTAGACTAGAGGTGCAGTATCATGACCGTACTCATATTTCATAGAGGAGGGCGGCGATATGTGGAATAAACCGCGCCGGGAGGAAGAGCCGGCCAGGCCCCTGAGCCCAACCGGCCCCAGCGCTCCGCCAGCGGCGCCCAGTTTCGCTGAGCCCAAGAAGGAGGCTACGACGATGTCCAGCATGCCTGGCGGGCGGTTTGAGCCCGAGAAAAGCAGCGGCGGCTCCGCCACCATCGGAAAGGCCGTCAAGATCATCGGTCAGATCCATAGCAAGGAGGATCTGTTCGTGGACGGCGACGTGGAAGGGACGGTGGAATCGCCCGAGCACAAGCTCACCGTCGGGCCCAACGGCACGGTGCATGCCACCGTGAAAGCGCGCGAAGTGGTCGCGCTGGGCTCCATTCAGGGCAACGTCGAAGCCACCGAACGCATTGAGATTCGTAAGGATGCAAAGCTGATTGGGGATATCCGGACGGCCCGCATCGTCATCGAAGACGGCGCGTATTTCAAGGGCAGCATCGATATCGTGAAGCCCGAGCCGGCCAAAGTCTCGATGCCGCGGCCGCAACAGGGCGGGCCGGCCAGCGCTCCCGCGCCCGCGCACGCTCCCGCGGCTGCCGGCGCCCCGGAGATCAAGCGCTAGCCGCCGGGCGTAAACAATGCCTCTGCCCGGACCGCTGAAGAATCTTTTTCGCGGCGGGCGTGGACCGGCGGGCCCCAACGGGCCGGCGTCCCCGCCGACGACAAGTGGGCGGCCGCTCGCCCGCAGCAGCGACGATATCGTGAGCACCCGGCCCAGCCGCGGCCTCGAAGAGTTCTTCACTTATATCCGCGACCAATCCGGTCTCACCATTCTCGACCTGGGTGGGGCGACGCAGCAAAATGTGAGCTTTATCACGAACCTCGGACATCGCCTCTACTCCGAGGATTTCCTGCAGATCCTCAGCGAGACTTTCGGCAACGAAGATGTCATGGAGCAATCGAACCCTGGACGGATCGATTATTTCCTCCGCCAATCGCTGGACTATCCCGAAGGCCACTTTGACGGCGTGCTCGTCTGGGACGTGCTCGAGTACCTGGCGCCGGCGATGCTGACGGCCGTCGTCGAGCGGTTGCACGCCATCGTCCGGCCGAAGAGCTACATGCTGGCGTTTTTCCACTCCGACGACAAGCTCGACGCCGCGCCGTACTACACGTTCCGCATTCAGGAAACCAACACGCTTCAGGTCGCGCAGCACGGCACACGGCGACCCGCGCAGTTATTCAATAATCGCAGTCTGGAGAAGCTGTTCGGCCGCTATGAGTCGGTGAAGTTCTTTCTCACCCGCGAGCGGTTGCGCGAAGTCATCATCAAGGTTTGAGGGCGATTTCCCTTAGCGGTACAACCCACGGATGGCGTTCCACCGGACCTTTATGGGATCCAGGAACGCCACCACGCCGCGCGTCAGGCTGACTTTGGTGCCGGCGACGTCGTTCCATCGCACCGGGATTTCGAGCGTCCGGTAGCCGAGATGTTGGGCGATATACAGCACCTCCACGTCGAACCCGAAGCCTTCCAGTTTCTGGCGGCGGAAGATCTCGCGTGCGGCTTCGCGCTGGAACAATTTGAAGCCGCACTGCGTGTCGTGAAACGGAAGCCCGGTGATCAGCCGCATCATCACATTGAAGAAACGGCCCATCAGCTCGCGAAAGGCCGGCTGGTGCACGCCGATCAGGGCGCGGTTGAGCGCCCGCGAGCCGATCGCCGCCTGCGCGTTCTCCCGCTCCACGGCGTGCCACAAACGGTCGAGTTCGTCGATCGGCGCGGAGAGGTCCGCGTCGGTGAGCAGCGCCCAGTCGCCTTTCGCTTCCAGCATTCCGTGGCGCACGGCGTATCCTTTGCCGCGATTGCCCGGATTCTCGAGGACGCGGGCGCCGGCGGCGCGCGCCACCGCCGCCGTGGCGTCGCTCGAGCCGTCGTTGACGACGAGGATCTCGGCGGATTTCCAGGAGCTGTTCTCCAGGTATTGCCCAATCGCCGCGAGCGTTCCCTGCAAACGTTTCTCTTCGTTGTAGGCGGGAATAACGATGGAAATGGATCGGCTCAAATCGAAGCTTTATAATAGCTTATTCCCCCATAGGAGACCTATTTGTCCCTCGAAGACGAGCTGTTGAAGCAGCGCCTGGCGCGCATCGGCGAGATCGGCGCGCTCGGATACCGGCCGTATGGCAGCCGGTTTGATTTCACGCACACGATTCCCGGCATCGTGGCGGCGTACGGCGCGAAGACGGCGGAGGAGCTCGTGCCCGAAGTGCGCGTGCGCATCGCGGGGCGATTGATGACACTGCGCCACATGGGCAAGGCCGGGTTCGCGCACCTGCAGCAGAATGGCGAGCGGCTGCAGATCTACGTCAAGAAGGACGCGGTCGGCGAGCGCGATTTCCAGCTCTTCAAACTGGTGGATATCGGCGACATCGTCGGCGTGGACGGTTACCTCTTCCGCACGCGCACCGGCGAGCTGAGCGTGCATGTCGAGAAGCTCGAGTTCCTCTCTAAGACGCTGCTCTCGATGCCGGAGAAGTGGCACGGTCTCGAGGATGTGGAGACGCGATACCGGCAGCGGTACCTCGATCTGATCGCCAATCCCGAAGTGCGCAAGGTCTTCGTCACGCGGGCGCGCATCATCTCCTCCCTCCGGCGGCAGCTCGAAGAGCGCGGCTTCATCGAGGTCGAGACTCCCATGATGCAGCCGCTTTACGGCGGCGCGGCGGCGCGCCCCTTCATCACCCACCACAACACGCTCGATATCGACCTCTACCTTCGCATCGCGCCCGAGCTGTATCTGAAGCGCCTGGTCGTGGGCGGCCTGGAGCGCGTGTACGAGATCAATCGCAATTTCCGCAACGAAGGCCTCTCGACGCACCACAATCCCGAGTTCACGATGCTCGAGTTTTATCAGGCATACACCGATTATCGGGGCCTGATCGATTTTTCGGCGGAGCTGCTGAAGCAGACCGCCATCGACGCCACCGGAGGCACGGAGGTCGAGTTCGACGGCCACAAAATCGACTTCGCCGCCCTGGAGCGCTTTACGATGCGCGAGGCCGTGGTCCACTTCTGGGAAGGCGGTGGAGGGCCGTCGATGGACGACATCGCCAATCCGGAATGGCTGCGCGGGCACTCCGGGAAAGCGACGCCGGGGGAGGCCCTGACGGACATCTTCGAGCGCGTAGTGGAGGATAAGCTGATCCAGCCGACGGTGATTTACGATTACCCGGTGGAGACCTCGCCGCTCTCCAAGAACAAGCCCGACGACCCCGCGTTTGTCGAGCGCTTCGAGATTTACGCGGCCGGCATGGAGATCGGCAACGCCTACACCGAGTTGAACGACCCGCAGGAGCAGCGGCGCCGTTTCGAGATGCAGCTCGGCATGCGGGAACGCGGCGACGAAGAGGCGCACCAGATGGACGAGGACTACGTCCGTGCCCTGGCCTATGCGATGCCGCCGGCGGGCGGCGAAGGCATCGGAATCGACCGGCTGACCATGATTCTCACCGGCAGCCGCTCCATTCGGGATGTGATCCTGTTCCCGCTCCTGCGGCCGGAAGGTCCGATCGACCTGGTGCGCGCCATGCGCGAGCTCGACCGGCCGTGAGCAGCTTTGAGCTCTTCATCGCGGGACGCTACCTGCGCGCGCGCCGCAAGGAGACCGTGATCTCGCTCATCACCGTGATCTCGATCCTCGGAGTGGCAGTCGGCGTGATGGCGCTGGTCATTGCCCTGGCCGTGAATAACGGGTTCCACAGCACCCTGCAACGCAACCTGCTGGGCGCCATGGCCCACATCAACATCATGCCCAAGGAGCCCGGCGACGGGATCGAGAACTGGCGCGAGCTGTCGGAGCAACTGCGCAAACTGCCGCACGTGACTGCGGTCTCGCCCACTCTGTACGACGAGGTGATGATCGCTGGCGCCCTGCGCTCCCCGGGCGCCCTGCTGAAGGGCGTCGACATCGACCGGGAACTCGCCATCAGCGAGACCCTCCGGCATTTGCAGGCAGGCTCGGTGGACGCCCTGCGCGATCCGGCGGCTTCCCCGCCGGGCATCATTATCGGCTCCAGCATGGCGGAGGAGAGCGGTATGACTCTGAACTCGCGCGTCCAGGTGGCGAGCCCGCAGGGCGAGATGAGCCCCATCGGCCCGCGGCTCGGCTCGCGCTGGTTTCGCGTCGTGGGGATCTTTTCGACCGGATTCTACGAGATCGACAAGACCTGGACCTTTACATCGATCGCCGCCGAGCAGCGGTTGCTGCACATCGACTCGATCAATCAGATCGAGCTGAACGTGGACGATCTCAACCGCGCCAACGAGATCGCCAAAGCCGTGGAGAAGGCCGCGGGTCCGAGGTATACCACCACTACGTGGATGGAACGGAACAAGCAACTGCTGGGCGCCCTGAAAATGGAGCGCGTGGTCACCGTGATCACGATCGGTTTGATCGAGCTGGTGGCCGCCTTCAACATCTTTATCACCCTGGTGATGATGGTGATGCAGAAGTACCGCGATATCGCCGTGCTCATGTCGCTCGGCGCGCGCCGCCGCCAGGTGCGCTGGATCTTCATGTTGCAAGGGGTGCTGATCGGCATCGTGGGCAGCGCGATCGGGCTGGTGGCGGGGTACTCGCTGTGCCACTTCGCCGACAAATATAAGCTCGTGCCGCTCGATCAGACCGTGTACGCGTTGAGCTTCGTGCCGTTCGAGCCGCGCGGCTTGGATGCCATCTGGATCGCCGCGGCGGCGGTGCTGGTGAGCTTCCTGGCGACGATCTATCCCGCGCGCAATGCCACGAAGATTCTGCCCGCCGAAGTGCTCCGCTACGAGTAAGTCCGCACTATTTTCCCCTGCCGTGTAAACCCAACGGCGCCGGAATCGGTCTACCTATACGAATGGAACGAGGTCGGTCTTCCGGACTGGCGTCGCTGGCCGGCGAAAGCCGCCCCGAGACGCTGGAGGATTTCGAATCGGTAGTCCGGCTGCATCGGCCGCGGATCTTCCGTTTTATCCTGGCGTCGGTGCGGAACCGGGAAACCGCCGAAAACCTTACGCAGGACTGTTTTGTGCGGGCGTATCAGGCGCGCCAACAGTTTCGCGGCGCCTCCAGCGTGGCCACGTGGTTCCTGCAGATCGCGGCCAACCTGGTGCGCAACCACGAGTCGAGCAGCCGGCTGAAGTTCTGGCGGCGCACGCTCGATTCCGATGCGGACGTCGCGGATATCGGGAGCTCCATTCCGGACCGGCAGCAATCGCCGGAAGCGCAGGCCGTGGCCCGGGAGCAGGTGCGCGCCATGTGGAGCGCGGCCGCGCATCTGCCGGCCCGGCAACGGACCGTGTTTCTGCTGCGGTTCGTGGAAGACATGGACCTTCTCGAAATCGCCGAAGTCACGGGGATGAAGGAAGGGACGGTAAAGGCACACCTCTTTCGGGCGCTGCAGGCGGTGCGCGCCAGGCTGGGGGAAACAAAATGAGCAACCACCTGTCCGAGCAAGGAGTTTCCATGTATCTCATCGGGGACGTCAGTCTGGAAGAACGGCGGCACGCCGAGCAGTGCGCGGCATGCCAGGAGAAAATCGCGGCCCTCGCGGCGCCGCTCTCGCATTTTCGCGGAGCGGTGCGAAACTGGAGCGATCGGTCCGGCCCCCAGGACGGATGGACGGTGATCCCGGCTACCGGCCATCTGGACCGAATGCTCGTGCCGGCGCTCGACGTGCCTTGGCACAAGTCGCTATGGAGCGGCATCCGCGAGTGCTTTGCGCCCGCGCTTCCGCCGCTGGATGTGACTTCGAAACCGGTCCTGGTGCGCGAGATCTGGGGCCAGTATGGACGGCAGAAGAAGTCATGGGCTATGTCGATCGCCCTGCAATCCGCGGTCGTAGCGTTGGTTTTGGGCGCGGCAACGACCAGGACGGTGCACCGGAAGGTGGCGCAATTCATGCCCCTCTTCGACCCGCAGCTCGCCGATTATCAGCCGAAGCCGGATCGTCCCCGCGATTCGGCGGCCGGAGGTGGCGGCGGAGGCGACCGTTCGTCGCAGCCGGTGGCAAAGGGTCGTCTGCCCAAGCCTGCGCTGAAGCAGTTTACCCCTCCGCTGGCAGTGATTGCCAATAACGATCCCAAGCTCACGATGGAGCCGTCGATCGTTGCGCCGCCCGACCTGCAACTGCCGCAGGTCAATATGGCGCAATACGGCGACCCATTGGCCAGGATCGGCCCCCCCTCGAACGGCCCCGGCTCCGGCGGCGGCATCGGGACGGGCTCCGGCGGCGGTGTGGGGTCGGGCGCGGCCGGCGGCGGTTACGGGCCGGGCACGGGTGGCGGGGTGGGCGGCGGCGTCTTTCGCGTGGGTGGCGGGGTCACCGCGCCATCCCTTCTGCATAAGGTCGAGCCCGAATACTCGGAGGAGGCGCGCAAAGCGAAGTTTCAGGGCGTCGTGGTGCTGTACGTGGAGGTCGATCCGGCCGGCCGGGCGCAGAATGTCCGCGTAGTGCGTAGTCTGGGCCTCGGATTAGACGAGAAGGCGATTGAGGCCGTGAAACTGTGGAAATTCCGGCCAGGGTATAGGGACGGAAGGCCGGTAACCGTCGCCGCCACCATCGAGGTCGCCTTCCGCCTGTTGTAGGTCGTAGTCGTAGGCGCCGGTTGCCGCCGGCGCCTACGTGATGTGCTCCTGCGATTGGATCAGGCCCCGGATGTACCCGTAGCAGAAGGCGAACGACTGCAGGCCGCCCGGATCGTCGGGCGCCACGGGGACATGGTCGGGCATCAACAGATATGGATAGCCGACCTCCCGGTACGTCTGGATCGCTTTCACGAAATCGACGTCGCCTTCATCCGGAAAGGTCTCGACGAAATCGTCGCGATGCCCGCGAATATTGCGGAAGTGCACGTTGAAGATCTTCTGCCGCGAGCCGAAGTAGCGAATCACGTCGTAAATCTCCGCGCCGGGCTTTTGCAGCATCTCGGAAACCGTGCCCTGGCAGAAGTTCAGCCCGTGATAGGGGCTTTCCTTGATCGACACGAACTTCTTGAGGCCGTCGACCGTGCCCAGGACGCGATTCACCCCCTGATAGCCCTCGGGCGGAACGCCCGGGTCGTGCGGGTGGCAGGCCATACGCACCTTGTACTCGTTGGCCACCGGGATGACGTGTTCGAGGAAGTAAGTGATCCGCTCCCAGAAGGCGTCCGCGTTCACCACCCCCGCCTTGGTCAACGGCGGGTTCGGGGTCATCTCCTTGAGACGCCAGGTGCTGTACGTAGCGTCGCCGCGCCCCTTGCTGCGGCCCGGATTGCGCAGCACGCCCAGAATGCTCATGTTGTACTTGATCGACGGAATGCCCACCGCCGCGCAATTCTTGATGAGGGTCTGCATCGCCTCGATATCGCGGTCCCGCTCCGGGCTCTGCGCCAGCATGATCGCCGGATGCCGTTCGCGGTCGATATGGCTGGACGCGAGGAACGGCGGCGCCAGGCAGTCGACCTTCACGTCGTACTTGGCGGTGATGTCGAGCATGTGCTTGAGCTCGTCGGGCGTGGCATACAGGCGCCCGTCGGCGATCGCCGGATATCCGCAGATATTCCGCACCCCATACCGGGCGAAGTAGCCCACGTGCTTTTCATTGGTGGGCGCGCTCTGGCAGCCCAGTTTCATGAGCACGGGCTTGGCCGGGGCCGCGGACGCGGAAGGCGAAGCGGACGTCGCCAGAGCGGCTGCTCCGGAGGTGGCGAAAAAGTCTCTGCGTTTCATGCGGGCTCCTGATCTCAGCGAAACGGTTATCTTATCGGATTCCTGCATTGCATGGGTAGCGGAAAGTTAATCAAGGTGAATATTGATTTAACAGAAAACCGGCGCCATGTTTTGGAGTATGGATCTGCTCCTGGTCGGGCCCGTCTTCGCTCTCAGCGTATTTGCCACTTTGTGCGCAGGCAAAGCGGCGTTGCGCGGCTTTGTCGCGGTGCTGGAGCGGCGATCTCGGGGTTGATCCTACAAGCCCTGGCCGTTCGAGCGCTGTGACTCCTATCAGGCCAGCGCCGGCGCTCTGTCCCCCGTACTGTGCGCCACCTAACGGTGCCTGTAGTATTTTGCGCCGGCCGTTGCGCTACAATCCCTAGAACATTGATGCTGGGCACGAAACGGAGAGTGACAACGGGGCGCCTCCTCACGGTCGGCGGGATTGTGGCCGCCGTCGCCGCTGCTGTCGTCATCTACCGGGCTGCCGTGCCCGCGCCCATCACCCGAACGTTGCGGGTCGGGTTCCAAAACTCCCCTCCTTATCATTTTTCCGGTCCGGACGGCAAAGCCACCGGACCCACCGTCGAAGTGCTCAGCCTGGCGGCGCAACGGGAGAATATCCACCTGGAGTGGGTCTTTTCGCCGCAGGGGCCGGAAAAGGCGCTCTCCAGCGGGGCCGTGGATCTTTGGCCGATGACCGGCGATCTGCCGGAGCGGCGGGGCCTGCTCTATGTAAGCGCGCCGTTCGCCCGCATGACGTATGCCGTCCTGTTTCCCGAATCGCACGAGGTGCGCCGCCCCGAAGATCTTGCCGGCCGGAAACTGGCGGTCACGCGAATCAGCAGTGACGCGCGGATCGCGGCGGAGTACTTCCAGCAATCCGAGCGCATCGCGATGCCGGCGATGGACGAGGTGGTGTCGGCCGTCTGCGATGGCCGCGTCGACGCCGGCCTCCTCACGCTCAACGCCTTTGCGTCCGTGTTGATCCCGGACTGTCCGGTCGGTCCGCTGCGGACCCACCCCCTGGAAGGCGCGTCCTTCTGGTTCGGCGTCGGCGCCAATCGAGACCGCCGCGACGCCATGCGCGCGGCCGATATCTTGCGCGACGAAATCGGCCGGCTGGCGGCTGACGGCACTCTCGCCTCGGTCGATTTCCACTGGAACACCAAGATCAGCCAGGAGGTCAACACGATCCTGGCGTACCGGCAGGCGCGCGTCTTTTCGATCGTCTTCCTCTGCCTCCTGGTGGTGCTCGCGCCGACCCTCGTGGTGCTGATCGTCATGGCGCGGCGGTTGCGTGTCGCGCAACGGCAGGCCGAGACCGCCAGTTACGCCAAGAGCGCCTTCCTCGCCGCCATGAGTCACGAGATCCGGACTCCGATGAACGGTGTCATCGGGATGACCGGCCTCCTCTTGGACACCAATCTCGCGCCGGAACAGCGCGAGTTCGCCGAAACCGTGCGGCGATCCGGTGAAGCTCTCCTCAGCGTCATCAACGACATCCTCGACTTCTCCAAGATCGAAGCCGGCAAGATGGTCATCGAGTCGTCGCCATTCGATTTGCGAGTCGTGATCGAGGAAGTCAACGAAATGCTCGCGCCGAAGGCTGAGGATCGTGCGCTCGACCTCCTCCTGGAGTACCCCGCCGCGGCGCCTCAACATTTCATCGGCGACTCGGGGCGCATCCTCCAGATCGTCACCAACCTGGTAGGCAACGCCGTGAAATTCACCCACCAGGGGCACGTGCTGGTCACGGTCGAGTGCTGCGCGCAGGGGTCTCACGCCGCCCAGATGAAAATCTCGGTGCAGGACACGGGCGTGGGCATCCCCGATGGCAAGCTCGATCTCCTGTTTGAGAAATTCAGTCAGGTGGATGGCACCACCACCCGGAAATACGGCGGCACCGGGCTCGGCCTTGCGATCTCGAAGCAACTGGTGACGCTGATGGGCGGTTCCATCGGCGTGGAGAGCCAGGTCGACAAGGGCTCGACCTTCTGGTTCACCCTGCCCCTGCAGCTCGACGCGAATCCGCCGCCCGAGCCGCGTCCAGTCGGCGATCTGCGTGGTTTGCGCGTCCTTGTGGTCGATGACAACGAGGTGAACCGCCGCGTCTTGCGCGAGCAGGTCTCCAGTTGGGGATTGCGCAATAGCAGCACCTCGTCCGGCGATGAAGCCCTGGCCGCGTTGGCGGCGGCGCACGAGATGGGCGACCCCTTCCACTTCATCCTCCTCGACTACCAGATGCCTGAGATGGATGGCGCGTCCGTGGCCGCGGCTGTCCGCGCCAATCCCGCCTTCCGCGACGCCGTCGTGCTGATGCTGACGTCCATCGGCCACATGGGAGAGGTCAAGAGCCTGCAGGAAGGCAATATCGACGCCTGTCTGGTGAAGCCGGTTCGGCAGTCGCAATTGCTCAATGCCATCGCGACGGCATGGTCGAAGAAGAACGACCGCGGCGGGGCCGACGCCAAGCCGGTTGTCGAGTTCCGCTCCAAGCTTGGCGCGAAATTCGCGGCCAGCGGCGCGCGCGTCCTGGTAGCCGAGGACAACATCGTGAACCAGAAGGTCGCGGCCAAAATGCTGGAACGTCTCGGGCTGCGGGCCGACGTCGCCGGAAACGGACGCGAAGCGGTCGAGATGTTCGAGCTCGTCCCGTACGACGTCGTCCTGATGGACTGCCACATGCCGGAAATGGATGGGTACGCAGCCACCGCCGAGATCCGCCGCCGCCACCAGAACCGGCGCGTGCCGATTATCGCGATGACGGCCGAGGTGATGGAAGGCTGCCGCGAGTCCTGCATTCAAGCCGGCATGGACGATTACGTCGCCAAGCCAGTCAAGCTGCAAGACCTTAGCGAGGCCTTAAGTAAGTGGATCCCGGCGATTTGACCGAAAATCTGCGTCCTCGGTGAACTCCGCGGACGTACTCTTCGTATCAGATACGACGAGGTTTCCATGAATCTGTTCCAGGACATTCGCTATGGGCTGCGAGTGCTCCGCAATGCGCCGGGTTTTGCGGCGACGGCAATGATCACCATCGGCTTGGGGATCGGCGCCACGACGGCCATTTTCAGCGTGTCGGACGCTCTATTGTGGAAGCCTGTTCCGCTTCCCCATCTCGAGACCCTGGCGACCATCGTGGAGCGCGGAGACGATGGCGGAGACGATTGGAGCAGCATCACCCCCGGCGATTTCGCCGATATCGCCCGTGAAAACGTCACCTTCGCGAGTCTGGCGGACTGGGGCAACGGATTGGCGAACCTGGTGGGCGCGGGCGGGGAGCCGGAGCGCGTTTCCCAGGCGCTGACTTCCGCCAACTTCTTCGATGTTGTGGGCGTCCAGCCGGCCCTCGGACGCGCCTTCCAGCCCGGCGAGGATGAACCCGGCCGCGAGCGCGTTGTGATCCTGAGCGACCGCCTCTGGAAGCGGCGTTTCGGCGCGGATGCGGCAATCGTTGGGCAGAATATTCGTTTCGACGATGAAAACTTCACCGTCATTGGCGTGATGCCCGCCAATTATGACTTTCCAATCGCGGCCGAAGTGTGGACTCCCTATGCGATGCCGCCGGCGCAGCGCGCCTCGCGGACCGCGCACATGCTGCAAACCGTGGCCCGGTTGAAGCCGGGCAGCGGGCTGGAACTTGCCGGAGCGGAGATGGACCGTATTGGCGCGCGGCTGCAGCAGAGCTATCCCGCCAGCAATCACAAGCGGCGGTTCGCCGCCTGGCCTGCCATGCGCCTGATGGTCGGCCGCGAGACGCGTCAATACCTCCAAATGCTGCTCGGAGCCGTCCTTTTCGTCCTCCTGATTGCCTGCGCCAATGTCGCGAACCTGCAATTCGCCCGGGCCACCGGGCGCCTGCGTGAAGTCGCCATCCGCACGGCGATGGGCGCGGCGCGCTGGAGAGTCGTCGCGCAACTCGTCACCGAGAGTGTCCTGCTGTCGCTGGCCGGAGCCGCGCTGGGGCTGCTCGTGGCCAGGTGGGGAGTCAATGTCATCAAAGGCGGCATGCCCGCCGACGTCGAGCGGTATATCCTGGGCTGGCGGCAGATGGAACTCGACGGCCGGGCGCTGCTGTTCGCCTTGGCGGCGGCCGTCGCCAGCGGCGTGCTCGCCGGGTTGGCGCCCGCGTGGCAGTGCTTGCGGCCGAACCTGGCTGAGGCGCTCAAGGAAGGCGGGCGCGGCGGCACGGCGGGAAAGGCCCGGCATCGACTGCGCACAATCCTGGTGGCCGCGGAGATTGCGCTGGCTGTCGTCCTGCTCGTCGGGGCGGGACTGATGGTTCGCGGCTTCCGCAGCATGCTGACCACCGGCGCGGCCCTCGAGCCTTCCACTCTGCTCACGATGCGTCTGGCAGTCACCGACACGAAATATCATGAGAAGCGCCAGAAAGCCGAGTTCTACCGGCAGGTCATCGAACGTCTGCAGGCGCTGCCTGGCGTCCGTTCGGCGGCCGCTGTTTCGGCAATGCCCTACAGCAGTCATTCGAACGGCCAGGGATTCGTCATCGAGGGCCGCACGGTCGATCCCGGAAATCAGCCCGACGGCATGTATCAAGTGGCCAGCGCGAGCTATTTTGCGACGGTCCACGTGCCACTGCTCGCGGGGCGCCTGCTGCAGGAGAGCGATGGCCCGGATGCGCCGCCCGTGGCGGTGATCAGCAACCGGATGGCGCAGCGTTGGTTCCCCAGGGAATCCCCGATCGGCAAACGCATCCAGATCGGGGGCAACCCGCGGAATTCCTGGATGACCATCGTCGGGGTGGTCGGCGATGTGCTGCACAACCCCTACGATCGCCAGCCGCGCCGCGCCTTTTATGTGTCCTACCGGCAGGTCCCCGTCGCCTGGATGGACATCGGCGTCCGCACCGCTGTCGATCCGCTGCGCCTTGCCCCGGCGGTGACGGCGGCCGTTCGCTCGGTGGACCCGGAACAGCCCATCATGGAGATGCGGACGATGGAACAATTGATCCACAACAGCGCGATCGGGCTGAACTACGTCGCCGCACTCATGGGGATCTTCGGCGCGCTGGCGCTGGTGCTCTCCGCAATCGGCGTGTATGGCGTCATGGCGCACCTGGTCTCCGAACAGACCCACGAGATCGGGATCCGCATGGCTCTCGGCGCCTCCCGCGGCAGCGTCCTCGGAACCATTCTGCGGCGCGGGATGCTGACCACGGCGGCGGGACTCGCCGTCGGATTGCCCCTCGCGTATGGGTTTTCGCGTCTGATGGCCTCGCTGATTTTCGGAGTGAGCGCCACGGATGCGGCCACCTTCGTAGGGATTCCCCTCGCGCTCATCGGCGCAGCCGCTCTGGCGGTGTACGTGCCGGCGCGGCGCGCGACGAAAATCGACCCCATCGTGGCCTTACGCTACGAGTAGCGCGCCCGCTGGCGGGACGCTATCCTAATCAGAACGCCAGCGTGATCACCGTCAACCAGGAACGCTCGTTCTACGACGCGCGGTATGCCGCCTTTCTCTCCGCTCCGGACCACGCCATGCGCATGGACCGCCACATTCTCACCGGGCTGATCGAAAACCCGGCGCACCCGCAGTATGAGCGCCGCCGTCTGTACCACGCCACCATGCGCGCCCTCGAACTCGCAGGCCTGCCCGGCGCCAGAGTGCTGGATTATGGGTGCGGCACGGCGGAGTTCGGCGTCTGGATGGCGACGGAGGGCGCCCACGTGACGCTGCTCGATCTCTCCGCGAAGGCCATCGAGGTCGGCCTGAAGCGGGCCGCTGCGTCCGGCGTGGAAGTCCGCGGCGTCGCTGCGGATGCGTCCTGTCTCGACATGTTTGAGGCAGGCGAGTTCGACCTCGTATTCGGCTGCGCAGCGCTGCACCACACCATGAAATACCCCGGCGCTGTCGCGGAGCTCGCGCGCGTGATGCGGCCCGGCGCCCGGCTGGTGCTCTGTGAAAGCTGGGGCGGCAATCCGCTATTGAATGCCGCGCGACGCTTGCGCGCGAAGCTCTCCGGCGAGCAGGAGGAGCAGGGAGAGGACATCATCCTATCCACCGGTTGGCTACGGGTGTTGGCGCCCTTTTTCGAGGACGTCCGCCCCGACACCATGAACCTTCTCGCGATGGGCAAACGCTTGCTGCGGGGCCGCTTCGAACGTCCGTGGGCGCGCGCGGCGGTCCGGACCCTCGAGCGAGTCGATGCGGCGCTCCTGGCCATCGCGCCTCCGCTGCGCGGGTGGTGCGGCGAGGCCGTGATTACCGCGCGACGCGGCCAATCCTGAATTGCAGCCACAGCATGGCGGCGATCAGCGCCAGCACCATCGCAAGACCCAGACGCAGGCTCCCGGACACCGTCGAAACCAGGCCGACGAGAGGCGGAATCGTGGCGCCGCCGAGTCCCGCGGCGCAGAAGACCAGGCCGGAAAGCGTTCCACCGCCGGTGCGGTCGGCATACGATGCCACGACGACCGGAAAGATTGGGGCGAAGCCGAGACCCGCGAGAACGCAACCGCCGAGCATCGACGCCGGCCCGCTGCCGCCCAGCAGCAGCGACGCGCCGCCGAACGCGCACATCAACCCCCAGGGCGCCAGCGGGGCGGCTTTGACCCGATGCAAAATGGCCGGCGCGATCAAGCGTCCCACCAGGATCGAGCCCCAGAACAGCGACGGCAGGACCGCCCAAAACTGACGCGCCGCCGCCGATCGCGCCGCGTATGACGACACCCATCCCGCAATCGACGCCTCCGCGCCGACATAGAGAAACAGCAGCACCGCAAATTCGATGTGGGGCAGCGCCAAGCCGTACGACCCGGCCGCCATACGGGACGGCCGGTGACCGCTTCCGCCCAACGCGACCAGGATCGCCATGGTCAGAAAGCCCGCGGCCAATAGCGGGAGAAAGGCGGCCTTCAACGCCGCCAGCAGCACCGGGGCGCTGACGGCGCCGACACTCCAGAACAGGTTCAGCCAAAGCACCGGGCGTGCGCTGTCGCCTTTCGCCCGCGCGGCCACGCCGAGGTTGGCGGCGGGCACCACCACGCCCAGACCGCAGCCATAGACCGCCACCGACAACACCGCGATCGTCCACGAACCGCTGGCGCATCCCGCGACCCCTAGCGCTCCCACCCCCAGTCCCAGCGCCACCACCCGCCAGTAACCGAACTGCCGCGCCAGGACCCCCACGGCCGCGGCCGATGCAACCGACGCGATGAACTGCGCGACGAACAGCAGGCCGCCCTGCGAATCGCTCAGCTGCCAGCGCGCTTCGAAGCCCGGCATCAGCGGCCCGAGCATCGTCGTGGCGACGCCCGTGAGAACCGCGCCCAGAAAGATCGCTTTCACTGCGCGACCACGGCCGTGGATTCGCGCGCGACCAGTTCCGGCTCGACGCTCTCTTCTTCGAAAAACTCCGCCTCCGGAACCGCAATGCGATTCAGCAGCGTTTCGGCGGCGACATAGCCCATGCGCGCCAGGGGCTGGCGGACCGTGGTGAGAGACGGGTTGTGGAAAGCGGCGCTGTATACATCGTCGAAGCCCATCACCGAAACATCGCCGGGGACCTGCCGGCCGGCCTCGATCAGCGCGCGGATGGCTCCGATGGCCGAGATATCGTTGAAAGCCCAAAGAGCGGTGAAGGACGCGCCCGAGCCGATCAACTGCCGCGCGGCGCAGTATCCCGTTTGCGGTGACGGCGAATCGCTCTCCAACTGGGCGACCAGGCCCGGCTCAATCCTTAGCCCCAGCCGGCCGGCCGCCTCGCGGATCGCCTCCCACCGCACGGCGGAATCCGAGCTGAACGTCTGCCCTTGCAGGAATGCCACGCGGCGATGGCCCAGCTCGAGCAGGTGTCGCAAACCGAGCTCGGCGGCGCGGGCATGGTTCAGCACGATATTCGTGACGCCCGCCACGCGATCGTGGCCCGACACGGAAACCAACGGGATGGGCAACGGACGGCGCAGTGGCGTATCGACGCCGATGACGCCTTCGACGCATCTCTCATAGAGCAGGCGCGGGCCCCGCTCGAGCAGTTCCGCTTTGTGCCGGTGGCTGGTGACCAGGTAGACGTAGCCGCGCGAGAGCAGACATTCCTCGACACCGCTCAGGACGAGTGAGGAGTAGCCTTCGGCGAGCTCCGGGACCATGACGCCGATGAGGTAGGTTCGCTGGGAACGGAGCGAGCGCGCCAGAAAATTGGGGCGATAGTCGAGCTGCTTCGCCACCGCGAAGATGCGATCCTGTGTTTCCTTGGGAATGGACGCCGCGGCCGGCGAGGCGTTCAGCACCAGCGATACGGTGGTGGTGGACAGCCCGAGGCGCTTGCCGAGGTCGCGCAAACTTACCGAACGCCCCGGATCCCGTTTTGATCCCACTTCGGAAGTCTCGCACATCGCGGCGCGTCGCCGCAACCTTGACACCTGCCGCGCCATTGATATATTCTGCCCAAGTAAATCGATTTACTAGAACGGGACTTGGGGGAGGCGTCGATGCGTTTGATCGTTCTTCTGACTTGCCTGCTGGCGGCGTCGCCCGCGTATGCGCAGATGTTGTACGGTTCGATTGTCGGCAGAGTGCTCGATCCCTCGAACGCTCCGGTCCCCAGCGCCGAAGTGAAGATCAAGCAGCGCGAGACCGGCCGCGAGCGCGCTTCGTCCACCAACGATGCGGGAGTCTTCGGCTTCGCTACCATCGCCAGCGGCATGTACGACGTGACGGTGACCAAACAGGGCTTCCAGTCGTATACGGCCGAAGGCGTCGCGGTGGCCGTCGACCAGACCGCGCGCGTGAGCGTGGAGCTCCGCGTCGGCAACGTCAGCGAATCGGTGCAGGTCACCGCACAGGCGCCCGACCTGCAAACCGATTCGGCCGAGACACGCACGGAGATCGCCGGACACACCCTGGCGAACCTTCCCATTCCGGTGAACCGGAATTACGAGAGCGCCTTCGTGACGGTGCCCGGTTTCACTCCGCCCGACAATCAGAACTCGGTGCCGGCCAATCCGTCCCGTGGATTGACCTTCAGCGTCAACGGGGCGACCCGCCAGTCGAACAATATCCGCATCGACGGCGCCAGCTCGAATAACGTGTGGCTCTCCGAGGTCGCGGGCTACGTGCCGGCCCTGGAGGCGATCGAGACCGTTAGCGTGGTGACGAACAGCTTCGATATGTCGCAGGGGCTCGCC
Source organism: uncultured Solibacteraceae bacterium (assembly GCA_964608645.1). GTDB lineage: Bacteria > Acidobacteriota > Terriglobia > Bryobacterales > Bryobacteraceae > CAZSQK01. The sequence goes on along the minus strand of CAZSQK010000009.1, from coordinate 52,739 downwards.
GGCGGCGCCGCCATCAACGTTCACATCAAGAGCGGCGGCAACGAGCTGCACGGGTCGGGCTTCGAATACAACATGAATAACGGCCTCACCACCAGCGCCTACTTCGCGCCGGCGGGGCAGCGCAAGGCCAAGTACATCAACAACGATTTCGGCGGCACTTTGGGTGGGCCGATCGTGCGCAACCGGCTGTTCTATTTCCTCAGCTACGACGGCAACCGGATCCGGCAGAACGCCGGGAAGTATGTCACCGTGCCCACCGCCGCAATGCGCGCCGGCGATGAATCGGCGTCGCCGAACCCGATCTACGATCCGGCCACCGGCAATTCGGACGGCACGAATCGCGCGCCATTCGCCGGTAACCTGATTCCGTCGTCGCGATTCTCCCCCGCCGCCGTGAAGCTGATGGCCATCACGCCCCTGCCGAACATTCCCGGACTGCTCAGCAACAACTACTACGCTACCGGCCCATACCAGGTGAACCGCAACATCAGCGACGCCAAAATCGACTGGCACGTCAACAACAGGCTCGCGCTGACTCCGCGTCTCGGCTGGACCCGGTACAACATCGACAACCCGCTCGTGTTCGGCGACAATGGCCCCGGCGTCGGCAGCGGCCGCGGCGGGCAAGGCTACGGCGACGTCTTCAGCACCACCGGCAGCGGAACCTATCTGGCGAAGCCGAACCTGGTGATCGACAGCTACTTTACGGTCACAGTGATCGGCACTAGCAACGACGTCCCGCGCCTCAACGAGAATCTCGGCCGCGATTTCCTCGGCATTCCCGGGACCAACGGACCGGGCACGGCGTACGGCGGCTGGCCGCAGATCAGCGTCAGCGGCTTCACCGATATCGGCAACGCGGGCGGCTCGAGCGGTCCGATCTATTACGACGACCGGCAGTATCAATATGCCGCCAACGCGAGCTGGGTCAAAGGCGCCCACACCGTTCGCTTCGGCTACGAATGGAGCCATCAGAACATCAACCACTTCGACCCCTCCACGGCCCCCGGGCACTTGCAATTCAACGGCGGCGTGACCACGCTGAATCGCAGCGGAGCGCCCGGGGCGAACCAGTGGAATAACTACGCGAGCTTCCTCCTGGGATTGGCGTCTTCCGCCGAGGCCGACATCTACCCCTTCGATAACAACCGCGCCTTCATCAGCATGCCGACCCATCGTCTGTACGCGCAGGATCAGTGGCAGGCAAGCCGCAAGCTGACTGTCTCGGCCGGCGTCGCCTGGAACTACTTCCCGATGGCGTCGCGCACCGGCGGCCGGGGCCTGGAGCGCCTCGACTACGACACCCTCCAGATGCGGATCTGCGGTGTGGGCGGCAACCCGCACGACTGCGGCTACGACATCAGCAAACGCCTGTTCTCCCCGAGCCTCGGACTGGCGTTCCGGCCGAGCTCCTCGTGGGTGATCCGCTCGGGGTTTGCGCTCAACTTCGATCCGTCCACCTACGCGTATAACCGGGACCTGCTGACGAACTATCCCGAGTCGCTTTCCCTGACGGTCAGCCAGCCGAGCAGTTGGACGCCGGCCACTACGTTTGCACAGGGAATTCCCGCGATCATCGTGCCGGATATTTCCCAGGGGTCCGTGCCCAAACCGAAGGGCTTCTCCGCCAGCTCTCTCCCGCAACATCCGCGCCGCGACTACGTCATGTCGTGGAACTTCACCGTGCAGAAGCAGCTCGCCGGCGGGTTCGTGGCCCAGGCGGGTTACGTGGCGACCCGCGGCGTCGATATTCCCCAGCAGTTGAATCTCAACGTGGCGCAGGTCGGCGGCGGCTCGGCCACTCAGCCGTTTAATAAGAAGTTCGGCGACACCGCCACCATCCGCATCCTCACGCCCATCAACCATACTCACTACGATTCGCTGCAGACCTCGCTGGGCCGTCGCTTTGCCGGCGGCGTCATGGTGAACGCGAACTACACGTTCTCGAAGAACACCGGCATCTGTTGCGACGACCTGTCGGACGGCGCTCCGGCCATCCAGTTGCCGCAGTACATGAACCTGAACCGTTCGCTGATGCCGACCGACCGCACGCACAACTTCAACGTGTCCGCGCTCCTCGAACTGCCGTTCGGGAAGGGTAGGCGCTTCTTCAACAAGAACGCCACGGCGTCCGCGGCGCTCGGCGGCTGGCAGACGAACGTGCTGTTCGTGCGCTACTCCGGGACGCCCTTCTCCGTGGGCGGGTCGTCGACCTCCCTGAACGCGTCCGGCAACACGCAGCGCGCCGACCAGATCAAACCGGACGTCGCCATTCTCGGCGGACACGGTCCGGGGCAGAGCTACTTCGACCCGCTGGCGTTCGCCAATGTGACGGAAGCGCGCTTCGGCACGGCCGGCTTCAACACCCTCCGCGGACCCGGCACGGCCAACCTCGACTTCTCCATCTTTCGCTCGTTCCGGATTTCCGAACGCCTGAAGCTGCAGTTCCGCGGCGAAGCCTTCAATCTCACTAACTCGCCGCATTTCGCCAACCCCGGGGCGAGCGTCGCCAATTTGTCGCTGAACCCCGATGGGTCGGTGAAGAGCCTCGGCAGCTACACGATCATCTCGAACACGACCGGTGTCGGGCGCGAGGGCATCGATCAGAGGGCGCTGCGCTTTGGCGTGCGCGTGAGCTTCTGATGCGGCGCCGCGATTTTCTGGCGGCTTGCGGAGCGGGGCCCGCCCTCTTAGGGCAACAGCCGGACCCGCGCAACGATCTCGCCGAGCGCTGCTTCCGCTACTTCTGGGAACAGTCCGACCCCGACACCGGCATCACCCGCGGACGCGCGCGCTTCGACGGCAGCCTCTATCCCTCCGCGCGGCGCGACGTCGGCAGCACCGGCGACACCGGCTTTGGCCTCACTGCCATGTGCATCGGCGCCGAGCGCGGATGGATCACGCAGGCCCAGGCTCGCGGCCGCGTGCGCACGACGCTCAAGTCGTATGCCGATGGGCCGGTCGCCAACGAGCACGGCTGGTTCTACCACTGGATCAACAGCAAGACCGGCGAACGCACCGGCGCCACGTTCGACACGGCGCAGTTCGGCGCGCCCGAAGGCAAGAACCTGAAACGGCCCAAGAGCGAAGTGTCGGTCAGCGATTCCACCTGGCTCGTCCTCGGAGCGCTGACCGCGCGCCAGTATTTCCACGACGACGCGGAGATCGGCCGCCTTGCCAAAAAGATCTACGAGCGCGTCGATTACCAGTGGATGCGCAACGGCCATCCGGCGCTGCTGGCGCACGGCTGGATGCCGGAGGACGGCTTTCTCGCAGCCCGTTACGAAAAATACTGCCAGCTCGCCGCGATGTACCTGTTGGGCATTGCGTCGCCGACACATCCCCTCAAGCCCGAATCCTGGTATGCGTGGGAGCGCAACCCGAACGAGTACGGCGGCACGCGCTACATCGGAACATCCCTCTTGTGGACGTACCAGTATCCGTTCGCGTGGTTCGATCTGCGGCGCCGCGTCGAGGCGCGCACCGGCATCGACTGGTTCGAGAACTCCGCCGCCGCGACGCGCGCGCACCGGCAGTTCTGCATCGACCTCGGCTACAGCGGCAATCTCTGGGGCGTGACCAGTTCCCTGAGCAAGAGCGGCTATAAGGCGTGGGGCGGTCCTCCGAAGCGCGGCGGCATCGACGGCACCGTCGTGCCATGCGCCGCCGCCGGTTCCCTGATGTTCACCCCCGAGCTCTCGACGGCGGCTCTCGACGCCATGAAGTCCGGGTTCGGCGACCGCATTTACGGCCGCTATGGTTTCGCCGACGCGTTCCACCCCAAGACCGGGTGGGTCGCCGAGGACGTCATCGCTCTCGATGTCGGCATCACGCTGCTGGCGGCGGAGAATCAGCGCTCGGGCAATGTGTGGAAGTGGTTTATGGCGAACCCTGAGGCGCAACGCGCCCTGGAACTCGCGGAATTGAAGAAGCAAGGAGCTTGAACATGACTCTGACGCGACGATCGATGCTGGCCGCGGGCTGCGGCGCCTTGGCGGGCCTGCGCGCCGCGCCCGCCCTCTCCAAACAGGACGACGCGTTTCTCGAAGACGTCTCGCGCCGCGCCTTCCAATACGTTTGGGACTACACCGAGCCTTCCACCGGCATGCTGCGCGGACGCGCCAAGGCCGATGGCTCGCCCTACGATCCCAACCGCCGCGACATCGGGAGCATCGCCGTGACGGGTTTCGGACTGGCCGGTCTCTGCATCGGCGCCGAGCGCGGCTGGGTCAAGCCTGACGAAGCGCGGTTGCGGGTCCGTAATGCGTTGCGCTTCTTCGCCGGCCAAGCTCCGCAGGAGCACGGATGGTTCTTCCACTGGATGAACGTCAAGACCGGCGAGCGCACCGGCGTTCTCCAGGACAGCGCGAAGAAGAGCGAGCTCTCCTCCATCGACACCGCGTTGCTGATGGGCGGAATCCTCACGGCTCGCGGCTACTTCCAGAAGGACGCCGAGATCCAGCAGCTCGCCACGCGGATCTACGAGCGCATGGATTTTCAATGGATGCTCAACGGCGACCCGCTGCTGCTCTCGCACGGCTGGACGCCCGAGGACGGCTTCCTGAAATCGCGCTGGGCGAAATACAGCGAGTTCACCATCATTTACCTGCTGGGCATCGGCTCGCCGTCGCACGCCATTCCCGCGGAGTCGTGGTATGCGTGGGAGCGCCCGGTCAACACCTACGGCAATTACACATACATCGGCCTGTCGCCGCTGTTCACCCACCAGTACTCGCACGTGTTCGTCGATTATCGCGGCCACCGCGAACGCCGCGGCGGGAAAGTCGACTGGTTCGAGAACTCGGTCACCGCGACGCGCGCCCACCGCCAGTTCTGCATCGATCTCGCCAAGGAGTTCCCGGGGTACTCCGAAAATATCTGGGGCATCACCAGCTCCAATAGCGAGAAGGGCTATAAGGCGTGGGGAGGCCCCCCGCGCAATAAGGCCATTGATGGGACGGTGGTTCCGTGCGCTCCCGGCGGATCGTTGATGCTGGCGCCCGACATCTGCGTCCCCTCACTGCGCGCAATGAAAGACAAGTTCGGCGACAAGATCTACGGGAAGTATGGCTTCACGGACGCGTTCCACCCCACCACCGGCTGGGCATCCGCCGACGTTCTCGGTCTCGACACGGGAATCACCCTGCTCTCCGCCGAAAATCTCCGCAGCGGCAATATCTGGAAGTGGTTCATGCGCAATCGCGAAATCGGCAAGGCTCTCGAAGCGCTGTAGCCGATCAGGACGTCGGCGAATCCGAAACGCCTTCGCAAGCCCGCCCCGCCCCAACCCACCGGTCGACCAGCCGCCGCAGCGAATCGCGTGAAAGCGGCTTGGCCACATAGTCGTCCATTCCTGCCTCCAGACACTTGCTGCGGTCCTCGGGCATCGCGTGCGCCGTCATCGCGACGATGGCGATCCGGTGGTTGCGGACCGTGCTGGTCTCGCTGCGGATCAGGCGGGTGGTCTCGTAGCCGTCCAGTTCCGGCATCTGACAATCCATGAGGACAAGATCGTAATCCGTTCGCGAAAGCATCTCGATCGCCTGCACACCATTGGCGACCGTGTCGATCGAATCGTACCCGAGTTGCCGCAGCATCCCGCGCGCCACCATCTGGTTGACGGCATTGTCTTCGGCGAGGAGGATGCGCCCAGGCCGCTTGGGACCGCCGGGCGGCGCGACCGGCTGCCGGGCTCGGCGCTCCGTGCCGTCCGGTGTCTGCGAGTTGTCGTCCGCCGGGGCCAATGCGGCCTCCAGCGCGATGCCCAGTTCCCGCGCCTGAACCGGTTTGTACACGACCTGTAAGGCGCCGGTCTCCCCCATGGCTTCGCCCCGCTCGTCCACCGCCAGCAGCACCACCGGAAGGCCCGCATATTGCGGCATGCGCCAAATTCTCTTGACGAGGTCGGCCGGAGCGCAGTCGGGCAGGCGGTTGTCGATGATCAACACCTGAAACGGCTGGCCCGTCCGGGCTGCGCGTTCTAAGGCCTCGATCGTGGCGGCGCCGTTGGTTGCGGTCTCCACCGCCATCGACCATTGTCGGAGGGTCTTCTCCACGATGTTGCGGCCGGCGCCGCTTCGATCCGCGAGCAATACCCGGCAGCCCTGCAGCGCTGTCTGCCCGGACTTGCCCGTTGCGCCCGATCCTCCCGTCACGGCCGGCAAAGGCGCCGTGAAGTGGAATGTCGTGCCAAGTCCTTCTGTGCTCTCGAGCCAGATGCGGCCACCCATCATCGCCACCAGCCGGGCCGAAATGGTGAGCCCCAGTCCAGTGCCGCCGTAGCGGCGCGTAGTGGAGGCGTCGGCCTGACCGAACGCGTCGAAAATGCGCTCGACTTTGGCGGGCGGAATCCCGATACCGGTGTCGGAGACGGAGAAATGCACGTTCGGGCCTCCCCCCGGAGATTCCAATCGGATCTGGACCACCACCTCTCCCTGCGTAGTGAACTTAATGGCATTGCCCACCAGGTTGGTCAGCACCTGGCGCAGCCGCAGCGGATCCCCACTCACCATCTCGGGGACGCCGGGTTGCAGGTCACATGCGAGCTCCAGACCATTGCCGAATGCCACCGCGCCGAGGTTGCGCAGCACCGAACCAATCAATCCGGGCAGGTCGAATACGGTCGACTCCAGACTCAGCTTCCCGGCCTCCAGCTTCGAGAGGTCCAGAATATCGTTGATCAAGGCCAGGAGCGTGTTGCCCGAGTCCTTGATCGCATTCAGGGCATACAGCTGCCCCGGATCCGGATTCGATTCCAGCAGCACTTCCGTGAGACCGATGACGCCGTTCATCGGCGTGCGGATCTCATGACTCATGTTGGCCAGAAATTCACTCTTTGCGTTGGTCGCCTGCAATGCGCTGTCGCGCGCCACTGCCAGTTCCTCGTTCTTGCGCCGCAATTCCTCTGTCCGCTCGCTTACGGCCACCTCCAGCGCGTGCTTCTCCTGGGTAAGCGCATGCGACCGCCACCGGATCGCGGCGTAAATTGCCGCCGCGATCAGCCATGCGTATGCGGCATACGCCCACCACGTGAGCCACGGCGGAGACGCAATCGAGAAGGCGAACTCCGCGGGAAGAGAGATTCTTCCCGCATGATCGCGGGCCAGAATCCGCAATACATAGGAGCCCGGGCGCAGCGTCGAGATTTTGCGGAAATTTTCCTGGTGCCAGGGTTCAGGTTCATCCTCCAGCCCGATCAGCTGGCTTTGATACCGGACACTGTCGATGCGGTTGTAAAACGGCAGCACAAACGTCAGGTCGAGGCGCTTCACCCGGTGGGGGAACTCCGCCCGTAATCCCCTAGGCAATTCCCGGCCGTCGGCGACGATGGAGGTGAAGCGCACTGGTGGAAGCGGCGGGAGGGGCGAGGCTGTAGCGGGATCCAGCACCACCGCGCCGCTGGGAGTCCCAAACCAAACCCGGCCGCGAACATCCGTTAGGGACAGGCCGGGCACGGTTAACTGGCCCCGCGCCGGAAGCCCTTCCCGGTGCGAATCGAACACCGCCCGGCCCATTACCGGGCGGTCTGTGGCGGGATCGATCGGCGCCCGGAGATAGGCTTGATTCGTTGCCAGTAAGAGCTGATTGCGATCTTGCTCGATCGACCAGATCGTGCGCCCGCCAGCATCCAACGTCGCGGGCAGCGCGAAGGACTCCCACTTTGCCCCGGTCTGGGCGGCTAACCTCCAGAGCGTGCCGTCCTTTCCCCCGGCCCACAAGATCGGCGGGCCGGCCGCCGGAGAAGAGGCTTTGATCACGTTGATCTGCCGGTTTCCGACCGTGGCGTCTGCTTCCCACTTCTCCTCCCTGCGCCGCCATACCTGCCCGTCTATGGTCACGGCCCACAAAACGGGATCGCCACCCGGACGCGAAACGACGGCCATCCCGGTAATTTCATCCGGAATGTCCAGGCCGCTCCGATAGAACGTCCAGTTTCCCGCCCGGAATCGGGCCTGCCCCGATTCAAACGCGACCCACACTTCCGGGCCGTCCGCGTGAGGAATCTGAATCATCGCGCGGACGCGGGTTTCGGGCAGACCTTCCGCGGCGCCGAGCCGTCTCCAGCGGCCGCCGTCCCGGACGAGGAGTCCACGCAGCGTGCCAACCCATAGAACGCCCGGCTGCGGACGATTTGCCGCCTCGACCGCCAGGATCCTGCTGTTGCGCATGTCCGCAGGCAGCGCCGTCAACTCCCACTGGGCGCCGTTCCATTGAGCGAGCCCGCCCGAAGTGCCGATCCACAGCGACACCGGATCTCCGGCGACGGCGCCGAAGCATGTGATTTCCGAAACCGGCAGGCCTTGCCGGTTGTCGACGGTTCGCCATGCCGACAGGTCAACGGACATGAGGCCCGATCCGCGAGCGGCGATCCATAGGTCCGGATAGCCGCCGGGATTGGAAAGCAGACCGTAGATACCGGAGGCGGGCAGCCCCTGATCCGCGGCGAAACGCTGCCATCCCAGTTCATTCCGCCAGAGCAGGCCCTGATCGTACGTGCCGGCCCAAATGATGGAAGCGCCGCCACCCGCCGGTGAAGACACCGCCAGATAGGTCGGATTGCGGCTTTGGAACCCCTGAGCCGGACCAGCGATGCTCCAGCGGGCACCGTCCCAATAGGCCAATCCCACCCCCCAGCAACTGGCCCAGATCGCGCCGGACTTCGAGCCCGGATCGGGGACGATGTCGTTCACTTCGGAGATCTCACGAGGCATGCCCGTCAGGGCGCCGAAATTCACCCAACGCCCGCCGCGGAAGACTCCGATACCCTTCTTGGTGGCAGCCCAGACCTCTCCGCGGCCGTCGCGCGCGGGCACTTCCCGCAGCCGCCAGACATAGCTATCGGGCAAACCGGCGCCTTCTCCAAAGCTCTCCCATCGCCCATCCTGCAGCCTTGACACGCCGCCGCCGCGCGTCCCCACCCAAAGCACGCCGCGGCCGTCCGTCCCGATCGTTTCCAGGAGGGTATTAATTCCGTCGGAGGCGAGCCCGGTCGCGCGCGTATGGTGAATCCAGCGCTGGCCGCTATATTGCCAGAGCCCGCCGGAGTCGCCGCCGAACCACATACTGCCATCGCGGGTCTCCTGAATGGCGCGGATACCGGTGAGCCCCGCCTCCGCCGGTAAAGGAAAACCGTGGAACGTATCGCCTTCCAGGTAGGCCGGACCGGTGACTGTGCCGATCCAGATGCGGTCATGCGAATCGCGATATGGCGAATAGGCCGTAGTGCGTGCGAACCGTGTGTCGCTGCCCCAGAAGGAAATCGCGGGCCGCGCCGAGCTGAACGGATCCGCCGCGCGCAGAATTGGAACGGCAACGCAAAACAGTGACAGCACGGCACAACGCCATATGCAAGACAGACGCCGCGCGGTCCCGCCGGGCGGTCTGTCGAACCGGCAGCGGGCGCGGGTGGTCGAACCGTCGTCAGGTTGGATGACTATCGTCATCGGCCGTGGAATCGTCCCTTCGTGAATATGTCCTCTTCCACTTCAACCGATATCTGCGCATTCCGCAACCCGCGACACGATCTCCGGGGAATCACTTACGGTTTGCCTGGCCCGTAAAACTCATAAGATGTCCGCCACGTCTCCTTCTTGCCCGGTTCCACGCGGATGTGGATGTATGCCTCGGGACACACGGTGGTGCGGATCGACCAGAAGTACAGGCGCGACATCGGCCGGTCGCCCTTCTGCCGGACGCCCAATCCCGTCTTGCGATTCTCCACCCGCAGGTCGTAATCGGCGGCCGTAGCCCCGAACCCCTTGATCTCGCCCGAGACGGTCTGGCCTTTCTGTAACTCCTGCCGGTAGGTCAGTTCCCTGCCGGCGATCCCGCCCGGACCTCGCCAGTCGGGACCGGTGCTCGCGTCGAAAGGCAGTTTGACGACGATGTCCGGGCTGGTCGGCTGCTCGTCCAGCATGTAGAAATCGTGATTGAAGACGTTGGTTTCGAGCGGCTGTTTGCCGGTGTTCTTGAGGCTGTGTTCCAGCACGAGCTGATCCTTCACCAGCCGTACGGTCTTGCGGTAGACGTACGTGTTGGCAAGCGTCTGCGTGAACTCCACCCAATCCGCGCCGTTGCGAACGCTCCACTTGCCGGAATCGACGATGTCGTATGTTTTGAAGTCGTTGACCCGCGCGTCCTCGGGCCGTCGCAGCCAGCCCACGCCGATGCGCAGAAATTTGCCGCCCGGCGCCGCCTGTTCGTAACCGATCGCGTTGAAAGACTCCACCGGTCCCGTGATGGCGTCGTGCAGTTTGGGATCGTAGCGCTCGAACCAGACGCCGAAATAGTTGTGTCCCCTGTGCTCCAGGCTTGCGATCACGCCCGACCAGTCGAACCGCGTGGCGCGGTAGTAGCCTTTCTCCGCGTCGGGCAGGTAGAGCTTGGCGTGGATCGCGGCATTCGAAATCGCGACCTGGGGCGCGTCAGCGGCGCGGACGCAGGCGGCAGCGGCGAGCAGGACGAAGAAAGTTCGCATATTGACTCGAAGCGGACGGCGGCGCGCCATCCGCGACCTTCACTGTATCCGAAAGCGCGTCCCGGACAAAAGCGTTACCATGCCAGCATGAGACAGATCTCCCGACGCGCTACTCTCCGCGTTCTCGCCGGGGCGCCCGCCTTGTTGCTCGCACGCCGAGGCGCCGCGCAGGACGACTACCCCATCGCCAAGGGGCCCTATAACGGGACCGCCGAGTCCCTGCGGGAATTCCGCATCCCCGAATGGTTCCGCGACGCCAAGTTCGGCATGTGGGCGCACTGGGGGCCGCAGTCCGGCGTCGAGGCGGGCGATTGGTATGCCCGCAATATGTACATCGAGACGCAGCAGCAATATAAGTATCACCTCGAAACGTACGGCCATCCGTCGAAGGTCGGCTATAAGGACCTGTGCCCTCTCTGGAAGGGCGATCAGTTCGATCCGGACTACCTGATGGGCCTCTATAAGAAGGCCGGCGCGAAGTACTTCATGTCGATGGGCGTGCATCACGACAACTTCGACCTGTGGAATTCGAAGCACCAGCCGCGCTGGAACGCCGTGGCGATGGGGCCGAAAAAGGACGTCGTCGGGCTCTGGCAAAAGGCCGCCCGGAAGCATGGTCTCCGCTTCGCCGTCAGCGAGCACCTGTCGAACAGTTATAACTGGCTGGCGGTGTCGCACGGCGCCGACAAGTCGGGGCCGAATGCCGGCGTGCCGTATGACGGCGTTGACCCCGCGTACGCCGACCTGTATCATCCATTCCCCAAGGACCAGCCCATTCCCACGCAGGCGATGAGCCGCGTCGCGCCCGAGGCCTGGAAGCGGCAGTGGTTCCAGCGCATTCAGGACCTCATCGATAACTACCAGCCCGACCTCCTGTACACCGACGGCGGCATCCCGTTCGAGAACATCGGCTACCGGCTGGTCTCGCACTTCTACAACACGCGCCGCGAAGGCCTGTTCACCAGTAAGAACCGCAAGGACTGCGAAGCGGGAACCTGCGCTCTCGATATCGAGCGCGGCGTGGCCAACGACATTCTCAAAGACCCCTGGCAGACCGACACCTGCATCGGAACGTGGCACTACAAACGCGGCGTCAAGTACAAGACGGTGAAGACCGTGATCGATCTGCTGTGCGACATCGTCAGCCGCAACGGCAATCTCATGCTCAATATCCCGCTGCCCAACAGCGGCAAGCCGGACGACGAAGAGTTGAAGGTGGTGGAAGGTATTACGCAGTGGATGGCCGTCAACAGCGAGGGCATTTACGGCACGCGGCCGTGGAAGATCTCCGGCAATCCGCCGAAAGCCCCCGAGGCCGGCCAGTTGGGCTTCAACGAGCGCAATCGCAAAGATCTCACCGCCAACGACGTGCGCTACACGACCAAAGGCGGATCGCTGTACGCGTTCGTGATGGGCTGGCCGGAGCGCGAGGCCGTCATTCCGACACTGGCGCTCGGGCAGGCGCAGAAGATTCGCAGCGTGGAAATGTTAGGCCATCGCGGCAAGCTGCAGTTCACTCAGGACGCAGCGGCGCTGAAGGTCGAGCTGCCGCCGCGCAAGCCGAGCGACCACGCGGTCACGTTCAAGATCGTGGGAGCCTGATGGACCGTCCGAGCAAAGCGATCGGCTGCATTTGCCTTTTGGTCTCGGCCGCATGGGCGGCGCCGCATCCACTCACGCCGCTCACAGCCGCCGAAATCCGCGACGCCGTGCGCATCTTTCGCGCCTCGGGACATGCGCCCACCACGGCCCGTTTCCACTTCCTGTCGCTGGAGGAGCCGCCGAAGGAAATGGTGCTCCGCCGCGCCACCGTTCCGCGGCGCGCCTTTGCCGTGATCTACGACCGCGCCACCAATAAGACCGGCGAGGCCATCGCCGATCTCTCTACCGGCAGACTGGCCTCCTGGAAGGAGATCCCGGGCGCGCAGCCGCCGGTGGGCGAACGCGATTCGTCCCTCGCCGACCGGATCGTGCGCTCCGATTCGCGCTGGAACGCCGCCATGCGCGCCCGTGGCATTCGCGATCCCAACGAAGTGCTCAGCGTCGCCTGGCCGGCAGGCACTTTCGGACTTGCAGGAGAGGAGGGCCAGCGCGTCGTCCGCGTGACTCCCTATGCCGGCGGCGCGGGCTCGAATTTTTTCGCCCACCCGGTCGAAGGCGTCGCCGCGTTCGTGAGTCTGACCAACGGCAAAATTCTCGACTTCATCGACGTCGATCGCAACGCGCCGGTGTCGCGCGAGAATCTCGATTTCGACGCGGCGTCGGTGGGGCCGTTGCGTCCCGCGCCGCCGCCGATCCAGATTGTGGCGCCGGGCGGCCCCGGCTGGCGCATCGAGGACGGCGAGGTGCGCTGGGAAAAGTGGCGCTTCCGCTATGCGCTCGATCCGCGGGAAGGGCTCGTGCTTTACACCGTGGGCTACGAGGATGGAGGAAGGGTGCGGGCGGTGCTGTACCGCGGATCGCTTTCGGAGATGGCGGTGCCCTATGGCGACCCCGGCCCCGCATGGTTCTTCCGCAACACCTTCGACGCCGGAGAGCTCGGTTTGGGCATTCTGGCCAGCTCGCTGCGGCCGGGCGTGGATTGCCCGCAGAACTGCGCCGTGTTCGACGCGGCGCTGGCAGGCGAAGGGGGCGAGGTCCGCGCCATTGCCGGCGCCGTCGGCCTGTACGAGCGCGAGGTTGGCATCGCGTGGAAGCACGGCGCGAATACGCGGCGCGCGCGCGACCTCGTGCTGTTCTACTCCAGCCAGGCCGGGAACTACGAATACGGCTTCCAGTGGATCTTCCACCAGGACGGGTCGCTGGAAATGCGCGTCTTGCTCACCGGAATCATGTCGGTGAAGTCCGTGCGCGACGGCGTGCACGATCCGTACAGCCACCTCGTCGGCAAGAACACGGCGGCGGTGCACCATCAGCATTTCTTTTCGTTCCGGCTCGATCTGGACGTCGACGGGCAGGCCAATCGTGTCGTGGAAATGAACAGCGCGGCGGTTCCGGCGGGGAAGCAGAACCCGTACGGCGGCGCCTTCACAATGCAGGAAACGCCGCTCGCGACGGAATCGCAGGCGCAGCGGCGCATCAATCTGGAATCCAGCCGGAGGTGGATCGTGACAAACCCCGGCGCGAAGAACGCGCTCGGCCATCCCACCGGCTACGCCCTGCTGCCGGGAGAAAACGCGCTGCCCTTTGCGTTGCCCGATTCGTGGATCCGCAAGCGCGCCGGCTTTTTGAACGCGCACGTGTGGGTGACACCGTACAACGAAGCGGAGCGCCACGCGGCGGGCGATTATCCGTACCAGTCGAAGGGCGGCGACGGGCTGCCGCAATGGACGTCGGCGAACCGCAGCATCGACAATCGCGATGTCGTGCTGTGGTACACGATGGGCATCACGCACAATCCGCGTCCCGAGGACTGGCCGGTGATGCCGGTGCACGAAGCCGGTTTCAAGCTCGTCCCCTGGGGCTTCTTCGCGCGAAACCCTGCGCTCGATTTACCGGAGCGATAAAAAAAGGAGAGGTCGGGCCGAGTCATCATGTCCCGGCTGGTAAAGGGCCGCGCGCCGGGGCGCGACAGTCTCCCGGCGAAAATTGCCGCCGGCCGGCCGCAGGACCGCAAGGACGCCCGTGACCGATCCCACCATTCGTCTCCCGACCCGCCAGACCCCGTGGGGTAGAATAACGGGGACATGGCAAAGAAGAAAGACAAGCAGGAAGAATCCGCCGATAGCACGCTGGTTTCAGCCGCGAAGACCCTCGGCGAGGCCGCCGGCAAGATAGCGGCCGTGGTGGGAATCGCCAAGAAGTCCACGAAAGTGCCCAAACTGGCGAAGAAAAAGAAGTCGCGTTTGCCGCGCAAGGAAAAGAAAGCGCTGCAGAAGGCCGCGCGGAAGAAGTAGGGCCGCTCAGGCCGTGCTGGCGGTTGAAGCGGCGGCCGCCTCGTCGCGCCGCTCCTTCTCCCGCATCAGGAGAGCTTGGCTTCCCGCGCCCGGTGCGATCGAGATCAGTCCCCATCCGTATCCCTTCAACGGGTTCTTCCACCGGATCTCGCCGGTCGCCGGATCCAGGCAATAAATTTCGCCCTTCGCCGTGGCGTACAGGGCGCCATTGTCCAGCACCACATTCACGAACTCGCTCCCTCCCAGGGCCGTGCTCCAGACGATCGCCCCGGTCGCGCGGTCCAAAGCCAGCGCCGAGCCTTTGATTCCGATATACAGCAGGCTGTTGTTCGCCATAAGTAAATTCTGCCGCAGAATCACGGCCGGAATTTCCTTGATTTCTCCTGTAATACGTTTTACGATACATCGTACAGCGTAATATCGTGACCGATCCCGGAATTCTCATCCTTGCCAGCCTGGCCGGCGGCGAAAAACACGGCTACGGTATGATGCTCGACATCCAGCAGTTCGCCGGCGTCGAGCTCGGCCCCGGCACCCTCTACGGCGCCATCACCCGTCTTGTCGAGTGCGGGTGGATTCGGCCGTTGGAATCGCAGGATCGCCGGCGGCCCTACTGCATCACCCCTTCCGGCCGCGCTCACCTCCAGGAGGAGATGACCGGTCTCGACCAGGTAGTGAAGACCGCCCTGCGGAGGCTGAAACCCGCATGAGACGTTGGATAGCGTGGGTGGCCGCCTTGTATCCCCGAAGCTGGCGAGAGCAGTACGGCGAGGAGTTCGACGCCCTTCTCGACGACGTCAGGCCCCGCTGGCGCGTCGTTGTGAACGTTTTGGGAGGAGCCCTCCGCATGCAGATGAGCAACCGGACCGACTGGCTGAAACAGGCTGCCGCCATGGCGGCTGCCGGCGCAATCGTGGCCTTCGCTGCGAGCTTTACGGTGGCGCCGAATTACGTGTCCACGGCGGCGATCCAGGTGGCGCCGCAGCCCGACCCGCTGCGGCCCGAGCCTCCCGAGGCCGTCCGCCAACGCGCCGTCGATCGCGTCCTGGCCATGCAGACCGACATTCTCAGCCGCGTCAGTCTCGCCGAAATCATTCAGAAGCCTTCTCTCGATCTCTATCGAGCCGACCGCTCCCACATCCCCATGGAAGACGTCGTGCAGGTAATGCGCCGCGATCTCCGCTTTCAGACGGACCAGTCACCCCAAGGCGGCCTGAACCCCATCGTTCTGAGCATCTCGTTTGCATATCCGAATCGCTACAAGTCGCAGGCCGTTGTACGGGAGTTGCTCACGAAGTTCACCGAGGAGAACGTCATCAGAAACCGGAACCGCGCCAGCATGTACCAGAACTTCTGGAGACACGAGGCAATGATCTATCGTGTGCAGGTGCCTCCGCAGCCGCCGGTGGGTGAGACTGTCTCCGTGCTCGCACCCGCCAGCCTGCCGCAGAGTGCGGTCGGCCCCAATCGCCTCGGGTTTCTGGCGGTAGGACTCGGCGCGGGATTGCTGCTCGGCCTGCTGGTGGCATTCGCGTCACGCCGGGCCCGCGGAATCCGGTGGCTCGCCGGGTTCGCCGCCGCCGGCTGTGTCCTCGCCGGCACCGCGTCCTTTCTGATTCCGGATCGCTATACTTCCACTGCCGTGTTGAAGTTCACCTCGGCGGAGATTACCGAGGACCCGCTGGCGCCGGCGCCCCCAGCCCCTTCTGCCGCCGCGATTCTCCAACGCATGGCGCCGCGGGTTCTGAGCCGCGGTCAAATCGCCAGCATCGTCACCAATCCCCGCATCAACCTGTATCGCGAAGAGCGCGCCCGCCAGCCTCTCGAAGACGTTGTCCGCAACATGATAGACCGCGACATCCGCATCGTGCCGCTGCCTGGGTCCGCCGGAGCATTCCGGATTTCCTTCTCTTACACCGACAGGTACAAAGCGCAGTCCGTGGTGCGCGAGCTCGTCACCGCTCTTGTCGAAACCAACGTCCTCGATGCGCGAGCCAACGCTTCGCAGATGAGCCCCACGTTGCGCGATATTGAAATGCACAAAGCCGGCGAGAACCTCGAAGTCCTTGACCCGGCGTCTCTACCCGAAGCGCCCGTCGCGCCCAACCGTCTCTTGATCGGCGCCGCCGGGCTCGGCGTCGGACTCCTGCTGGGCGTCCTCATGCTTTGGCGCCGCCGGCCTGGCGGCCCCGAATTGCAGCCCATCTGACCGTTAGCGCACCGTAATTCGGATCTCACTTGAGGCTCACCGGCGGAAAATAAGCGCCGCGCTCCTCACGCCTCCACCAGTCCGCCGACCCCCAGGTCGTGAAGCGATAGAGATAGACGCGCGCGCGGACATACTTCGGCGGCGCGTTCGGAAACGGGTTGTACCGCAGCAATCCCACCACCGAAGGTTCGCCTTGCAGCAACCGCACCATGAAATTGACGAACCAGCGATCCGATCGATACGAGCCCAGCGCCGCGAACCACATCTGCCAGTCGAGACGGGGCTGGTGCGGCGCGACGAAGGGCGGCGCGCGGCGAAGGTCGCCGGCCTTGTAGCGAAATTCGTAAGCAGTCCAAGCGGCGCCGTCGTTCGAGCCTTCGACGATAATCTCCGGCCGCTCCGTCGTCATCGTCGCGAACAGCCCGTATGAGTTCACAATCCGCAGCGGCGCGACGGCCTGTAGCACCGTCCCTCCGCCCGGAGGCATCGCGATGCCGAAAAGTTCCAGAAACAAAAGGCCGCTGACCAACCCTACGAAGCTCGCCACGCCGGCGCTGACCAAACGGTTGGCTTTGCATGGCGCCGGCTCGATGAATAGCCACAGGCACAGGGCGATCGTCAACCAGTTGAAGAACGTATAATTGCCCGTCGTCAGGATCAACACCTGAAGCGCGATCGTGATCCATCCGGCGATCCGCCGGACTGGGCGCCGCGCGAAGAAGAGCACGGGGACGAGCAATTCGGCAAAGAACGTGAATGCCGTCGAAATCCGGTGGAACCAGAGAGGCATCTGGTGCAGATACCACGCGAGCGGAGTTGGGAGCGGTTGGGTTTCGTAGTGGTAGTAGAGCGCCGTGAGGTCGTGCCACGACGGGTCGCGGCTGAGGATCTTCACCACTCCGCTGAAAAACATCAACCGGAACAGCAGCCAGCGGAACAGCCAGATGCGCGTGCGCGAGGCGCCGGCGAAAAGCGCGAGGAAGCCCGCTTCGAGAAGCAAAATGTCCCATTGAAAAGAGAGAAAATCCTGCCCGGCTACGCAGACGGAAAGCCACAGGACGAGACAGACCGCCAGCGCCGCGCGCTGCCACTTGCCCGCGACACAAACGATCGCGGCCAGCGCTCCGGCGATCCACGCGCCGCGCAAGGCGCCGTCGCTCGCATTCACCCAGAACACCGTCGGCGCCTCACGCCATGCGGCCGAGGCGCGCACCGCGGCCAGGTATTCCCCGAGGGGCAGAATCCCTCTCGATCCGACGAGACCCAGTGCCTGAATTCCGAACGAAACAAAGGCGATCAGATAGATCAGACCGAGAAGGCGCAGGAACGTCGAAACAGTGACAAACCGTCCAAATTCGGGCACTTGCAACCGCATTTTGGCGGCTCCGGAGGGCCAAAATGGGGCGCCGCTCACCGGCGTATATGCCCCATTGCCTTGGGAAAGTCGCCATTCGATGATTCGGTGTTTTCTTTCAATCGGTTAACGGGCAAACTTACCTCAATCTAGAACGTGAAGGGTCCGTCTCTGTCCGGACCAGAGGGAAAATATGAGCACTCAGCCGTTTGAACCGAAAGTGACGCCGCCGGCCAACCTGGTCCAGATTGGATCCTCCATCGAGGATGTGATTCAGCAGCGGCTCGCCGAAGAACGCGCCCGTCTCGAAGCCGAGGCCGGTGTTCAAAAGCGCGAAGTCCATCATTTCAAACGGCCGCAGGAGAAGCCATTCACCAAGGAGCAGCGCGCTTACACCACGTTGCTGTTTGGCGGTCTGACCTGGAAGCACGAAAAACTGGTTCACGGCGCTCTCGAAGGGCTCGGCTATCGCGCCGAAGCAGTCCCCACGCCCAACGTCAAGGCGTTCCAGACGGGGAAGGAATACGGCAACAACGGCCAGTGCAACCCGACCTATTTTACCGTCGGCAACCTCGTGCAGTACCTGCAAACCCTCGAGGAACAGGGCTTAAGCAAACAGGAAATCATCGACCGCTACGTCTTCTTCACCGCCGGCGCATGCGGCCCCTGCCGGTTCGGGATGTATGAAGCCGAATACCGCCTGGCGCTCCGCAACGCCGGGTTCGACGGCTTCCGCGTACTCCTGTTCCAGCAGTCCGGCGGTCTCAGCCAGTCCGACGCCGAAGCCGGCCTGGAAATGAACCTCGACTTCTTCCTCGGTATCCTCAACGCGCTGAACTGCGGCGACGTGATGAACGAAGTCGCCTACGCGCTGCGTCCCTACGAAGTCCATGCCGGCCAGACCGACGAGGTGCTCGATTCCACCATGGATTACCTCCACGAGGTCTTCCGCAAGAAGCAGCCGTGGAAGCTCGAAGGCAATCTCGGCAAGTACATGGGCGGTTTCTCCGACACCGCCGAGTACATCGGCAAGTTCGTCCACCAGCTCAAAGGCGACGATTATGTGCCGGCCCTGGCCACCTGCCGCGATCGCTTCAACGAAGTCGAGATCGACCGCCTGCGCGTCAAGCCGATCGTCAAGATCACCGGCGAATTCTGGGCGCAGACCACCGAGGGCGACGGCAACTTCAACATGTTCAACTTCCTGCAGCGCGAAGGCGCGCAGGTGCTGGTGGAGCCCATCGGCACGTGGATCATGTACATGATTCATCAGGTGGTGCAGAAGTACAAAGACTTCAAGGGTCTCGAAGAAGGCGCGGTCATGCCTCCCATCTGGAAGCTGGGCACGCGCGCCAAAATCGAGATCGGCTACCGGCAGAAGGTCGCCAAGCTGAAGCTCGCGGAAGCCATCTTCAAGAGCGAATATCACAAGATCGTGAACGCGCTCGGCGGCATCGCGCACCACCTCGCCGATCAGTACGAGTTGCAGCGCCTCGGCCATCCCTTCTACAACTCGCGCGCCGGCGGCGGCGAAGGCCACCTCGAGGTCGCCAAGAATATCTACTACTCGAACAAGGACCTGGCGCACATGGTCCTCTCCCTCAAGCCCTTCGGCTGCATGCCCTCCACGCAGTCGGACGGCGCGCAGTCGGCGGTCGTCTCGAACTACAAGGAGATGATCTACCTGCCGGTCGAAACCTCGGGCGAAGGCGAAATCAACGCCCATTCGCGCGTGCAGATGGCGCTCGGCGAGGCGAAGAACAAGGCCAAGAAGGAATTCGCGGAAGCGCTGGAAAAGACCGGGCTCACGCTCGATCAATGCCGCGCCTGGGTTGAGGCTCATCCCGAATCGAAGCGGCCGTTGTATCACGTGGAGCATCACGCCGGCGTCGTCGGACTGGCGGCGAACTTCGTGCACCACATTGCGGAGAAGATCAGCGCGGAACGGGCCAACTAAATGGACAAACATTTCCTGATTGGCATGGACGTCGGTTCTACGACGGTGAAAGCCGTCGTGATTGACGCTGCTACCGACGAGATTCTCTGGCAGGATTACCACCGCCACGACACCAAGCAGCCCGAGAAGGTCCTCGAATTCTGCAAGCGTTTCGAGGTCGAAATCGACGGCTTCGCGGCGGAGCGGTCGCGGATGTTCATCACCGGCTCCGGCGGCAACGGCATGGCGAAGCGCCTCGGCGCCAAGTTCGTGCAGGAAGTGAACGCCGTCTCGCTGGCGGTGGAGCGCCTCTACCCGGAGTGCGGCTCCGTCATCGAGCTGGGCGGCCAGGACGCCAAGATCATCATCTTTAAAACGGATCCGGAAACCGGGCGCAAGAAGAAGATTCCGTCGATGAACGACAAGTGCGCCGGCGGCACCGGCGCCGTCATCGATAAAATCAACGCCAAGCTCCGCATCCCCACCGAGCAGCTCTGCGAGATGGGGTACAAGGGCATTAAGCTGCACCCCGTCGCCGGCAAGTGCGGCGTGTTCGCCGAGACCGATATCAACGGCCTGCAGAAGATGGGTGTTCCGCCCGACGAGCTGATGGCGTCGCTCTTCGAAGCCATCGTGATGCAGAACCTCTCGGTGCTGACGCGCGGCAACACGCTGCAGCCCGTCGTGCTCCTGCTGGGCGGCCCCAACTGCTACATCAAGGGCATGCGCGACTGCTGGAAGGCCAACATTCCCAAGATCTGGGAAGAGCGCAACACGCCCCTGCCCGAGGGTGTTCCGCCGGAAGATCTCATCAAGACTCCCGACAACGCACAGTACTTCGCCGCCATCGGCTCCGTCGAGTACGGCAAGACCGAAGACGACGCGGTGGGCCAGTACATCGGCTACGACAAGCTCGAATGGTACGTCACGATCGGCCGTGAAGAAGAGAAGCAGAAGCGCGGCGGCGGCGTCGGCCTGGCCAAGGACGACGAAGAGCTCGCGGCGTTCAAGGAAAAGTACCGCACCAGGAAATTCACGCCGGTGACGTTCCAGCCGGGCGACGTGGTGGAAGGCTTCATCGGCATCGACGGCGGTTCGACTTCGACCAAGGCGGTGCTCCTCTCGAAGGACCACAAGCGGCGCATTCTGGCGAAGACCTACCAGCTCTCCAAGGGCAATCCCATCGAGGACACGGTCGAAGTCCTGCAAAAACTCGATCGCCAGATCCGCGACCAGGGCGCCGAGCTGAAGATTCTCGGCGTCGGCACCACCGGGTACGCCAAGGACATTCTCAAGGACGTGATCGGCGCCGACGCCGCGCTGGTGGAGACGGTCGCGCACACCGAGGCCGGTCTGCACTTCTACGACGGCGTCGACGTGATCTGCGATGTCGGCGGGCAGGACATCAAGATCATCATCCTGAAGAATAACCGCGTCAAAGATTTCAAGCTGAACACGCAGTGCTCGGCCGGCAACGGCTATTTCCTGCAATCCACCGCGCAGGGCTTCAACGTGCCGGTGGAGCAGTACGCCGACACCGCGTTCGGCGCCAAGGGCTTCCCGTCCTTCGGCTACGGCTGCGCCGTGTTCATGCAGTCGGACATTGTCGACTTCCAGCGCCAGGGGTGGAAGCCGGAAGAGATCATGGCCGGGCTGTGCAACGTGCTGCCGAAGAATATCTGGCTGTACGTGTCGCAGATCCCGAACCTCTCGGCCATCGGCAGCCGCTTCCTGCTGCAGGGCGGCACCCAGTACAACCTCGCCGCCGTGAAGGCGCAGGTCGATTTCATCGAATCGCGGTTCAAGGGCAAGGACGTGCAAGCCGACGTGATCGTCCACGAGCATTGCGGCGAAGCGGGCGCGATCGGCGCCGGCCTCGAAGCGGGCCGGCTGTGGGATAACGGCCGCAAGAGCACCTTCATCGGACTCGACGCCTGCGAGCACATCCAGTACAAGACGACCCGCGAAGAGGCCACGCGCTGCTACTTCTGTAAGAACAAGTGCCTGCGCACCTTTATCGACGTCAAGACGAACCTCATCAACCTCGACTACAAACCGCCGGTCAAAACCAAGGTCCCGCTCGAAGCCGGCGCGCAGCGTCTGATCATCGCGACCTGCGAGAAAGGGACGGTCGAGAACATCGAGGAGATGCGTGGCATCAAGGGCAACCTCGACAAGATCAAAAAGGCCAACCCGAACTTCGTCGAGATCGCAGCCAAGGCGGTTTTCCGCGTCCCGGACGCCCCCCTTGTGGCCGACGCGGCGCCCAAGTTCCAGATCACCGCCGCGCAGAAGAAGCGCGCCGCTCTCATGAAGAAGCGCGGCGAGATCCGCATCGGCATGCCGCGCGTGCTCAATATGTACTCGCAGACGCCGATCTTCACCGGGTATTTCGCGTCACTGGGCATCAAAGCGGAGAACATCGTCTTCTCGGACTACACCTCCGAGGAGTTGTACAAGGAAGGCGCCAAGCGCGGCGCCATCGACCCCTGCTTCCCGTCGAAGCTGGGCATTCCGCACATCCACAACCTGCTGTATAAGATTCACGCGAAGAAGCCGCTCGACATCATCTTTTTCCCGATGATCGACTGCCTGACGACGGCGCTCTTCAACGTCCAGGCCAGCCGCACCTGTCCCACCGTCGCGACCACGCCCGAGGCGGTCAAGGCGGCGTTCATCAAGGAAGGCGACCTGTTCGCGGAAAAGGGCGTCCGCTTCCTCGACACCTTCGTCAACCTCTCCAAGCCCGACCTGCTCGAACGGCAGATGTACGAGGAGTTCAAGGACATCCTCGGCCTCTCGCCGGAAGAGAACAAGCGCGCCATCGACGAAGGCTACAAAGCCCTCAGCTACTTCGACAATGTGACGATGCGCGGCGCCGCCCGCGAGGTGCTGGAGCAACTGGAGCGCGAGGACCGTCTCGGCGTGGTGCTGCTCGGCCGGCCGTATCATAACGACCCGGGCGTCAACCACGAGATCCTGGAGGAATTCCAGAAGCTCGGCTACCCGGTGTTCGCGCAGGACTGCCTGCCGATCGACGACGATATCATCTGGCGTCTCTTCGGCGAGGACGTCCTCTCGGGCGAATGCCCGCACCCGCTGTCCATCGCGGACGTCTGGAAGAACTCGTACAGCGAGAACACCAGCCGCAAAGTGTGGGCCGCGAAGTATGTGGCGCGGCACCCGAACCTGGTGGCGCTGGAGCTGTCGAGCTTCAAGTGCGGCCATGACGCGCCGATCTACAGCACCGTGGAGGAGATCGTCGAGCACTCGGGCACGCCCTATTTCTGCTTCAAGGACATCGACGAGAACAAGCCGACCGGATCGATCCGCATCCGCGTCGAGACCATCGGCTACTTCCTGAAGCGCTACCGCGAAGACATGGTGCGCAACAAGAACAAAGCCAACACCATCGAGGGCCAGCTCAAGGAGTTCGAGGCGCGCCTGCGGCGCCAGATGCTCCGCGAGAAGCTGGAGTCGAACGAGATGGTGCGCGGCTCCTTCGAGACCGGTTCGATGCCGCAGATCCACGTCACGCTCGGCGCGCTGGCCAACAGCCGCCCCGCCGCGCAAGTCCAGGGCGACTAAGCGGGTTCTTTTCGCGGGTTGGCCGGCGACAGCAAGGATGACCACCAGGCCGTGGCTCCGGCGCTACACTGGAATTTCCACCACATGCCCCTGGCATCGAGGCTTGCCTTCTATTTTGAAAAACGGGTGCAGTTTAAGGGGATCGAACTGTATCAGGCCCATCGCGTACAGGCGGGAGGATATTCGCCCGGCCATCTGGACGCGGTTGTGCACGGTGGCGCCGACTACGAAGTACGGCTGCGGTATATAGAGAAACGGTTGCGGATCTCCTGCCAGTGCCCCTATTTCGAATCCAACGGCGAATGCAAACACCTTTGGGCCGCCGTCCTCGAATCCGACCGCGTCGGCGCCCTGGGGCTGGCGGTGGCGGACCCCGACTTACGGGTGGATGAGGATTACGCCGGCCAAGCCCCCTTCGCGATTGTCGCGCCGAGACCCGCCGCGCCACCTCGTCCGCAGATTCCCGCGTGGGAAGAGCACTTGACGGCGATCCGCCGTGGGCTGGAGCAGAAGCGCACGCCGACCTCCTGGCCGCGCGATTTTCAGGTGCTCTACGCCGTGGATCTGGGCGGCTCGAAAAACACCGGGCACATCGTCGTGGAACTGCTGTCCCGCACCCGCAAGAAGAATGGGGATTGGGGCACCATCAAGGAGCTTCGCGTCACCGCGGCACAGGTGGACCTGCTGCCGGACCCCGCCGACGCCGAGGCCATCACCCTCATGCTGGGCGGCCAGACCGCCTCGCTGTACTCGTACGATGCGTCCTATGGGCCAACCGCCAAAGCCCTGCCGCCGCCGCTGGCGCTCAAAGTCTTGCCCCTGTTGGACGCCACGGGCCGCCTGCATACGAAACAAGTGAGCTATACCAACGAGCTTTCGCCGCTGCACTGGGACGCGGGGGAGCCGTGGCGGTTCCTGCTCACGGTGCGGCAGGACGACCGCGACCAGTGGAAGATCGCCGGCGTCCTCCGCCGCGGCGACGAACAGATGGAGCTGGACGAGCCGGCGCTGATGCTGGCGGACGGGTTTCTCTTCGCCCGCAACCGGATCGCGCGTTTCGATTCCGGCGGCGGGTTCGCGTGGATCCAGCAACTCCGCCAGGTCAAGAACATCCCCTTTCCCGACCGTGAGCGCGACAAGGTGATGTCGAACCTCCTCAGCCTGCCGGCCGTGCCGCCGCTCCTCATCGACGAGGCGCTGGCCTTCGAGGAGCGCCAGGGACAGCCACGCTTCGGGTTCAAGATCACGCAACACAAGACGACGTGGGGCGAAGAGTTTTTCGAAGGCCGCCTGCTCACCGATTACGGGCGCGGGTGGAACGACGAAGAGGGCGCGGCGCGCGGGATGTGGCTCCCCGAAGAACGCGTCTACGTGGCGCGCAACCAGACCGCGGAGGCGGCGGCGAGGCAGACGCTCGACGCGCAGGGGTTGAAGCCCCTGGAGGGCAAGGCTGGCGCGTACCGGCTGCCGGTGCGCGCGATGCCGAGGGTGGTGCGGGAGTTGCTGCACGCGGGCTGGCACGTGGAGGCGGAGGGCAAGGCCTTTCGCCGCGCCGGGGCGACGCGGGTGGACGTCAGCTCCGGGATCGATTGGTTCGAGCTGCGCGGCGAAGTCGATTATGGCGGTATGAGCGCTTCCCTGCCGCAGCTGCTGGCCGCGCTCCGCCGCGGCGAGACGATGGTGCGGCTCGGCGACGGCACCTTCGGCCTGCTGCCGGAGGAGTGGCTGGCGCGCTTTGCTCCCCTGGCCGGGCTCGGCGCCAGCGAGGACGACCACCTGCGCTTCCGGCGCAACCAGGCCGGCCTGCTCGACGCGTTGCTGGCGGCGCAGCCCGAGGTCCACGTCGACGAGGTGTTCGCCCGGGTGCGGGAGAAGCTGCGCGAATTCCGTGGCGTGACGGCGGCCGCGCAGCCGCCCGGTTTCGTCGGCCAACTGCGCGATTACCAGTGCGAAGGTCTCGGCTGGATGGAATTCCTGCGCGAGTTCGGCTTCGGCGGCTGCCTCGCCGACGATATGGGCGTCGGCAAGACCGCGCAGGTTCTGGCGATGCTGGAGACGCGGCGGGCCGCGGCGGCGGGGCCCTCTCTGGTGGTCGCGCCGAAGTCCCTGATGTTCAACTGGCGCGCGGAGGCGGCCAAGTTCACCCCGGGGCTTCGCGTGCTGGAGCACACCGGGCTGGCGCGCGACACTGCGCTCATCGGCGACCACGACCTCATCCTGACGACATATGGAACCCTGATCCGCGACGCCGCGGAGCTGGCCGAGGTGGAGTTCGACTATGTGGTGCTCGACGAGGCGCAGGCGGTGAAGAACGCCACCACCGCCTCCGCCAAGGCGGTCCGCCTGCTGCGCGGCAAGCATCGGCTGGCCCTGAGCGGAACGCCCGTGGAGAACCATCTCGGGGAATTGTGGAGCCTGTTCGAGTTCCTCAATCCGGGCATGCTCGGCGAGGCGAAGGTGCTGAAAATGGCCGGCGGGCTGGCGCGCAATCCCAGCGAGGAATCGCGGCGGCTGCTGGCGCAGGCGCTGCGGCCGTTCATCCTGCGCCGCACCAAGCAGCAGGTGGCGCGCGAGCTGCCGGAGAAGACCGAGCAGACCATCTTCTGCGAGCTGGAGGCCGAACAGCGGAAGCAGTACGACGAGCTGCGCCGGCACTATCGCGAGACGCTGCTCCATCGGGTGCAGACGCAGGGCATCGGCAAATCGAAGATGCACGTGCTGGAAGCGCTGCTGCGGCTGCGGCAGGCGGCCTGTCACCCCGGGCTGCTGGACGTGAAGCGCAGCGGCGAGCCGAGCGCCAAGCTGGACGTGCTGATGGACCAGCTCGACGAACTGCGCGAGGAGGGCCACAAGGCCCTGGTCTTCTCGCAGTTCACCAGCCTGCTGGCGATCGTCCGCAGCCGGCTCGACCAGGCCAAAGTCCCCTACGAATACCTGGACGGCGCGACGCGCGACCGGCAGGCGCACGTCGAGGCGTTCCAGACCGACCCCGCGTGCGGGCTGTTCCTCATCAGCCTCAAGGCCGGCGGGCTGGGACTGAATCTGACCGCCGCCGAGTACGTCTTCCTGCTCGACCCGTGGTGGAACCCCGCGGTCGAAGCACAGGCGGTCGACCGCACCCACCGCATCGGACAGACGCGGCCGGTCTTCGCGTACCGGCTGATTGCGCGGGACACCGTCGAGGAGAAAGTTCTCGAGCTGCAGAAGAGCAAGCGGGAACTCGCCGACGCCATTCTCGGCGAGGACAACAGCCTCATTCGCGACCTCAAGAAGGAAGATCTGGAGCTGCTGCTCTCCTGACGGGGTTGTACGACCGGCCCCGTCTTTCAGGCGCGTAGCGCACTACCAGGCGTCTGTGTCGCGGACGTGCACGCCGCGGGCGCGGAGCTCGGCGAGCAACTGCGCGACCGCCGGCGACGCCTGCCCGTCGCCCGGCACTACGATGGCCCACTCCAGGTCCTCGCGGAACTCCCTGGTGCTGATGCGCCAGGGCCGGAGCGTTTCCGGTGTGGTCTGACCGATGCGGATGATCGACCAGTGGCGGATCAGCGCCAGAGCCGTCTCCCGGTCCGGACACGGGCCGCGCACGATCAGATGATTGTCGCCATGCACCAGGATCCCGACCACCCTAGAATCTTCGCACGGCGCGGAAGGCCTCGGCGTACCTGCCGGAGCCGTTGAGAATGCGGCTGGAGAGAACGCGGTGGTGCCCAGCGTGTCCTGGCGCCCGAAGCGATGTATGCTCAGGTCCATGGACAGCAGCACCTGGGCTGAACGCCGGCGGACTTCCGGACCCCGAAGTCCAATCAGATTTTTGGGCTGCGGCGGCGGGACCGGCGAAATGCGGTTTCCACGCTAGCGAACCGGGCCCACCGGCCCTGTGGAGAGACGCTGAATGACCACCTTCACTTCCTTTGACGGAGTCCGCATCGCCTATCACGACGAGGGAGAAGGCCCGGCCGTCATTCTCCTGCATGGATTCGGGCTCGATGGCATGAGCCAGTTCGGAGAGTTCGAGCGGGTGCTTCCGCTGGCGCAGAAGCGTCAGGAAATGTTCCGGCAGATGGCCGGAGCCGCGCCGCCGCTGCCCGATCCTCCGCCGGAAGGCAGAGCGGGTCTGGCCCGCGCATTGCAGACGGCGGGCGCGCGCACCATCATCCCCGATATGCGCGGTTTCGGAGACTCCGGCAAGCCGCGCGAGAAGGCCGCATACGAGGATTCCGCCATGTCGCGCGACGTGGTGGCGCTCATCGAGCGCCTGCGTCTCGATGCCGTCGATGTGATCGGCTTCTCGATGGGGTGCGGCACAATCGCCCGGCTGCTCGCGCTGAGACCGCCACAGGTCAAGTCCGCCATTCTCGCCGGAGTGGGCGACTATGCCCTCGAAGATGGAGTCCTGGAGTTTCCGAAGAGCTGGCCCGTCCCCGACTACGTGCCGCGGCCGATCACCCGCCGCGTGTGGACGGAAGAGGGCGCCCGGATTCTGGAGCAGGGCGAAATCGTCAAGGGGCACCTTGCCTCCGCCAGCCTGATTGCGGCCCGGGCTTCGGGCGCCGACCCGAAGGTCTGGGCCGCGGTGATTCGCGGCGCCGTCGCCCAGGATTGGCCGGTGGAGGCTCTCGCGAGCGTCGAAGTCCCGGTCCTGGTCCTCAACGGGAGAGCGGACGCCGCGAACCAGAAAGTGGACGGCCTGTTGAAGGCGATTCCGGCGGCGCGCTTCGCCGCATGCGAGGGCGACCACCACTCCACACTCTACCAACCCACATTTCAGCAGGCTGTAGTCCAGTTCTTGGAAGAACAATGGCAACTGCGCGGATGCGTGCCGGCGCCGCAAAATTGAGCTTCGGGGCCGAGTGGCGCCTTCCAGGCACTGAGGCTGGCGCCTCATCACCACGTAATCCCAAGGGCCTTTCTCATGGCATCTTCAAATGCCTGATCGTCGAGGCTTCTTCGCATGCCCAAAATCACCTCAGCGTCCTGGCCGACCGGTACACGGAAAGGCGCCGCGGGGTCTTCGATTGCGGTCGCGATGGCCAATGCGACAACTTCGGGTTCGGTTCGACCGGATGGGCCCGTCATTTTGGTGTCGGCTCCGGCCCACTGCTCCCAAAGTCCGGTGTAGTCGGCTGGTCCCTGATGAGGCTCGCTCGCTTTCATGCCGGGAGCGATCGTTCCGGGCTCGATCAAGACGCAGCGTATTCCAAAGTGACGGACTTCCAGGTGCAGTGACTCCGTCAAGGCTTCGAGCGCGAACTTGGAGGCGCTGTACGCTGCTCCGAGCGGCGAGGAGACCCGGCCGTTCACACTCGACACATTCACGATGACGCCGGAACCCCGCTTTCGCCAGGCGGGCAAGACCGCCTGGATTACGCGCAACGCGCCGAGCGTGTTTGTCTCGAACATCTGTCGGAAACGATCAAGTGGATAGCCTTCCACCGGCCCTCCGCCAGATATACCTGCGTTGTTGACGATGGCATCGAGCGGGCCAACCTTTTCAAGACACCGCGCCACGGAGTCGTCGCTGGTGACATCAAGCACATGTGCCTGGATGCCTTCCGATCCACTCAACGGGGATACGTCGGTGGCGACGACGGAATGCCCTCGGTTGGCAAGTGCCTGCGCCGTCGCCATCCCTATGCCGCGTGCCGCCCCCGTAATCAAAACCCTTAGCGTCTTTGACATTCGGAAGTCCTCCGTGTCGGATCGACATGGACCACGTGCTCTAGGCCCGGCGCTCCCCGGCGCAACCTCCGCCGCAGCCTGCCAGCTAGAAATTGATCTTCCCGGAGACCTGAATCAGCCTGGGGAAGTTCTGCTGGCCGACCGGCAGCATGCCGAACCGCGCGTTCTGATAGCCCGTGTCCGGACCGCCATACAGCGGGTGATTCAGCAGGTTGAACGCCTCCGCGCGCAGATTGAAACGCCAGTGCTCGCTCAGGGAGAACGTCTTCGCCCCCGCCAGATTCACCGTCGTATTGTCCATCTGCCGCAGCCACGCATAGCGTTCCGGGACATTGCGCAGCGTGTAGCTCGGCCGCGCTTTGTAGCAGCTCTTATTGTTGTTGAACCATTGGTCGTGCGTCTGGTTGTCGACCAGGAAGTCGCTGCAATAGGACATGACATCGATGCCGCCCACCGGGTTGCCCGAGTTGTACCGGTAGATGAAATTCAGAGTCCATCCGCCGAGGATGCCGTCGACCAGTTTGTTCGCCTTCGGCAGAAAGTGCCGGCCCTTCCCGAACGGCAGGTCCCAGACGCCGCTGAAGGACAGATTCTGCGGTTTGTCGTAGCTCACCAGCTCATGCGCCGGCGCCTCCGAGAGGTCCCAGTTATTGAGCCGCACGGTGGTTTGCGTGTTTTTGGAGAAGGTGTATGAGAACCCGACCGTCAACACGCCGGCAGTCTTCCGGTTGCCGCTGAAACGCTTGTCCAGCCGTAGCTGCAGCGCGTCATAGCGATAGCGGCCCCAGGGATTGGTGCTCATGGTGACGCCGTTGAACAGCGGGTAGGGGTACATCAGGTTGCGCGCCGCGATGGTCGGGCCCGCGCCGAAGGTCGTGTTGAGGGGCAGGATGCCGTAGAACGGGTTGGCGACGGTGCGGTCGAGAAACGTGGGCGCGGCCTGTCCCTGGAGGAACGTGTCCATGTTGACATAGTCGTTGTTGTACGACACGGTCTCGTGCGTGGTCATGCTGCCGACGTAGGAAGCGTCGAGGATGACGCCGCCGAAGAACCGGCGCTGCAGCCCGAACGAATACTGGAACGTGCGCGGCACCACTCGCTGCGCGCCATCGAAGCTGACGCCATTGCCCACATTCGTCAGCAGGCCGAGCGAGCGGCCGGACGGCGCCGTCAACCCATTGGGGAACGGGTTCTCCAGGGAATACGGCCCGGTGAGCGTCATGGCCGGTGTCACGTCGCCGTTGAGGGAGCGGGTGTACGGCGTTTGCTGGCTGAAACCGTCGGTGTAATTGCCCTGCGTGGCGGTGCGATGATAAATGCCGAACCCGGTCCGCAGAACGGTCGATTTGGCGAACTGCCAGGCCAGCCCGATGCGCGGCTGGATGTTCTGCCAGTCGGTGTTGTAGGTGCGGTGGTTGCCGTTCGGCTGCACGAAGCTCTTGCCGCCGAGTAACGCGGCGGGGACGGCGGGATAGGGATACTTCGGATTGGTGGCGTCATAGGCGCTTTTGGCCTTCCTCCAGGCTGCCAGCACCGAGTCGCTGAGCGGGTTGACGGCGTTGAAATCGAAGCCGTTGTTGACGCGGTTCCACCGTTCCACGAAGGGGACCTGCACGTCGTAGCGGAAGCCGAGATTCAGCGTCAGGTTGCGCCGCACCTTCCAGTCGTTCTGCACGAAGAAGCCGTAGTAGGGCCAGGTGCGGTAGTAGGTGTCGTTCCAATCGACGAAGCCCGTCCCCGGCTGTCCCAGCAGCAGGTCTGCGATGCCGGCGCCGACCGTGCTCGCCCCCGCGAGTAAAGGATACTGCTGCGTGGCATATCGGTTGAAGCCGAGCTGTCCGTTGGCCTGCCCGATGCTGCCGTTGCCGCGCATGGCGTAAACCAGGTCCACGCCGAAGCGCAGCGTCTTCGAGCCGCGCGTCATCGTGATGGTGGGCACCACGTTCCACTGATTGTCGGTGCTCCAGGTGTATAGGTTCGTGCTGTTGCCGAACAGGTCGGAGAACTGATCGAGCGTGATGCGCGGAGGGAAATTGGTGGTGCTGGTCGGCGCGTGGATCACGTTCATGCCGAGATCCTTTGCGGTGATTCCGGAATCGGCCTCGGCGTCGGGGAAGTACGACGTGAAACGGCCGAAAGACGCGCGCAGGTCGAAAATTACGGTCGGCGAGAGGATGCGCGTCCAATCGGCGATGGCGTTGAAATTGGTGCGCTGCGACCAGATGTTGCCCCCGGCGGCCACGCCGGGGATGCCGTTCTGATTGCGGTATTCGTGACCGTGCTGGAAGGTGATGAGACCGTAGACGCGGTTATTTTGGTCGATCACGCTATCGACACGAAACATCGGCTGGTCGTAGCGGTACTTGCCGGTGCTGTTGGAGAAGACGAAATTCTGAGTCAGGCCGCCGATATTGGGAGCGGGGTAATAGGAGAGGATCTTCTGCCCGATGGGGCTGATGCGGCTCGCCGGGATCACGTTGCCTGGGAATGGATTGCGGATATAGGGGCTGCCGCACGTGCCGCTGACGTCTACCTTGTCGACGCAGGCGTGGCCGGTCAACGGGTCGTAGATCTTCATGTTGTAGTTGGTGAAATGCTGGCCGTCGCGCAGGTCGAGGGGCGGCACATTGGCCACCACGGGGAAGGGAACGCGCTCGCGGAAGCCTTCGAAACTGCCGAAGTAGAAGATCTTGTCCTTGCGGATCGCGCCGCCCAGCGTGCCGCCGAACTGGTTCGTGATGTGCTTGCCGCGGGGCGCGCCGACCTGGTTGTTCTGCGTGTAATTGGCGTCGAAGACCGAGTTGCGGATGTAGTCGAACATCGAGCCGTGGACGGCGTTGGAACCGGACTTGACGGTGGTGTTGACGCTGCCCCCGCCGGTGCGGCCGATCGACGCGTCGTAGGTGTTGGTCATCACCTTGAATTCCTGAATGGCGTCGACGTTGGGCGCCACCTGCCACGTCCCCGTCAGACTGATGGGGGCGCCGTTCAGGCTGAAGCTGTTGGTTCCGGCGACGCCGCCGTTCATCACGTAGGCGCTGGAAACGTCCCACCCGCGCGTCCCCGAATAGCCGGAGGATCCGAACTGTTCCTGCGTAAACAGCACGCCGGGCACGAGGTCCATGAGCATGTAGACTTGGCGGCCGTTGAGCGCATACTCCGAGGTCTGCAGCGCGTCGAAGTTCACGCCCCCCGAGGCGTCGGCGGTCTGCAGGCTGGTGGCGTTGGCGACGACCGTGATCTCCGTCCCCACCTTGCCGACATCCATCTTGACGGGCAGTTCGAGCTTCTGCGCGACCAGCAGCCGCACATTCTCCCGCCGCTGCATCGAGAAGCCGGTAGCCTCGACCTCCACCGTGAACTCGCCCGGCTGCAGATAGCTGAGGGCGTAGAAGCCCTCCTGGTTGGTGGCGGTGGAGGTCACCTCGTTGGTGTCCCGCTGGATGGCGCGGACCTTGGCATTGGGAATGGCGGCGCCGGAGCGATCCGTGACCTGCCCGGTGATGGTCGCGCGGTAGTCCTGCGCGCCCGCGAGGGATGCAAGAAAGCAAACAGCCAGTATGGTCGTCGTAGATCGCATAATAATCCCCGAATTGGGCCTATTAGAACGTAGCGCGGGAGGGGAAGTCAAATTGCTCATAGTCTCGGCATGCCAGACACAATCACCGCGCGCCTCAGCGACGCGATCAGCCAACCGGAACTGAGCAGAATGTGGGAAACGGAACGGACGGGGGCGCCGTCCGCCAGCGCGGGCGAGGTAGTGTTCGAGACAAACGGGAACGAGGTCAATATCTTGTTCCCCGGAAGTGTCGACCCGGACTGCCGGCGCCTGAAAGACGCCTTCGAGCGCGCCGTGCGACGCTATCGCGCGGATGTGAAGGTGGAATGGCGGGAGCGGGTTCGCCGGGCGGGGTAAAATCGCGGTGGAAACCAAATCGGAGCCGCGAGCGGTAAAGGAAGCGTTGCCGTCCGCGGTATGTCAAAATTCGCCAGACTCGAATGCGCTCATGGCGGCACCCTGCTCGACGACGGCGTACTGAGACGGCTTGCGGCTCAACTACGGAACTGCGTCGTTCCCGTCCAGGAACACCATGATGCGGCCATGAATCTGATCCCGAATTCGACGGAACGCAGCCTTCCGCACTTCCTCTGATCCTTCGACTTCTGCTGGATCGTCAAACGGCCAATGCAGCCGCTTCATATTGCCGGGGAAGACTGGACACGTTTCCTTGGCGCTATGACAAACCGTCACCACAAAATCCAGCGGTTGCCCGATGAATTCATCCACGGATTTGGACCTGTGGTGGGAAATGTCGATTCCGATTTCATTCATGACGGCGATAGCTTCGGGCCGAACACGGCTTGGCTTCGTGCCGGCGGATGCTACTTCAAAACGATCGCCAGCCTCATGGCGGAGGAGACCTTCCGCCATTTGAGAGCGGGCCGAATTCCCGGTGCACACGATCAGGATTCGTGTTTTTGGCATACCTCACCCTGCCGCCTGAAACGAGAACCAATGTCGGGTGCGGTTGCACGCCGCACACACAGACAACATCACCGGCACTTCAACCAGCACGCCAACGACGGTTGCCAACGCAGCCCCGGATTCCGGGCCGAACAGCGCAATGGCCGTAGCAACGGCAAGCTCGAAGAAATTCGAGGCTCCGATCAGTGCGCCGGGAGCGGCTACCGAATGCTCCACCTTGAGCAACTTCATCAGGCCATATGCCAGCGAAGAGTTGAAGTAGACCTGAAGTGTGATCGGAACGGCGATTAGGATGACATGGAAGAATTTTGCGGTGATGTTGTCAGCCTGGAAAGCGAAGATGCACACCAGCGTTGCCAGAAGCGCCGTGATGGTCACGGGAGCGAACCGGGGCAGCAAGACTTTCTCGAACCATTCCTTGCCACGACTCCGAATCAACCACAGGCGAAGAATGCTGCCAGCCGTCAACGGAATCACGATGAAGACGATCACCGAATAAAGCAGAACCCGGAATGGAACCGTGAGCGATGAAGCGCCGGTCACGAGGAACTGGACAATCGGCACGAAGGCCACCAGCATGATGAGATCGTTTACGGAGACCTGGACGAGCGTGTAGGCAGGATCGCCGTTCGTCAAATGGCTCCAGACGAATACCATTGCCGTGCAAGGTGCGGCGGCAAGAATGATACAACCGGCAATGTATTGATCGGCTTCGGCGGTTCCGATGAACGAGCGGAAGACCAGCCGGAAGAAGAACCATGCCAGCAAAGCCATTGAGAACGGCTTCACCAGCCAGTTCACGAACAGCGTCACCATCAACCCCGCTGGTTTTTTCCCGACATTCTTGATGGCCGTGAAGTCCACCTTCATCATCATCGGCGTAATCATAAGCCAGATCAAAACCGCAATTGGCACGTTGATCTGGCTTCCTTGGCCGAACTCCAATCCACGGATAGCCTCAACTGCCGCGGGCGCCACCTTCCCGGCGATCAGCCCGGCTATCATGCAGAGAGCCACCCAACCCGAAAGGTAACGCTCGAAAAAGGCCAGTCGCCGTTCCGTCGTGGCAGGTGGTGTTGCGACAGCTTTCATCACGGCTCTCCTACTTGCAAATCTGAAGGATCTTGTCCGGTTTAATGGCTTTCGTCCTGGCGCAGCATTCGGAGAAAAGGAACGTCAGCAATTCTTGAAGCGCATCGGTATTCGCCGTGTATCGAAGGAAACTGCCCTCTCGTTTCACGTCGATCACGCCTTCATTCTTCAGCTTGTCCAGGTGGTGCGAGAGATTGGATGCGCTCACGCCAAGTTCCGCCTGGATCTCGCCGGCTACCATGCCATCAGGGTGGGCCGTCAGGAGAAGTTGCGTGATGCGAAGGCGAGATTCCGTTCCTATGGCGGCAAGCATGTCGGCAAACCGCACAACGTCTGCGGGATGGGGCTTCTTTGGTTTCAATAATTCAACAATAGTTGAATTCTTGAAGGGTTGTCAAGGCAGCATAGCGGCTTTGAGACTGCGCTCAAAAAACAACCGCCATCACCTGTAATACGTCAACTTCAAGTCTGGCGTCACGGATTTCGATGAGAACGTGGAGAAGCGATGATCGAACACGATGGTGTGCCTTCCCCGTGGAAGGCGTTGCTTGAATTGCCCTAAATCTGCGACCCGCCCGCTGTTCAAGATTACGGCGCCGTGCGACGCTATCGCGCGGATGTGAAGGTGGAATGGCGGGAGCGGGTTCGCCGGGCGGGGTAAAATCGCGGCGCAACCCAATCGGAGCGGCGACCGTAAAGGGAGCGTTGCCGTCCGGTCAAAATTCGTCAGACTCGAATGCGCTCATGGCGTCACCCCACTCGGCGACGACGTACTGTATGGCCGCCGGGACATGCTGCGGTTTCCACAGGAAGAGGTGCGGAACTGGTCGGCGAGCGCAGCCACTTGAGAGGACGGTGGCGTCCAAGAATGTGGAAGTTGGATCGCTTGCACGCGCGCGAAACGAGCCGAAAGCACAAGTGTACTTGTTGCTAGGCTGACGACCATTGCGTGAAGCTGGGGGTTTTCTGCGCCCTGGCGCCATTGGGCGAAGGACAACCCCATCACAATCAAGTTCATTCCGGCAAGCCACAAGGCCCACCCGCGCGCGAATGCTTGCCGGCCGGGGCGCCCGCTGCAAACCAGAGCGATAACTATAGATAATAGGGCGCTGGGGGCTGCCAAACGTATGCTTGGCCAGGAGAGCCGGAAGAAAAATCGAGTCCACTCTCTGAGGTAGAGAAACGCCATGCACGCGCCGAGGGCAACCATGGAGGCGGCGCTGACCGGCACCGGCCCGTACACGTACACCATCGTGCCCGCCTTGGGCGCCACGAATCCCACCGGCCTCGAACTGCCCTACTTCTCGCATGTGCAGCAGATCCGGCCCGGCGGCTCTGCCATCCTGGACGAAATCCTGGTGGGTTGCGCTGTGAAGGGATGGAAGCTGTCCATCAAGAACTCGCCCGGCCGCGCCAGCGCCATGTGCTCGGCAGAATGCGTGGCGACGGGCCAGTACACCACGCCCAGCGGAATCACCCTGCCGGCCGCCACGACACCGCACGAGTTCAACGCCGGCATGATCACCGCGTTGACCTTCAATGGCGTCAACTACCTCACCGGCGGCAGCGGGAAGCAGTTCGTTTCCATGGATGCATCCTGGGAGAACAACTTCCGGCCGGGCTTCTTCCCCGGCTCGGGCTCCCAGGACGGCTACCAGATCCAGGGCCGTTTCGAGTGGGGCGATCGCGCGTTTGCGGTGCAGTTTGTTGTGCGCGTGCAGGCAGGTTCGACGGAGTACACAAACCTCATCAACCTGACGACCGGCACCGCGACCTTCACGTTGACCCGCGATGCGAGCAATAGCTTCTCGATGTTGATCCAGAAGATGGGATTCAACGTCGTGGAGCTGAGCAACACTGACGGGATCGTGACGATGCAGATCACGGGCGTGCAGCTCTACGACGCCACCAACGGCCTGGTGACCATGACCATCGTCACGCCCCAGAACAACATCGCCCAGTAGGGCAATCATTTTTTGAGAGGACACATGGAACAGACGCAGACGAGTAAACCTGTTTTCGATGCCACGAAGCCGTTCGTGGTGCCGATTCTTTCAGGCGGCGAGAAGAAGTGCGAAGTGCGCTTCCCGACCGACGATGAGTGGTGCGGTTGGGCGCGCAGCCAGCGCACCGTTCGGCGATTTCTCGGGCGTGGGAAGTCGCAGAGCGAAGACCTGGATCTGCCGAAGATCAATGCGGAGCTGTTCGCCAAGATCCGCACCGACAAGGACGGCCTGGAGTTCGATGACGCCGAGGCCGGCATGGTCATTGGCCGCATCGAGCGATGCACCGTTCTGGGCGTGGAGCGCGAGGGCAACAACTACCGGATCGAAATGAAGGTTCCCGGCGCGCGGGTCACGCACGTGCTGCGCATGCCCACTGCCAAGGAGATGCAGGACCACGAGCGGGCTTCGACTAGCGTGGTAGCCGCGCGGCGGTCGATCGAGACCCGCGCCTTCCTGGAGCCGAGCGGCGCGCTGTATGACAAGCTGCACGTCTCGCACGACGGCTACGCGGGCGCCGTGCCGATCGTGCACAAGTCGGCAGCCGTGTCCGAGGTGATTGCGCAACTGGCGATCGAGGCCGATGACGACCCGGAATAACGGCGCCCGACTCGCCGGATGGGCCGGGCGCTCGATTCCTGATTCGTTCCGCGTTGCGCGAGGGAACGCTATGCGGGCGGGAGGAGGATTGTCCTGATCGGGTATTCCGTCAGTGTGGCTACTCGCAGCCCACGGAGATCTTCCACGACATGGAGGACCACATCGGTGCCGGCAACCGCACGCTGGCGAAGTCCGCGCACTCCGTGATGGATTGGGCGGACAGCGTGATCGCGGAAAACGGCGGCCCGCGGACCGTGGGGCCGGAGGCGGCGTAAGTGACGCCCGAGCGGGCAGTGCGAAGCGTCGAGATCCGCGTTATCGGACTGCCCGCGCCCCAGGGATCAAAGCGCCTGATCGGCCACACCAAGGCGGGCCGCGGAATCCTGGTGGAGAGTTCCGCGAAGGTGAAGCCCTGGCGCGAAGCGGTGAAGTACGCGGCATGGGATGCCACGCGGGAACGTCTGGCCGGCCCCGTCGATGTGGAGATGATCTTCACTCTTCCCAAGCCCAGGAGTGCGCCGAAGACCCGCCGCACCTGGCCGGACAGAAAGCCGGACCTCTCCAAGCTGGTCCGGTCCACCGAAGACGCGCTAACCGATGCGGGCGTGTGGGAAGACGACGCCCGCGTAGTGCGGTGTGTCGCTGCGAAGGTGTTTCCGCGTGAACATCCTGATGCACTCGTCGTGCCGGGAGCTGTCATCCGCATCAAGGGGGTCGCGTGATGGCGAAGGAGAAGGCGCCTACGTTCCAGTTTTACCCGCGCGATTTCATGGGCGACTTGAACGTCCAGGCGATGGACTGGGATGAGCGCGGTGTGTATTTCTGGCTGCTGTGCCTGTGCTGGTGCGAGGAAACGATACCAGCAGACCCTGCCGAACTCGCGAACATATGTCGCATCCCGCGGAAGAAGTTCACCCGCATATGGGATCGCGTGGGAAGGTGCTTTACTACCGATGAGCAGGGCATGCTGCGACACGCCAGGCTCGACGCGCAGCGAAAGCACTACGAGGAATTCATCGACCGCTGCTCAGAGGCCGGCAAGCTCAGTGCCCAAATGCGCGCCAAGCGTCGCAACGTTGGTTCAACCAACTTTCAACCGGGCTTCAACGAAGTCTCAGCAGACGTTGGAACTCGCGTCCCGCCGCAGGCCAACGCCGCATCGGCTGACGTACCGCAGCCTCTCCTGGAGGCGTTCGACCGCTGGATCGCGGAGTATCCCAATGCCGTGCGCGTGGATACGGGCAAGGATTTTGCTGTGATGACGATTAAGCGGGACGCCCTGGATCGGAATCCGATCACACTCGATGCGAGTTCGCGCAAGGTCATGGCCGAGGTGATCAAAACTGACTTCACGAAACCTAGGGCCAGTGGCGAAACGGAAGGCACATTGAGCGGAACGTTGCGGGCCGCGCACCTCGATGAGGATTGGCTGGAGGTCTCAATCGATGGCGATCACAAGAGAATATTCGGCGTGGGCGAAACGGTTGATGATGAGATCGGACCCCTGATGAATCGAGCGGTCGTCGTGAAAATTCTGACGCAAGCCAGTGGCCGAATGATGTTCGTCGATATTGAGGCCGGTTAGGGTCGCGATCGGCTGCAAGGCATTGTAGCGAAAACGTAGCGGTCGGATGAAACTCCGCGAAACTGGAGGATACACCGAACGTTGAAAAGTCGGCTGGTTAGGACTCCACGATACCCAGCGATACTCGTTCGTTTGGGTTGAGGTGCTAACGCTCCCTTACGGTCGCGGCTCTGCCTGAAGGCACTTAGATTTCGTCGATTGGCCGGGCATTTCGTGAACCCTTCCCTTTCGAGTCGCACCCCCCTGGGAACCTTGGGAACCGGGAGCTTCCTAACGGGACGCGTCGCGGAATACGATTGAGAGGATGACCGCGGGCGAAATCATGACAGCGCCGGATCTCGAACGGGAGTTGGCGCGGCCGGGCGAAGAGGATATTGCGTCTGCGCGCCGCTTGGACGGCGACATCCTGATTCTGGGCGCGAGCGGCAAAATGGGGCCGTCGCTGGCGCGTCTGTGCCGCAACGCTTCCGAGGCCGCGGGCAAACGGCGGCGCGTCATCGCCGTCTCGCGGAACGTGCAGGCGGAGCCCGGCATCGAGGCGATTGCCTGCGACCTGTTGAACCGCGATGAGGTCGCCCGCCTCCCTCACTGTCCGAACGTCCTGTACCTGGCCGGCCGCAAATTCGGCTCCTCGGGGAACCCGGAGCTGACGTGGGCGATGAACGCGGTCGTCCCCGCCATCGTGGCGGAGCGCTTTCGCGGCGCCCGGATGGTCGTCTTCTCCACGGGGAACGTGTATCCGTTTCGCCCGGTCGCGAGCGGCGGCTCGGTGGAAACGGACGCTCCCGGTCCGGTGGGCGAATATGCCCAATCGTGCCTCGCGCGCGAACGCGTGTTCGAATACTACGCCTCGCGCGACGGCTCGCCGTGTCTGCTCTATCGCCTCAACTACGCCGTCGATTTGCGGTACGGCGTCCTCGTCGATATCGGGCGCAAGGTCTATGCCGGGACGCCGGTGGATGTCGGAGTTCCGGCATTCAACGTCATCTGGCAGCGCGACGCCAATTCGTATGCGCTCCGTTCGCTCGAACACTGCGCGATCCCGCCGCGCATCCTGAACGTCACCGGAGCGGAGATCCTGCAGGTGCGCGAGGTCGCGAACTGGTTCGCGGCGCGGTTCGGCCGCGAAGCCCGCTTCCAGGGCGTCGAAGGCCTCACGGCGCTGCTGAGCGACGCGTCGGCGTGTTTCCAACTGATGGGCTCTCCGCACGTGGGCGCCGGACAGCTCATGGAAATGGTGGCCGGCTGGATCGAGGGCGGCGGCGCCTCGCTGGGCAAGCCGACGCACTTCGAAGTCGCGGACGGGAAGTTTTGATGCCCGTGGACACCGTGGTGCGGCGGCTGCTGCAAGAGGGCCTGGTCATCCCGGCGCATCCTCTAGCCTTGAACTCGCGCCGGCAGCTCGACGAGCGCCGCCAGGTGGCGCTCACCCGGTACTACTGCGATGCGGGCGCGGGAGGCGTCGCGGTCGGCGTGCACACCACGCAGTTCGCGATCCGCGATCCGCGCGTCGGACTCTTCCAGCCCGTGCTCCGCCTGGCGGCCGGCGCGGTTTCCGAGTGGGAGAGCCGATCCGGCCGGCGGATCGTCAGGGTCGCGGGAATCTGCGGTCAAACTCCGCAGGCGGCCGCCGAAGCGGAGTTCGCGCGCGAAGCGGGCTACGATATCGGACTGTTGAGCCTCGCCGCGCTGCCGGCCGCCAGTGACGCCGAATTGCTGGAACACTGCCGCGTGGTCGCAGGCAGAATCCCGTTGTGCGGCTTCTACCTGCAGCCTTCGGTCGGCGGACGGCTGCTCTCGTACGACTTCTGGCGCGGTTTCTGCGCGATCGAGGGCGTCGCGGCCATCAAGGTCGCGCCGTTCAATCGCTATCAGACGATCGACGTGGTGCGCGGCCTGCTCGACAGCGGCCGCGCGGGCGAGATCGCGCTGTACACCGGCAACGACGACAACATCATCCCCGATCTGCTGGCGGAATTTCGCCTCGGCGGGGGCTTGGCGCGCTTCCGCGGCGGCCTGCTCGGACAATGGGCGGTGTGGACCCGGCGCGCCGTCGAGTTGCTCGGACGGATCCATTGCTGCCACGCCGCCGGAGGTGGGGACGCCGCCGCCATCCTGGCCGAATCGGCGGCGCTCACCGACGCCAACGCGGCCCTATTCGACGTGCGCAACCGCTTCGCCGGGTGCATCGCCGGGCTGCACGAGATTCTGCGGCGGCAGGGACTCCTCGAAGGCCGCTGGTGTCTCGATCCTGGCGAGGATTTATCCCCTGGACAATTGCAGGAGATCGACCGCGTCACCGCGTCGTACCCGCACCTCGTCGACGACGATTTTGTGAACCGCCACCTCGATCGCTGGCTGAGTTAATCTATGCTCATTCATTCCGGCATCGGCGCCGCACAGGAGAGCTATGAATAGACGCAAATTTCTCATGAGTTCGATGGCCGCCACCTCCCGCATCGCCCTGCCTGCCGCCGTGCCGGGCGCGCTCGTTTCGAGCGCCGCTGCGGCTGCGGAGGCGCCGAAAGTCGCTATCCTGCCCGTCGATCCGGGAAGGAGCATGGCTTCCATCGATAAGCGGGTCTACGGCCACTTCCTCGAGCACATCAACCATTCGGTGGTCGACGGGCTGTTCGCCGAACAGATTCGCGGCCAGGGGTTCGAGGGTAAGGACTTCGAGACCTACTGGGAGCCCTTCTCGGAGAACGGCAGCGTGGAGAACGCGGACGTCGAGTTCCAGAACGGGAAGAAGAGCGTGCGCCTCCACGTCGAGGGCGGCCGCGCCGGGATCCGGCAGGGCCGGCTGTACATCGCCGCGGGGCGCCAGTACGACGGGTCGGTCTGGGTCAAACCCGAGCAAGGCGCCCCGCGGTTGACGCTTCGCGTCGCCAGCTCCGCGGGACAAACCATCGCGTCGGCGCCGCTCGCGCTCACGGGCTCGGAATGGCAGGAGGTCCGATATTCCTTCTCCAGTTCCGTGCAGGATACGCAGGCGCGGGTGGAGATCGTGGCGGAGGGCCGTGGAACGCTGCTCCTCGACCACATTTCGATGATGCGGGCGGACGTCCGCCGCGACGGCATGATGCGCCCCGACCTCGTGCAGGCGCTGCGCGATCTCGCTCCCGCCTTCGTGCGCTGGCCCGGCGGCTCCTTCGCCTCCATCTACAAGTGGAAGGACGGCATCGGCCCGCACGTCTCCCGCTACTACCACCCCAACACCATCTGGGGCGGCTACTCGGACTACTACGGCTTCGGGACGGATGAGTTCCTGGCGCTTGCCCGGAAGCTCGGCGCCGAGCCCCTGATCGTGCTGGCGGCGACCAGCACCGACCCCGAGCAGGTTCAGTATGCAATGGACTGGGTCCACTACCTGAACGACCCGCCGGCCACCGAATGGGGACGGCTGCGGGCGTCCAATGGCCACCCCGAGCCTTACGCCGTGAGGCTCTTCCAGATCGACAACGAGCCGATGAATCACGGCCTGACTCCGGAGCAGTACTCCGAGATTGTCAACGTCTACGGCAGCCGGTTGCGGGCCATCGCGCCACAGGCGCGAATCGTGGCGTGCGGACAGAAGCGGTCCAACGACATGCTCTGGAGCCAGAAGGTCATCGACCTCGCCGGAAAGAATTTCGACGTCCTCGGAGTTCACAATTACGAGTACGAGTCCGACAACTTCGAGTCCGGGCTCAGGCGAATCCGCGACTATCTCGTGAAGCTGCGGGACTATGTCCGCGCTTCGGCGCAGCCGCGCATCGAGATCGGCGTGCTGGAGTGGAACCTCTCACGCACTTACGATTGGCGGGCTGGCCTCCATGCGGCCGGCAGCCTGATGCTGTACGAGGAGCTCAGCCCCGATCTTACGATGACCTGCCCGGCGCTGCTGATGCGAAACACGACGGACGATCCTACCTGGACGTCGTTCATCTACCACGACCACGTCTCCTGGTTCCCGGGGGCGGGCTACGTGGTTGAAAAGCTCTTTCGTGAGCACTACGCGGAACGCTACCTCGCGTCCACCACCGGCGCCTTCCGGGACCTTCCCGACCGCAAGACGTTCTTCGGCAGCGTCTCGACCATGATTCCCCAAGGGTGGCGGCCCGGGAGCGTGGATGCCATCGCGACCGGAAGCGCCGACGGCCGGCGGATCGTGATCAAGGCCGTGAACTACGAAGCGGAGCGGAACATCCTTCTGGTGCAGCTGCAGGGCGCCGGCGTGCCCGAGAAAGCGGTCGTGACGTTGCACACGATCACCGCCGGCCGGACGGCTGCCGCATCCCTTGACCATCCGGACGCGATCGCCCCGGTGACTCGAACGATGAACTACGCGAAAGACCTCACCGTGGACCTGGACCCCTACACGGTTGCCGTGGTCGAGATTCGGGCCCAATAATGCCTCAGGACTGCTCCAAATTGACCAATTTGGAGCCTTTTTTCGTCCAAAAACAGCTAAATTGAGGTCTTTTTTTGGCAAAATATGCCAAAATTGACCCTATTTCAGAGCCAGTACGGCGTCGCGCGGCGTGCCGGTGCGGCGGGCCTCGACTCCGGTGAATCCCGCGGCGCGC
Source organism: uncultured Solibacteraceae bacterium (assembly GCA_964608645.1). Lineage (GTDB taxonomy): Bacteria > Acidobacteriota > Terriglobia > Bryobacterales > Bryobacteraceae > CAZSQK01. Next base: position 9,263 of record CAZSQK010000009.1, on the reverse strand, counting down.
AGCAGCCGTTCGTAGCCGGATGGGGGGCGTTCCGTGCCCTCGGTGCAGACCAGCATATTCAGCGACTGCATGTTGGCGCCGACCGGTCCGACGCCATCCTCGTTGAGGAGGCGTTCCGCGATGAGGAGCCCGCCGCCTGGGGGCAGCCGGTCGAAAATGCGCCGTAGAAGCGACGCGATCTTGGCTTCCCCCCAATCGTGCAGGACCTGGCCGAGGGCGAAGAGATCGGCTTCGGGCAGATCGTCCTCGAAGAAATCGGCGGCCACGACATCGAGACGGCCGCGGGCCGGCGAGAGGGCGATCTGCTCGCGGGCGGCGGCCGCGACGGGTGGGAGATCGAGCACCGTGCCGCGAAGCTCGGGGTAGCGCTCGCACGCGGCGATGGCGAGGTGGCCGGTGGCGCCTCCGAGATCGACGAGCCTGCGGAAACGGCCGAGGTCGAAGGCGGCGACGACCGCCGGGGAAGTCATCACGCCGAAGCCGTGCATGCCGAGTGTGAACTCGCGCATCGCCTGCTCGGTGCGGAAGAACGCGCTGAAAATGGGCCCGTCGAGGCCGAACGTCTGGCCCCAGCGGGCAGAACCCTCGCGCACGGCGTCATCGAGGTGGGCCCACATGGGGTACAGCGCTTCATCCGAGTAGCGGATGTAGCCGCGCAACGTGTGCGGGCTGCCGGCGCGGAGATAGACATCGGCCACCGGAGTGTTGCGATACACGCCGTCGCGTTTATCGAGGAGACCCAGTGCGGCACAACCATCGAGCAGCGTCGCGAGGGCCGCCGGGTTGAGGCCGAGCGCGGCGGCGAGGTCCGGCGCCGTGGCGGGCAGCCGATCGAAGACGCCGAGCGAGATGGCGGTGAACATGGTCTTCGAGCGGCGGAAGGCCTCGATGAGGTCGATGACGGGCGCGGGGTCGCAGCGCCACCCTTCGCAGGAGAGGACGGGCAGCCTGGGGTACTTGGGAAAGCGCGGGTCGCCGGCGGACAGCAGACAGCGGACGAAGGTCGAGCCGCGATCCGAGACGACGGTCTGGGCGTGCGCGCACGTGGCGCAGAGGCCGGGTTGGGTTGGGCCGCTCACAGCCGTCCACGCAGGCGGCCGAGTTCGCGGCGGTCGCGTTTCGACGGCTTGCCTTCCCGCGACGCTTCAAAATGGGGCATGGCTTTGCGCTCCTCGGCGAGCTTCCGGCGCAATTCCCGGCTCGCCTCGGTTTCCCGGTAGAGCGTCTGCGCCACCGCCGCCGGTCCGCGCATCTCGCTGAGCAGCAGGACCTCGAGTTGAAACTCGCCGCTGTCACTCCGCACGCGGAGCGAGTCGCCGATGCGGACCTCGCGCGCCGGCTTGGCGGTGTGGTCGTTGGCCTCGATCCGGCCGAGTTCGCAGGCCTTGGCGGCGAGCGAGCGGGTCTTGAAGAAGCGGGCGGCCCAGAGCCACTTGTCGATGCGCACGCCGGTCACGATCCCATTTTAATAACGGGGGACGGTGGGGTCGATTTGGAGGCTCCAGAGGTCGATGCCGCCGGCCATGCTCCAGCAGTTCTCCAGGCCCTGGCGGCGCAGCCAATGGACGACGTTGAGGCTGCGCACGCCATGGTGGCAGAAGACGATCAGGGGCGCGCCTTGCGCTCTTTCGAGCAGGGCATCGAGTTGGCCGGGCACCGTCTGCATCGGGATCAGATCGGCGCCTTCGATATGGGCGGCGTGGTGCTCGAACGGCTCGCGAACGTCGATGAGGGAGAGCTTTTCGCCGGCGTCGAGGCGGCGTTTGACTTCTTCCACCGTGCATTCCATCGCCGTCGATTATAGCCGATCGGTGAGTTGACCCGGGCGAGGGACATGCGGTATTTTGGTTGCATTGCACACGTGTGCAGGGCCGGAGGGAGGGCCGCATGAGTTCGCAACCGCTGCAGAGTCTCGATCAGTGGGACGATTTCGTCGCGTCGCGTTACCAGGAAGGGAAGTCGGAGGAGGAATTCCGCCAGTATTCGCCCGAAAAGAACCCGGGTGTCGCCGAGTTTTACAGGCAGAATCATGCCGGGCAGACGGTGGAGTTCGCGCTTGCCAAACGGGCCGAGTACCTGAGGTTCGCGAAGGGCAAGAAGAGCATCTGGGAGGCGGCCGATTTCCTGAACACGCTGGTGGACGATAGCGATCCCGACACCGACCTGACGCAGATCGAGCATCTCCTGCAGACGTCGGAGGCGATTCGCCGCGACGGCCATCCACGCTGGATGGTGATGGCGGGCTTCCTGCACGATCTGGGGAAAGTGCTGTGCCTGTATGGCGAGCCGCAATGGGCGGTGGTTGGCGACACGTTCCCGGTTGGCTGCGCGTGGTCTGACCAGATTGTGTACCACGAGTATTTCGCGGCCAATCCCGACCGCAATGTGCCCGAATATCAGACGGAGTGCGGCATCTACGAGAGGCATTGCGGGCTCGACAACGTCCACCTGTCGTGGGGGCACGACGAGTACATCTACCACGTCACGCGGAACTACATGCCGGAGCCGGCGCAGTACATGCTGCGGTATCACTCGTTCTACCCGGCGCACAAGCACGGCGCTTACCGGCACCTGATGAACGCGCACGACGAGCGGATGTTCGAATGGGTGCGGAAGTTCAATCCGTACGACCTCTATTCGAAGGGATTGGAGCGGCCGAATTTCCAGGAAATCAAGCCATACTACGAAGACCTGGCCGCCGAGTTTTTCCCCGCGCAGATCGACTGGTAGCGCCCCTACGTGGGGCGGAACTTGTTCCGTTCCCACTCATATGGCATTCGCGAACCCCGGCCGAAGGCGAGCCCGATGCGGTCCATCGGCGCATGGGCCTCGCGCCGCAAGACCTAGCGCACGACGAGTTCTCCGCTATCCGGCCTCACTAACAGGAAGTACGTCCGCCGCTTAGGGGTTGGCTCTGGCGCAGGGTTGTAGCAACTCGGAGCGGGAATCGGCGCAAATCCAAGTCCGCCAATGCACGCCGAACCTCCCGCGACGCCAATGCCGCGTCTGCCGCTGTCCTCGCAAGGACCGATCGCGAGGCATCCGTAGCCAACCGGGGCCGCAATCATCCGGACAAGTTCTCGCGGGAGCGGCGTAGCGGCATCCGCAGCGCCCGGATTTCATCGCTGACACGGCGCCCTATTCATAAGTCGGCGAAGGTCTTTGGAGCTCAGCCGAAGGCTCCGCCGCAGCCGATCTTGCAGTTTCCGAAGATCGGCGGTCCGGCAATGTTTACACAGCACTAACTCCCACCCCTCTCCCGTCAACCGGCTTACAGCGAATGAGCTTATGACGGCGCTCGCGGGGTCGGGATTATCCCACCTTGCCTCAAAGCGGTAGAACCCTTCGATCTGTGTGCTCTCCGCTACGCCAGCGATGCGATTTGTCCGCTCGGAGCGCGCATTGTAATCGCGCGCCGAGAAAGGAACACAAAATCGAGCTTGCGCGCGCGAAAGAATTGGTTTAGGATAATCGAGTCTGTTTCAGTCGCGGCGACGCGCAGATAAACGCCGGGATCGTGGCGATTTTCAGCATTACAGTGGCATGGGCACGGCATGTCATTGGTCGCAGTTGCAGCAGTTGAAGTTGCTCATGCTCAGGATCTTTCGTGAGTCCGCTCGATTTTGGCCACCTGAAGATCGGCGTGATATTCGGGAAAGGGGTCTTTCTCGGGGCCTCGCGCGTGAGTGCCAGTGCAAATGCGCAGGACTATCGGATGGTTGTCCGAGCGGGTGCACCACTCCAGTTTTGGACTTATAGCGCACACGTCACGTTGGCCGATGTGGAGCAGCGTCCCCTGGCAGCCGCCGGAGCGGCCGCGGCCTTCCAGGCTGTAGCCGATGTCGATCACGCGTTCACGATCAACGTAACGGGAAAGGCACATCCGTGAGACGCGTCTCAAGTGCCGCGTGCATCTTTTTGGGCGCCATCGCGACGCCGGTGGCTGCCCAAAAACCCGTCATCAATCCCGGAGGTATCGTCAACGCGGCCAGCTATCAGTCTTGGGATCAGCCAGGACATGTCTTGGCACCCGGCTCCATTGCATCAGTCTTTGGCCAGGGGCTCGCAACCGAGACGGCGGCGGCCACCTCGGTTCCGCTCCCAACCAGACTCGGTGGCACCAGCCTAACCGTAAATGGAGCGCCCGCACGCCTCTTCTTCGTCTCTCCCGACCAGATCAACTTTCAGGTGCCATCTGGCGGATCGCAGACGCAGACGGTTATCGTCACGACGTCGAAGGGGAGTAGCGATCCGGTTACGACAGATCCGTATGGTGCCGGCTTGTTGACCAATTTCGCGCTGTTCACGAGGGAGGCCTCCGGCTGCGGGTACGGGGCCATCCTCAACGTCAATGCGGACGGCAGTGCGTCTGTGAATTCGCCAACCAACAGCGCCGCCCCGGGCGGCTACCTGGCGTTGTTCGGAACGGGCGCGGGGCCGTACGCGACGCTTCCCCAGGACGGTGCCCCCACCCCGGACTCGCCGCCGTTTCCGTGTTGTAAGAATGACTTGCAGATAAGCGGCGCCACAATTGGCGGCAAACATGCGCCCGGCCTTTTTTTCGGGCGTGCTCCTGAACTGATTGGAGTCGACCAGGTGAACGTGATGGTCCCCATCGATACCGTAGAGGGGTGCTCCGTGCGGTTGGAGGCAGGCGCTCACCCGGTCGCGGTAAGCATCCACGCTGGCGGCGGCCAATGCGTAGATCCGCCCAACACGCACAGCAAGGCTGAGATGCTCTTACAGAAGTCGGTCGTTCTGAACGACCCCGCTGTTCCCGAGTCTGACTTGTTTTTCGCGTCCTTTACGGCGTCGCCGCACGATTTCTCCTGTGGAGACAGCGGCGACTTCTTTCTATGTTCCTGGCCGAGCACTCCTAACCCGCCGTCCCCCAGCGAATGGCTGGCGCGCGACGTCACCTCGCCTCCTCCGTGCCCAATGCCGGAATATACGAAACTCGACGCGGGCACACTGGTTGTGACGGCGTCGGATCTCCGGCTTGCGAGCGTGAACACCTCGTTGATAGGCGGCGCCCTGAGTTATAAGAGTTCCCTACCCGCGGGTTCCATCAAGCCAGGGGATCTCGCGGTTTCCACAAACGGCAGCAAGGACATCGGACCATTTGCGACGGGGTTCCGCATCGGGGCCGAAATCCAGATCACGTCCACGTTCCCGAAAGGAACACTTCTACAGGCGTCTTCCGGTGTGAATCTCCCCCCCTCCACCCCTTGTCGTCAATTGGACGGGCGGCGCGGCCGGCGAAGTGGTATCCCTCCTCGTCACCGAGTATGACTTTTTTGTTAACAGCCACGTGATCGCCCATGCTCCTGCAACCGCCGGTTCCATCACCGTCAATCCGATCTGCCAGGGATTTGCGAACCGGACCTGTTTTATGCCTTGGAGTTCATCTTCCCGCGGCCTCGATCTGATCATTTCTGTTGGCCCCGATCCAGCCACGCTGCCACCATTCCAAGCCCCCGGCCTCACACTTGGAGGTCTCGCCGGTTGGGCTTATGAATACCGCTTCATCGGGCTGAAGGCCCAGTGACCTCCAATGGGCTCGACCTACGCGCCTTTAAGCAATGTGGTTGAACCTATTCGTTTCTTTCGTCGTTATGCCACCCGCTTGATTGATCTTGACTACTTCAGCTTTCTGATGGTTGCGTGCCCGCTTCCGTGCTGTCAACAAACCCGATATCGGCGCCTTACTGGTGTCGGCCTTCTTCGCCGCCTTCGCGCGCTTGTCCTGAATGCGCCGGGTCAGTTCGTCCTGCCGCTTGATGCCGACCAGCGTGTACTCGTCGGTGATGGCGGTGCTGGCGTGGCCAGCGATCTTGCTGGTCTCGATGGCGGTCCCGCCGACCTCCTGGCGCCACGTGATGTTCGCGCGCCGGAGCGAGTGCGGCCCGAAACCGGGGAAGTCAAGGCCGGGGTCCTTCTCATCGTTCGGGTCCCGCTTCAGCGACGCCGCCGCCGTCTTGAGCGCCTTCCGGACGCCCGAGTCCCAACGCGGTTGCTACAGGTCCTCGTCCTGCGGGAAAATCCACGCGTCGGGTCCGTTGTGCTTCAGCTTCGCGATCCACTCCTTGTACCGGTCGGCCAGACCGCCGAGTGCCAGCATGCGCTTGCTCTTGGCGGTCTTCGGCGCGTCGATGTCGCCCCGCCAGTTGCGCTGCTCGATGCGGATGGTGCCCTTCTCCAGATCGACATGCCTCACCTGGAGGCCGGTCACTTCCGAGATGCGCGTGCCGGTGTCCACGCACGTTTCGCCGATCAGCAGGTTGGGCTCCTCCAGCAGGCCGAGCACGGGCGCCGTGTCCTCCGGCGAGAGGATGCGCTTTTCGAAGATCTCCCACTTCTTCGGCAGCTTCACGCGCCGCATTGCGTTGGCGTACGTCTCCGGCAGGATCTCCCACTCGGTCGCCTTCGTGATGATCCCGCTCATGGCGTTCCGGACGCCGCACATGGCGTGCCAGGAAGTGAACGAGTCCTGGAGCCAGTCACGTCCTTCGCGCGGAAATCCTTCAGGCGCGCCGCCTTCCAGCGGGGTAGGATGTATTCGAGGCGCCAGAGGCACTTTGAGCGCGGCGTTCCAGGGGCGCTTCGTGCCCTTCGCCCACTCCTGCGTCGGTCCAGACTGGCGAACCGCCAGATGTGGCCGACCGTCGCGCAGCGGGTAACGTCGATGTGCGCCGACAGGCCCGCCGAGATCACCGGGCCAATGCCGACGATCGACTTCGCCCAACGCGCGGCCGGAAGCCTCCCTCCACGCATCGAGCCGCGTCTGATCTGCGACTCCAACGTTGCGTTCGGATCGAACAGCCAGCCGAGGACGTTGTGCGGTTCCACCGATTCTGAAAGAGCGCGGACCTGATTGCCCGCCGACTCGCCAGGAGCCGGCGGGGCGGCCAAGGCGCCGGCGAATTTGTCTGCTCAACTCCGGGGAGTACCGGACAACCAGCGGGCCATGGTGGAAGGATCCACGCTGAGTCCGCGCTCCGTCATCCACTCCTCCGTCTGGAGTCGTTTGCGACAGAACCGGAATTACGATCGTCTCCCCAGGATCCTCCCCACTATCGTTATGAGCTCACGTGGCAAGAATGGCTTGCCGATGAAAAAGCCGTCATCGATTCCGTGTTTGTGGGCGGCTAGTTCGTGTTCGGGAAGTCCGGACATGTGGAGGACTTTCAGGTTAGGCCGCCACTGCCGGAACATGGCGGCCAGTTCGACGCCGGTCTTGCCTTGTGGCAGCAGATGGTCCGTGACGAAGAGCGCGATGTCGCCACGGTACGCTTTGGCCACCGCCGTGGCCTCTTCCGCCGTCCCCGTTGCGAAGACTCGGAATCCAGCAGCACCGAGGACGGTTTCGACGAACCTGCGAACGATGTCTTCGTCCTCTAACAAGAGAATGGTGGTCATGCCCTGCTCCAGCGCGGCTTTCGGCAGCTCGCCACATCGCCTTCGCTCCATTTCCGTCACACCGAGCTTCACCCTTTCGGCGAAGATCCCGATGGTCTCGAGGGGTTCGACCAGGTAGTCATCGGCTCCGGCGGCCTTTGCAGCCATGAACTCGGCGCGGTCCCACCGGGAGGCGATGATCATGATGTAGACGGGGCGCCCGCTTTGACGGACCAGGCGGCAAATGTCGAGGGCGGATCGATGCGGCAGCTCGCGATCGAGAATTGCGACGCAGAGCTCAGGAGATGACTGGAGGACTTGCCATGCCTGTTCCCCATCACTGGCTTCTATGATGTTGTGCCCATGTGGGGATAACGCGCGCCGCAGAACGTGTCGGATCACCGCATCGTTCTCTGCCACCAGAATTCTCATGCCCTACTCATTCCATCGCGCCGCCCGCCGGCGCGACTTCTTCACTCCTGCGCCAGAATCGCGGCGATCCAGTCCGCCACGTTGGGAGCGCCGAACTGCCGCGCGATGACAGATGCCGCCTGCAGATGGGACCTGGCGTTCAGCGAGCGGCATTTCCGCCCGTCTTTGAGCGCCACGTCAAGCCAATGCGCCTCTTCGAAGTAATGGACCTTCAGCATCTTTTCCCTAAGGGTCTGAATCTCGGCCAGAAGTTTGGGTGTGACTGGAGGAATCGTCATGACAGCCTGTGGTGTTTGGCCCGATCGCCCGGCATAGGGTTGTCGTATCCGCCGCGCGCCCCCAGCTAGCGTTTCGTCCGCTGCTGGCCGGCAGCCATCAATTTCTATCTTGAAGAGCTGGGCAGCAACCGTCGATCTGGAGTTTTTCCGATCCTGCGATGGAAAACTTCGGGGAGCATCGCCCTGCTTACGGGGCCGGACTGGGAATTGAAACTGCCGCTACCCGTAAAATTGCGGATTCCGCACTGGCGCCCTCCCGTCGTCAAATACGGATATGCAAACATCCGGAGACCCGGATTCCCCATCTGTTCGCCGAAGTGACGCCAGACTCCGCCTGCTGTTGGCCGACGACCATCCCTGGGTGCTGGAACAGCTTCGCTGCCTGCTGAACCACGAGTTTGACGTGGTTGGCGCCGTCAGCGGGGGCGTCGCATTGATTGAAGCAGCGAAGGCGGTTCGGCCCGATGCGGTGGTCTGCGACATCTGCATGCCGGATATGGATGGAATTACAACGGGGCAGGTCCTCCTCGAAAGCGGTCTAACCCAAGCCGTGATTCTGGTCACCATGCACAACGATCCGGAGTTGCTCCTCTCGTTCTGGAAGACTGGAATTCGTGGCCTCATTCTCAAGGTGGATGTGGGAGAGGAGTTGATCGACGCGGTGCACCGCGTGCACCGGGGGGAGACCTATGTATCCTGCGGCGTGCGGAAATGGACATTGCCGCCGGAGTATCATCGATTAGAAGAGCCGCCATGCCCAGAATAAGGGTCTTGCTCGCGGACGATCACCTGGTAGTCGCGGAGGGTTTTCGGGCGCTGCTGAAGGAGGAATTCGATCTTGTTGCGGTGGTGCACGACGGGCGTGCGCTGCTGGAACGCGCGGCCGAGTTGCGGCCGGACGTGGTCGTGACCGATATCTCGATGCCGCAACTGAACGGCCTCGATGCTATTCGCCAGCTCAAGGCTTCTCATCCGAGGATTCGCATCGTGGTGCTCACCATGCACCGCGACACCGAGTTGGCCGTATCTGCATTTCGCGCCGGCGCGTCGGGTTACCTCTTGAAAGTCTCGCCCATTGAAGAATTGCTCACAGCGATTCGCGAGGCGGCTGTCGACCGTGCCTACATCAGCACGCTTGTTTCGAAAGACCTGATT
>CAZSQK010000008.1:0-143276 GCA_964608645.1 uncultured Solibacteraceae bacterium | reverse complement strand
CAGAACATTTCAGGCGTAACCTGTTCCCAGCGCGTTTTTCCGCATCCTGCTAGGATCAACGGGGTTTCCTGCAGGTAGAGCATCTCCGGAAGTTCGCGGAACAGCGGACTGAACCAACCCATCATCTTCAATAAGCCGCGGCCGGCCGTGCGATAATTGGGAGCGCGCCCCACGGCGCGGTACACACGGGTGATAAAGTCCGTCGTATTGATTGCGCCGGGGCCGCCATAATTCCAGGCTTCGCCGTAGGCCTCGGCGCAATTTGCGAGATCAGCGATTACCGGACCGGTATCCGGCACATACACGAACTCGTGCGGGGTGTTGACGGGGCCGATCCAGTTGGCCGTCCTGCCCGCCAGCGCGGCCCGCAGAATCGGATTCGCGAGACTGTTATCGGCGTGCGGACCGTAGAAATCGGGCAACCGCACGATAAGGCCATCGATCTGTCTCTTCGCCTGTGCGTCGAGAACCGCATCCTCCTGCTCCTTCCGATAACGGCCTTTGCGCGTGCCGGGCAGTCTCGGGTGGGTCTCGGCGACCGTCGAGGTGCGCGGCGCGCCATACGCATACACGTTCGAGACCAGCACAATCCGGCTTACCTGCATGCTGATCGCAGCCTGCAAGGTGGTGCGCATCAGGGCCGGATGGAGTCGATGCGAGGGGTATGGGAGCCCCACGGTGTAGACGATCGTGTCGATGCCGCGGGCGGCGGCACTGGCGGAGCGAAGATCGTTCAGGTCCGCGTCGAAGATCTCGGCGCACGGCATTGCGCCGAACGCCGCTTCCAGTCTCGCGCGCTTTCGTCCGACGGCGCGGAACGGAATGCCGCGTTTTTGAAGCTCAGCCGCCACCTGCGGACCGATCGCCCCGGCGGCGCCGAAGATCGCCGCCTTCTGAATGATGCCCATGGCCGTCGCCAGTATAGCTAAAATGAAGTCAAAATGATCCAAACTCTATTCGGCTCGGTCGAGCAGGAGCCTACGCTTCTCGAAAAACTCAAAAACGGAGTGCAAAAGACCCGAGCCGGGCTGGTTTCCGCGCTGGAAGACGCGCTCCAGGGCAAGCGTGAGATCGACGCCGATCTGCTCGACGAGCTCGAATACACGCTGATTTCCGCCGATATCGGCGTGCGCACCACCGAAGAAATCCTGGACCGCATTCGCGAGCGGGTGGCGCGCCACCAGCTCAACGACGCCGGCGAGCTGCGGGGACTGATACGGGAACACCTGCTGGAGATCCTGGAGGCGAGCGAGCGAGTTCCCGCGCGGGTGACCGAGCCTCCCGCCGTGGTGCTGGTGGTCGGGGTCAACGGCTCGGGCAAGACCACGACGATCGGCAAGCTCGCGGCGCGATTCCAGAGCGAGCAGCGCTCCGTTCTGCTGTGCGCTGCCGACACCTTCCGCGCCGCCGCGATCGAACAGCTCGAAATCTGGGGGGAGCGCACCAACTCGCCGGTCGTCCGTCAGGGCCCCGGCAGCGACCCCAGCGCTGTGCTTTTCGACGCGGTGACTGCCGCGCGCGCGCGCAAGGTGGATTATGTGATCGTCGACACCGCCGGGCGCTTGCAGACCAAAGAGAACCTGATGGCGGAACTGCAGAAAATGAGCCGCACCGCCAAGAAAGTGATCCCGGACGCGCCGCACGAGGTGCTGCTCGTCCTCGACGCCACGACAGGACAAAACGGGCTCGAACAGGCGCGGAAATTCACCGAGAGCTCCGGAGTGACGGGAATCGTGCTGACGAAGCTGGACGGGACCGCGAAGGGCGGCATCGTGGTCGCCATTGCGCGCGAGCTCAATCTGCCGATCCGCTACATCGGGATCGGCGAAAAAGCGGCCGACCTGGTGCCCTTCGACTCCGAAAAATTCATCGAGTCGCTCTTCGAATAATGGATGCCGCATTCATGCGCGAAGCGCTCGACCTGGCGCGGCAGGGGAGGGCGCAGGCCAGCCCGAACCCGATGGTGGGCGCGGTGGTGGTGCGCGGCGGCGAGGTGGTCGGCCGCGGCTTTCACACCTATGTGGGGCTTCGCCACGCCGAGGCGATCGCGTTGGACGAAGCGGGGGAACGCGCCCGCGGCGCCACCGTGTATGTCAGCCTCGAGCCTTGCTCGCACCAGGGCCGCACACCGCCGTGCGCCGACGCGCTCATCGCAGCGGGCGTCGCGCGTGTGGTGGCCGCTATGGAGGATCCCAATCCGCGTGTCGGCGGCGCCGGCCTGCAAAGGCTGAAAGCCGCGGGAATCGCGACGGAAATCGCGAGCGATTTCACGGCCGAGGCGGCCAAACTGAACGAACCGTTCGCTCACTTCATGCGAACGGGCCGCCCCCTCGTGACGCTCAAGACGGCGATCACGCTCGACGGTAAAATCTCAGCCCCCGACGACAATCGCGGCTGGATCACCAGCCCGCGCGCCCGCGCCCATGTGCAGGAGTTGCGCCACGATCACGACGCCATCCTTACGGGCATCGGCACCGTTTTGGCGGACGACTGCCAGTTGACCGACCGCACCGGCGCCGCGCGGTCGCGCCCGCTGCTTCGCATCGTCATGGACTCGCAGCTTCGCCTGCCGCTCGATTCCAAGATGGCGCGCGGCGTGGCGCAGGATCTCGTGGTGGTCACCACGTCCGCCTCGTCGGCCGAGCGCCGCCGGCTCATGGCAGGCCGTGGCATCGAAGTTCTGGTGATGGACGGCCCCGGCGGGCGCGCCGACCTCGCCACCGCCGTTCGCTGGCTCGGCGCCCGGCAGTATTTGTCGCTGATGATCGAGGCGGGAAGCAAACTCAATTGGAGCGCGCTCGAAAGCGGCTGCGTCGACCGCATTTTCTTTTACTACGGCCCCAAGATTCTGGGCGGGCTGGAGGCTCTGCCGCTGGCCGGCGGCATCGGGCGCCGGCGGCGCTCGGACGCGATTCGCGTGCGCGGCGTCACGATCCATCCCATCCCCCCGGACGAATTCGCCGTCGAAGGATACCTGGATGTTCACAGGGATTATTGAGGAACCGGGAATCGTAGAAGCCGCCGCGCCCCGTTTGCGCGTGCGCTGTTCCACGGTTTTGCGCGATGCCAGCGAGGGCGCCAGCATTGCAGTCAACGGCGTCTGTCTCACCGCCGTGGATCTCCGCCCCGGCAGTTTCAGCGCCGACGTGGCGCCGGAGACGCTGCGACTCACCAATCTCGGCGCGCTGCGGGCGGGGTCGCGGGTGAACCTCGAGCGCCCCCTGTCGCCTGCCGGCCGCCTTAGCGGCCACATCGTCCAGGGTCACGTCGATGGCACCGGCGAGTTCGTCTCGCTCGACGCTCTCGGCGACGATAACTGGTGGCTGCGCATTCGCGTGCCCGAGGAACTCGACCCATTCCTGGTCTACAAGGGCTCGATCGCGATCGACGGCGTCAGTCTGACCATTGCCGCGCTGGAAGGCTCTCTGCTATCGGTCACGATCATCCCGCACACCTACCGCAACACCACCCTCGGAGGCTATCGGCCGGGGGCTCGTCTCAACATCGAGTGCGACATCCTGGCGAAACACGTCGAAAAGCTGCTGCGCAAGCTGGATGTGAAGAAGGGACTGACGGTCGATAAACTGCGGTACGAAGGATTTTAGGTCTTCAATTCCGCGACGATATCGCGCGCGATTTCGCGAGCCCGTTCGAGTTCGCCCGGGCTCAGGCTGATCGCCCCTACCCGCGCGTGCCCACCGCCGCCGTACCGCTCGCAGATCGTCGCCAGATTGTGCTTCGGCTCGACCGGCGTCCACGGGTTCGATCCCACGGAAATCTTCGTTCGGAAACTGGACGGACTCACGGAAACGGTGTAAGTGGAATCGGGAAAGAGATCGTACGGGATGAACTTGTTGTAACCTTCGATGTCGTGTCCGGCGAGATCGAAGAACACGACCCCGTCCTCCTGCCGCGCCTGCCGGCGGATGATGTCGATCGAACTGAGGTGCCGCTCGTACAGGGGCCGATACAGCGCCTGAATCTCCGGCTCCGCGATGATCTCGGGCAACGTCCGCCGCTGCATCCACCCGATGATCTTCTGCACCACACCGGAGCCTTTGGCGGCCTCGATGACCAGCGTCAACTTCATCGCCGGCGCGCCAAGCTCGACAGCTGTCCGGGCGTCCGGGTATTGCGCTCCGTCGATCACCAGCGACCACTCGACGAGCTCCTTCAAATCCGGCGCTTCGAAGCCAAAGCGCTTCCGCGCGACATCGGCGATGAACGAGGTGCACGACTTGTAGTTCGGATCGTACAGCTTCCGCCCGCTGGTGTCGCTGCGGAAATGCGCGGCGTCTTCGGCGTTGAGAAATGCGCTTTGGTGGTGGTCGAACCACCAGGTCAGCCGCGGGTCGCTCGAATACTTGAAATCGACGATGGCGTTTTCATCCCCGTCGAACAGCCCCGGGTCGAACAACTGTGACGCCTTGTGCGCCATACCTGTGTAACGGAATTCTGCGTTCGGGTGGATCGCCCCCGCAATAAAGCGGCTGAAGAAAGCGGCAGAAGCCGCCCCGTCAAAACAATGATCGTGGTATAGCACGCGTTCCAGCATTGGATTGTCGCGGAAAACCTACCAGCTTGCCTGAACGGCGATGGAAAAGCAAGTCGAGGTCGATCGTGACGCTCGCCAAGGACTTCGCCCTTGAAATCTCTTCAGGATTTGGGAAGTCAGAAGCCCGAAGTCCGGAGTCAGAATGGACCTACACGAACTCGCAGGAGAATCAGCGGCTTGGGAGGAGCTCTTACAGTTAAGAGTCACATCCAAATGTTGAAGTAGTAGGCAGGGCATGGTGTGCCCCAGACCTTATGGCCTTCAGCCAAGGATGTTCGTGCCGACTGCGATCACTCGCCGCGGCCTTCGTAGACGGTGGAGCGAACCGCAGGCCGGGAGAGGTCTTGCGCGGGGAGGCGCCCCGACGGCCGCCATACTGCCGAACGCTCGCGCGAAGGCCGTCTTCGATCAAACGGCGGAGAGGAATGCCCAGCCGTTGCGCGATTGATTCGCTTCGGCAAACAGCGCATCGGGAATCTCAACGGCCGCCTTCACACCAGCCTATATTCGCATATTGGAGGGTCAGTTCCCCGATTCCGCCGTGCGGCTCTGCGTCACCTCTTCTCCCCAGATATACCGGCTGAACCACTCATAATTGTGTTCCATGACCGCGCGCTGCTGCTTGGGCTTATTGATCGGATGGCCGAACCCCTTGTACAGGATCAGCTTCGCCGGCACTCCGCGATCCTTCAGGGCCTGGTACAGTTCAAACGCATTGGGCGGAGGAACGCGCTTGTCCTGATCGCCATGCTGAATCAGGGTAGGCGTCCTGGCGCGATTGACATACGTGATTGGCGAGGTCTTCCGATAGATCTCCGGATCTTCCCATGGCGTTGCCTTGAGATACTGCCGAGTGAAGGGATGGATGTCGGTGTTCACGTAGTACGTAATCCAGTCCGAGATCCCCGCGCCGACCGAGACCGCTTTGAAGCGGTCGCTGTAACACGTGATAAACGCCGAGATGTAGCCTCCCTGGCTCCATCCCATGGCCCCGACCCGGTCCATGTCTACCATCCCCTTTTCGATCAGGAAATCCACGCCGGAAATGACGTCTTCATAGTCTCCGATGCCCAGGTTGCGCACATTCAGCGACCGGAACTTCTCCCCATAGCCCGCCGAACCGCGATAGTTCGGCTTTAAGATCAGGGCTCCCTTCGCCGCAAAACGCTCGACGGGATACGTCCGGTCGGCTGCCCGTAGCGGGGTGTCGACGCCGGTCGGCCCACCGTGAATCACCACTAGCAGAGGATACTTGCGGGAGGCGTCATAATCCGCCGGTTTGATGAGCACGCCTTCGATCACCGCGCCGTCGGACGATTTCCACTGAATGACTTCGCGCGTGGCGAGTTGGAAGTCCTTCCACTGGCTTCCCAAATCCGTCAGATTGTGAGGCGTGAACGAATCCACCGGCGAAAGCAGCACTTCCGCAAACTGATTGGGCGGCGCGCCGACGCCCGCCAGCGTTCGATGATCCTTGGTGAAGGAAGCGGCGCCGAGGTGGAACTGATCGGGACCCGTGATGCGCCGGATCGCTCGGGTTTCCGGGTCGATCCGAAAAATGTGAGCATTAGTCTTCTGGGCGGCGCCGAAGTAGATGCCGTCGGGACCCCAATCGATCAGGTTCGCGTTCTCGTCGAAAGTGCCGGTCAGCGGCCGCGGCGTTCCGCCGTCCGCTGGAATGACCGCGATCCGCTTATTCGCATAGTAATAATAAGCGTTGCCTCCGGCGGTAAGAAACGCGATCTGGCGGCCATCCGGAGACCACTTGGGATTGCTATTAGGGCCGCCGTTTTCGAGAAGCTTGTGAACATGACGATCGGCCAGATCGATCACGTAGAGCTGTTCGGTGTCTTGCGAGCCGAGGTCCGGGTCGCGGCTGGCGCTGAACGCGATGCGCTTCCCATCCGGCGCCCAGGAGAAGTTCCCGACGCTGAACTGATCGCCCTTCGTGAGCGCTTCGGGCTTGGGTAGCTGCTTGACATCGGCCGGCAAGTCCGCCGGCACTCGCGCCAGCCACAGATGATTCATCGTGTAATCGCCGCCGACCACCTCGAAGTCGCCATACTTCTCCTTGCGATCCTTCTTGGCCTTGGCATCCGCGCCCGCCGAAGTAAAGGCGACAGCCGACCCGTCCGGCGCCCAGGAGAGCGCGCCGACGCCGTTTTCCTCAGTGGTGAGTTGCACGGCTTCGCCGCCTCGCGGGGCGATCAGGTAAATCTGCCGTTTGCCATCGCGGTCCGAGACGAAGGCGAGGCGGCTGGAATCGGGCGACCACTGCGGTCCGCTGCTCGATTTCTTTCCGCTCGTGAGCTGGTAACGCTCGCCGGTGGCGGTCTGGACGATCCAGATCTGCTGCGTGAAGTCGTTCTCCTCCCAATTCGTCTGCGTCATGACGTACGCGACATACCGTCCATCGGGCGAGATTTGCGCGCCGCTGGCCGATTTCATGGAGAGGGACTGATCGATCGTCGGAGTGGCGACCGTGGCCGCGAAGACGCCGGCGGAAAAGAAGAGAAAACTCAGAACTTTACGCGCCATGCGCACATTATATGGGATTACACGGCCGGGAAATACGCGCCTCGCCGGCCACGCAGCCACCGGTGATCGAGCTGTCCGGCGCGCGGAATAGGGGATACAATGCAGGAACGATGGGCACGATTCCGAGTTGGGATCAGTACTACCTGGATATCTGTAAGGTCGTGGCGGCGCGCAGCAAGGATCCGAACACGCAGATCGGGTGCGTCATCATCGGTCCAAATCGCGAGATCCGATCGACCGGCTATAACTCTTTCCCGCGCGGCATCCGCGATGACGTGCCGGAAAGGCTTGTCCGGCCGGCCAAGTACCTGTGGATCGAACATGCCGAGCGCAACGCGATCTGCAACGCGGCACGCGCCGGCACCGCCACGGAAGGGTGCACCATTTTCGTCGAAATCATGCCGTGCATGGATTGCGCACGCGCCATCGTGCAAGCCGGGATCGTTCAAGTGGTGGTTTCGGCGCAGCGGATGGCCCAATACTCCAGCGAATATTACAACGAGCATTTCGGGATGGTCGAAATCCTCTTCGCCGAGGCGCGCGTCCAGGTGCGGCGCGTCTAAAGAATCGGGTCAGATGTCTCGAAAGGGTCGGGCCGTCCCAGTTTCTCGCCCGGCTGCAGACGGCGGTAGAAGCGATAGGAACACGCGCGGCAGCGTAAGGGCGGCTTTCCCAGCCAGATCATGAGCGCGTCCCTAAGGCCTTTGCGATATGAGCGGCGCACATCGGGGCCATGGCAGGAGGGACAGAGAACGGGTCTCGTAGGGGGACTATTGCTTGCCACGATCAATCGTCAATGTAGCTTACCAGGAATGACCGGGAATTGCCCAGTTATGTGCGTAAGTTCACAACTGGGATATAATGGGAATTGGCCGGCCCTCTTCTGGCTCAAGTTCTCTCGTGGATGCGCTCACGCTCCGGGCCCGCCAGGGGAATGCGTTCGACGGGAGAGCATCATGCCGGACAATCAAAAACCCTATGGTAAGAGGACGAGGGAAGAACTGCGAACAGCGGAGACCACCGCTCGCCAGTTTCTGCAGGACAACAGCGCGCAAATCGCCGACACGATGCGCGCCAAAGCGAAATACCTGGACACGCTGATTCAGCGGGTTTCCCTCGCTAAGACAAGCTTCGAAGACCGCCTTGAGTACTTCGCCCGCATCTCCGAAATCGCCGGTTTGATCCAGAACGACGCCGACGGCTTCTTTCAGCTCGCTTCGCAACCGGTTGTCGCGCGCATTCTGAAGACTGTCAAAACGAACGGGAAGCCTGGCGCCTGATCCTCAGAACTCGATATTTGCCCGCAGCTCGATACGGCGCGTGCCGCCCGGAACCGCCCGGCCGAAGCTCGTGCTGTTGATCGCCAGGCTTCCCAGGCCGATCGTCGGATGATTGAAGACGTTGGCTGCCGTGCCTTGCAGCGTCATCCTCCATTGGTCACGGAGAGATCGCTGTTCCACCACATTGGCGCGTAGAGAACCGGACGATAGCCGAATACTCCGGGAGTGGTCGCCGGAGTCAGAAAAGCCGGGTTGGCCATGCCGTTAGCCCCGACGTATTTCGGATCCACCGTCTGCACGTAAGGATTCCCCGTGTGTTGGATGCGAATTCCGTTTTGGAAATCGTTCGCCGTGATTCCGTTGAAGACAACCCCCGAATCTGCGTTCGTCACCGTGCCGTAGCCAAAACCCGTCATCGTCACGGGGTTCCCGGTCTGAATCGCGGTGATCGTGCCAAGGGTCCAGCTGCCGACAACGGCGTCCAGCACGCGTCCGTTATTCAAGAACCTCTTCCCCTTCCCGAACGGAAGATCGTAGGTGCCGCTGGCGCGAAACACCTGGCGGATGTCGTACGGGCTCGGCCCGTAATTCAAGCGGAGGTTCCGCAGCGTGTAAGGGCTGAGCCCCTGCGATTGAATATTGTTCACCGACCCCATTACCAGGGAATGCGCCACCGTGTATGCAAGGGTGAATTGCATTCCATGCGTGTACCGCTGCCGCAACTGCGCCTGCAGCGCATGGTAGTTGGATGTGCCCGCGGCGTCGAGATAGTTCAAACCCGCGGTCTGCGCCCACGGATTGATGTTCCAGAAATTCAGCGGCCGCCCCGACCCGGAATTGCCCGCGCACGGAGCGAAATTCACCCCGCCAACGACGTTGCACAGATACGACGTCGTGCTCACCATGGAACGCGCCATGCTGCCGGCCGCGCCCGTCTGCAGTTGCGTGACGAAACTGGTCCAGCCGCTGGCCGCTGCGTTCGCGCCGAAGGCGGCGGTCATAATCGGCAGCGCCTTCTGTCCGGCGAGTCCGTTGTTGAACGCCGTGTTGCCCTTGCCATTGGCCTGGTTAATGGCCAGGTTCGTCTGCGCGTCCTTGAACTCCCCCAGGAAGCCGTTCTCGAAGATATTCACCTCGTTCTGATTGATGCTTAGCCAGCTATGTAGTGTCAGGTTGCCGACATAGGTGAGCTCCATCGCATTGCCGCCCGGCAACTCCCGTTGCAGGCCGAGATTCCATGACTGGATGTATGGCTGGCGGATGTTCGGATTGATCGTGTTGTACGAACGGCCGAACACCTGCTCCGCCGTGATCGTGGGGGACCACGTGTTCGGCGCGAGCAGATAAGAAGGAAGCGGATCCCCGTAGGTAAGCGACCCCGGCTTGAAGTAGCCGGCGGCCGTCAGCGCCGGATCCGGGTTGAGGCTCCCCTGCTGATAGAAGAACAGTCCGCCGGATGCCAACCCCCAGAAATTTTGGGCGCCCTCCTGGTACATGCGCACCGCGTATCCGGCGCGAATCACCGTCTTGTCGCGCCCAAACAGCCTGCTCAAAATCCCGCCGTCCGGGCGGGGGCTCCATGCAATCGCCACCGCGGGCTGAGGATTCTTCCAGGCAGTGCGATAGACGTGCGGGCGGGCCACGAAGGCCGGCAGCGCGACGCCACCCAGCATTCCCGGCTGGAACATCGCTCCCACGGGCGTCGGTCCCCACTCGTCGGCCAGCGATCTTGCGCTCGTATAGGAGCCGTCTTTGTCGTAGTCGTCGCCGACAATGTCCCACCGCAGCCCGTAGTTCAAGGTGAGGTTGGGCCAGAGACGCCAACGGTCCTGCGCCCACAAACCGGTCGAAGACTGGACTTCATTCAGGTTGTACTGGCCGAAGTCTTTATACTTCTTGGTCACCGGGTCGAGCGGACGGCCGACTGCGATATTCACCGCCGCCACCCGCGCCACGAGGGTCGAATACAACGCCCGCGCGCTGGACTGGAGAGCGGTGGAGACGCCCGGCATCGCATTGTTGATCGCGACGTAAGCCGGATCGTTGTTGTTCAGACCGTTGAAGCTGTAGATCGGCCAGCCGCCGGGCCCGTTCCAATACTTGTCCAGTTCCTTGTACCAGGACGCGCCGAACACCAGGGAATGCGCCCCGCGCTGCCAGGCCAGCGAGTCATTGGCGCTCTGCTGCTGATATAAGGACGAAATCGCGGTCCGCGGATAGATGTTCGAGCCCACGACGCTCAGCCCATAGCCCCAGTTCTCCGAATGAATGCCGGGCAGGTTGAGGCCGAGGTTCTCCGGATCGAAGATGCTGTACTGATACAGATAACCGGCGTGAAACTGATTGATCAGCGTCGGGCGGATCACGTAATCCACGCCGAAACCCGCGATCTTGTTATTCCCTTTGTACGATGTCCGGTCCACCGTGTCGATGGCCGGGAAGATCGGCGCATACGTCGACGGCGTCGATTGCTTCTGCTGCGTGTACGACCAGTTCAGGCGCAGTTTCTCCGTCACGTTGTAATCGATGCGCGCCGTCGGGAAATACGTCGTATTCGATGACGAGTTCGTGAAGGTAAATGTCGAAACATTGGGGTCCGAGGGGTTAGGCGCCACAATGCCCTGACTCAACACACCGCCGATCGCCTTCAACTGGCCCGCGATGTTGGGGTTCACTGCCGAGGGCAGCCCGCTGGCCGCGGCGATCTTGAACAGGTCCACCTGCTGCGTTCGTCCCGCGGTGTCGAGGTATTGGTAGATGCCCTGCTGCGCCAGCGGATTCAGGATGGTCGCGTTCGGAGTGCTGGTGGCCGGGTTCTTCTGCTCAGCCCAGGTCGCGAAGAAGAACAACCGGTTCCTGAGGATCGGCCCGCCGACGCTTCCGCCGAACTCGTTGAACTTCGTAATCGACCGCGGGATCCCCTGTCCTCGCGCATTGACGTTGGCGTTGTTGCTCCACGAATTGGAGTTCAGCACCGTATTGCGGAAATCCTCGTAGAGGCGCCCGTGAAATTCGTTGCTGCCGCGCTTGCTCACGATGCTGATGCGCATGGCCGACGTTCCGTTGCCGCTGAGATCCAACTGCCCCGTGGTGATCGTCATCTCGGCGATATTCTCGATGCGGGGCTGCACCACCGTGGTGCCATAGGCGTTGTAACCGCTGCTGCGGAACCGGTTACTCATGCCCGCCGTTCCGTCGAAGTCCGCTGACACGATCGCGCCGCCAGGAAGGTTGTTGAACGTGCCGGTGGTGCTGCCGTTCGTCGTCGTGGCCCAGCCCGGTGTGAGCATCGCGAGGCCGAACGCGCTGCGCCCGATGACTGGAAGGTTAAACACTTGTTTCGTGTCGATGCTGGTGGAAAGCGAGCTGGATTCCGTTTGGATCAGGCTTTCGGTCGTGTTCACAGTGATGGTCTCCGCCGTCCCTCCGACCTTCAACACCGCGTGGATCGATGTTTCGAGACTCGTGCGCACGACGACCGACTCGAACGTCTGCGTCACGAATCCGGCGGCGGAGATCTTGAGCTGATATGCGCCGCCCGGCAAATTCAGGAAGGAATAGACGCCGTTGGTCTGCGTGACGCCTCGGCGAAGGTCATTGGTCGCCGCATCTTTCAACTCCAACTCCGCGCTGGGGACGCTCGCTCCAGAGGGATCGGCGACCGTCACATTCAGGTTTCCTCCTGTCGACGTGGTCTGTCCCCAGGCGGGAACAGCCGACATCAGGAGAACCAGGGTAAACATCCTCGTCGAAAATCCCGCAGGTGTCATGTCTTGCCCCTTTCGCAAAAACGGCCAGCCGCGTAATGCTGGGCAGTGTAAACGCTGCCAGCAGCGAAGTCAAGGAGCTTCCAAGGGCGCTTCCAAGGGCCTCTAGCGCTACCGTACAATAGGAAAGCCCATGAATCTCGAACAAGTGGCCCGGCGAGCCAAGGTGTCCACCGCCACCGTCTCCCGCGTGCTGAACAATGCCACAGTCGTCAAGAACTCGACGCGGGCCCGAGTCATGCGCGCCATCGAGGAGCTCAAGTATCATCCCAACCTCCACGCGCGGCATTTGGCCGGAGGCAAGAGCACAACCATCGGGGTGATTGTCTCCAACATGGAGAATCCGTTCTTCTTCGACATCTATAAGACGATCGAGGCCGACGCGCATGCCGGCGGCTTCGAAGTCGTCGTCGCCAACACGGATTACCGTTCCGAGCAACTCGTCAGCAGCATCCGCATCATGATCGGCCGGCGCGTCGCCGGTCTGGCCGCAATTGTGTCCGAAATGGAGCCGGCCCTCATCGACGAGCTCACCGAAAGCGGTATTCCGGTAGTCTTCTACGACGTCGGCGCGCCTCGCAGGAACATCACAAACATCCGGGTGGACTATCGCCGCGGCGTCGAGAAGGTGATCGATTACCTGCACAGCATGGGTCACCGCCGCCTTGGGTTCGTCGGCCACCACGCCGTGCTCGGCCCGATTAACGAGCGCCTCAAGTCCGTGCTGGATGCCGCCGCCCGCTTTCCCTCCATGGAGGTCCGCACGGCTGCCGACAGCGACACCCTGGAAGGCGGACGCTACGCAACACGGATGCTGCTTTCGGGCGGCTACACGCCGACCGCCGTCATCTGCGTCAATGACGTCATGGCGATGGGCGCACTCCGTGAGTTGCGCGAGCGCGGTATTCGAGTGCCGGAGGACATGTCCGTCACCGGCTTCGACAATGTGAAGCTCTCCGAATTCTGCTACCCGTCACTGACCACCGTCCACATCCCGCGCGACCGCATCGGTCACATCATCTTCGAGCGTCTGGCGCCGAAGCCCGATAAAGCCGCCGCGGCCGAACACGAAATCGTCATCGACCCCGAATTCGTCCTGCGCGATTCCACCGGCCCCGCAAGCGTCTGAGCGTCCTCCCCCGCCCATCCGGCGCGCGTCAGGGCGTGCGGTACAATACTCTTGCAAGCGATTGCACCTCAAAGGAATCCACATGACGTTTGGACTAATCGTCGGGAACCGCGGCTTCTTTCCGGACCACCTCGCCAAGAGCGGACGCGAGCAGATGATCGCAGCCCTGGAGCGCGCCGGCCACCAGGTGATCTGCCTCACTGCGGAGCAGACGAAGCACGGGGCCGTGGAAACCCGCGCCGAGGCGCGTCAGTGCGCCGACCTTTTCCGCGCCCATCGAGACCGTATCGACGGCATCATCGTGACGCTCCCCAATTTCGGCGATGAGCGCGGGATTGCCGAATCCTTGCGGATGGCCGATCTCCGCGTCCCGGTACTCATCCAGGCGACGCCGGACACCGCGAGCCGCATGACCATCGCCGACCGTCGCGACAGCTTCTGCGGCAAAATGAGCGTCTGTAACAACCTCCAGCAGTACCGCATTCCTTATTCGCTTACCTCGCTTCACACGGAAGCGCCCGACTCCGCCCAATTCGTCCACGATATCGCGTGGTTCGCCTCCGTCTGCCGCGTCGCCAACGGCCTCCGCAAGCTCCGCATCGGCGCCATTGGAGCGCGCCCCGCGGCTTTCAACACGGTCCGTTACAGCGAAAAGCTGCTCGAATCGGCCGGCATCACCATCGAGCCGCTGGATCTTTCCGAAGTCTTCGGCCGCATCGGCCGTCTCAAGTGCGAAGACCCCGACGTGCAGGCTAAAGCCCGCTCGATTCGCGCCTACGTCCCCACCGACGGCATTCCCGACGACGCCATCATGAAGATGTCGATGCTCGGCGTGGTGATCGACCGCTGGATGGCCGACAATGAGCTCGACATCAGCGCCGTGCAGTGCTGGACTTCGATGGAGGAGTTCTTCGGCGTCGTGCCGTGCACGGTGATGAGCATGATGTCGAACGGCCTGCACTCCAGCGCTTGCGAGGTCGATGTCCCCGGAGTGATCGGTATGCACGCCTTGCGGCTCGCCTCGGAAACCCCCAGCGCGCTGCTCGACTGGAACAACAACTACGGCGACAATCCCGACAAGGCTGTCTGCTTCCATTGCAGCAATCTCCCCAAGCATTTCTTCGAAGAGGCTCGCATGGATTATCAGGAGATCATCGCGGGGACTGTCGGCAAGCTGAACACGTTCGGCACTTGCGTCGGCAAGGTGAAAGCCTCTCCCATGAGCTTCGCGCGCTTCTCCACCAGCGACGACACCGGCAAGATCCGCGGCTATGTCGGCCAGGGCCGCTTCACCGACGACCCATTGCAGACCTTCGGCGGCGCCGGCGTCGTGGAGATCCCGCGCCTCCAGGAGCTATTGCATTACATCTGCGAAAACGGCTTCGAACACCACGTCGCCGCGAACCTGAGCGAGACTGCCTCCGCGGTTTACGAGGCCAGCACCAAGTACTTGGGTTGGGAGATGCACTGGCATAAATGAGATCACTTCCGATCTATTCTTAACGCTGGAAGGCCCCCTCTATGTCAATCGTCGCAGGAGTCGATTTCGGCACACTCACGGTTCGCGTCTCTATCGTGGATAGCGCGCGCGGACGGCTCGGGTCGGGCGTAGCGGAGTATCCCCTCCGCCGCAGCCAGGACGATCCCGATTACGCCACCCAAAGCCATACGGACCACATGGAGGCGCTCGTTTCCGCCACTCGGAAAGCGCTCGCCGAAGCCGGAACGCCTGGCGCCGCCGTCGAGGCCATCGCTATCGACACCACCGGCTCCAGCGTGATTCCGGTCGACGCCAATCTGCAGCCGCTCGACGACTACTACCTTTGGTGCGATCACCGCGCCTGGGAGGAGGCCGCGCAGATTACCGAGACCGCGCGCCGGACGAATCTCGAATCCATCCAGTGGTGCGGCGGGATTTACTCCTCCGAGTGGGGCTGGGCCAAACTGCTCCACTGGCTCCGCCACAACCCCGCCAAACGCGAGCGCATGGCGACCGCGCTGGAGCATTGCGACATGGCTGCCGCCGTCCTCTGCGGCATTTCGGACCCTGCCGCCGTTCCGCGCAGTATCTGCGCCATGGGCCACAAATGGATGTGGAACGCCCAGCTCGGCGGCTTCCCGCCGGAAGAATTTCTGACTTCGGTTGACCCCCTGCTCGCGGGCGTGCGCGAAAAACTCGGCGGCGTTTACGCCACCAGCGACCAGCCGGCGGGGAGGCTCTGCCCTGAATGGGCGGTTCGTCTCGGCCTGCGCGCCGGAATTCCCGTCCCCACCGGCGCCTTCGACGCCCACTGGGATGCTATCGGCGCCGGCTGCCGCATCGGAGACGTAGTCAATGTGGTGGGCACCTCCACCTGCATCATGGCAATCACCGACGCGCCCGCGCTGATTCCCGGCGTCTGCGGCGTGGTGCCGGGATCGATCCACCCCGGCAAGACAGGCGTCGAGGCGGGGCTTTCGGCGACGGGCGACATCTTCGACGCCATCGCGAAACGCGCGGGCGCCACCATCACCGGATTGACAGCCGGCCTGGAGCGGTACACTGCGGGACAGACCGGCCTCCTGCGCCTGACGTGGGACAACGGTGACCGCACCGTATTGGTGAATCCAGAGCTCAGCGGCGTGACGCTGGGGTGGCGTCTCACGCACACCGCGCAGGACGACCTCTACGCGGCCATTGAAGGCACTGCGTTCCACACGCGGGTGATCCTGGAACGGATGGAGGAACATGGCGTGCCCGTGCGCCAGATCATCAACGGCGGAGGGATTCCGCAGCGGAACGCCGTCCTCAATCAGGTGTATGCCAACGTGATGGGCAAACCGATACTCGTCCCCGGTGGCGACGTAACCAGCCTGGGCTCGGCGATTTTCGCGTTCCTGGCCGCCGGCACGTTCCGAACACCCGAAGAGGCGCAGGACGCGCTGTGCCCGAGCTATACGGTGATCGAGCCGCAACCCGCGGCCGCCGCCATCTATCGCGAGTTATACGCGCTGTATCGAAAGTTGTATTTCGCGTTCGGCGGCCGGAAATCCGGCGCCGTCGAAATCGGAGAGGTGCTGCCGGAGCTGCGCCGGATCGCGGCCCGGGCCCGAGGAGGCCAGAGTGCTGGAAGCGTTGCGAGCTGAAGTCTTGGAAGCGAACCTGGAGCTGGTGCGGCGAGGCCTGGTGATCTACACCTTCGGCAATGCCAGCGGCATCGCGCGCGAAGAGGGCCTGGTCGTCATCAAACCCAGCGGAGTGCCCTATGAGAAGATGACACCCGCCGACATGGTCGTCGCCGATCTCGACGGTCGCATCGTCGAAGGCAAACTCAAGCCCTCCACCGATCTTGACACGCACGTGGCGCTGTACCGCGCCTTCCCGAACATCGGCGGCGTCGCGCATACGCACTCGCGCCACGCCACCGCATGGGCCCAGGCGCGCCGGGAGATTCCCTGCTTCGGAACTACGCACGCCGATTACTTCCACGGTCCCGTCCCCGTCACCGACGCCCTCACTCCCGAGGAGATCGATGGAGGCTACGAAGCCAACACCGGGGTCGCCATCGTCCGCCGCCTGGCCGGCAGCGACGCGCTCGGATGCCCGGCGATCCTGGTGGCCGGACATGCGCCTTTCTGTTGGGGGAAGTCGGTAACCGATGCCGCGCACAACGCCGTCATTGTGGAAGAACTCGCCGCCATGGCCTGGCAGACGTTGACTATCAATCCCCACGCACAACCGATCTCAGAAGCCTTGCGCGACAAACATCATTTCCGCAAGCACGGGCCAACCGCGACCTACGGCCAGCGCTAACGGAAGGCCGCTACGCGCCGTAATACCGCCGCACCCGGCTGAGGACCGGCTCGGAATTGCTTCTCGAGCACGTCGATCGGGTAATAGCAGCCATTCTCTGGTAGCCTGAACTCTTCGTCCATGAAAGCCCCTCCCTGGCGCTACCGCCTGCTCCTGGCCGCTGCGGCCCTGCTTTTCTCCACGGGCGGAGCGGCAATCAAGGCCGTCAGTCTTGCCCCCTGGCAGGTGGCCAGTTTCCGTTCGGGCATCGCCGCGATGGCGCTGCTCGCTACGATCCCCCAAGCACGCAGCGGCTGGTCCTGGCGTATCGTTCCGGTGGCTGCCGCCTATGCCGTCACCTTGCTGCTGTTCGTCATCGCCAATCGGATGACCACAGCCGCGAATGCGATCTTCCTGCAATCCACCGCGCCGCTGTATGTGCTCCTGCTTGGCCCGATGTTCCTCCATGAGCGTATTCGCCGCACCGACCTGTTGTACATGACGGCCGTTCTCGCGGGGATCGCGCTATTTGTGGCCGGATCACAGGCGCCTCTCGTCACCGCGCCCGATCCGCGCGGCGGAAATATCGTGGCGCTCGCCAGCGGGGTCACGTATGCCCTGATGTTGACGGGCTTGCGCTGGCTCGAACGCTACGGCCGCGCCACCGCGGGATTGGCCGCCACGGCTCTTGGCAACCTGCTTGCGTTCCTCGCCGCTTTGCCGCTGGCTCTGCCATGGCGGGGCGCCGGCGCGGCCGATATCACCGTCCTCCTATACCTGGGAGTCGTACAGATCGGGCTCGCCTATTTCTGCCTGACGCACGCCATCCGCCACATCCCCGCAATCGAGGCGACGACTTTGCTGATGATTGAACCGGCTTTGAGCCCGGTGTGGAGTTGGCTGGCGCACGGCGAGCGTCCCGGCGTCCTGCCGCTCACGGGCGGCGCGGTCATCCTCGCCGCCAGTCTCGTCAACGCCTGGCGGCGCGCGCCGGACGCCGCGGCCGCTGCTTCTCCGCCACCGCTCGAATGAGTAATTTGCCGGGCTTGGACGGATCGAATCGGAGACCGCCGAATTCGACGGCGTCGTCGATCAGCGACTGCACGCGCGGATCGTCGAGCGTCGCCTCGCCCTCGAGCGGCAGATGCCGTCCGACCTTCCCGCCGCCTTTGAGGAGCAGCTCCGGATCCGGCAGCGCGGCTCCCTGCAGGAAATAGAGCAGCACCCATCGGGGATAGAGCACGACGGACAATATCGCCTCGGAGGGTTTCTCCGTCGGCCCAAAGCCGATTGCCAGCGCATTGTAGTTGTCGTAGACGAACTCGTTTGCGCCCGGCAACCGCCGCCGCATATGCGCCAGAACGCGTCGGGCCAAAGCCGCCACCTCCGGCGTGAACTTGTCGATGAAGACATCGAGTTGCTGTTGCGGAGTAGGCTTCGCCCCCATCCCGATATCGTACCCAACCCGCAGACGGACCGCGCGGTCACGGATTCCCGCCTCAGAGTGGCGCTCCGGCCAAATGCTGATTCAGCCAGAGGATCTATCTGGGGAGTTGCTGTTGCAGCATCTTTTCGAACTTCTGACGCTGCTCGTCGTTCAGCAATGCTTCCACGCGCTGCTTGCCGTCGCTCAGCACCGTGCGGTAGTACTGCCAAAAGTCGTTCAAGACCGACTGCATCTGCTCCGACTGTGCGGGCGTCAGGTTCAGCTCTTTTTGCATGCGTTCGAAGTACAAAGCCTTCCCGGCGGGAGTCTCAAACGAGGGGATGCGCGTCCGATGGACGCCGAAATCCATTACCAACGCGCCCGCCGCGCCCCCGCAAAGAAAAACCAGCGCAAGGGCGATCACGCAGGCCACCTTGGGGTCCCACGATCTCCCGGAGACCCCGACGCGGTCGATGAGACTAGTGCTGCTCATAAGCCGTCAGAGTGACCAGCATGTTGTCCTGCGCGGCGGCCGAATCGAACGCCGGCGATTCCTGCTGCGCCATGATCGTGTCGGGCGAAGGCCCCACGGGATACTGCGACTCGCGGGTTGCGATGAAGCCGCCCAGGATCGCCAGAGTGACCAGCGAGGCAAATACGAGCCGGCGGCCAAAAGCGAAATTCAAGGCAAATAATCCGGCGAATGTCGGCTTCGGTTTTGCGATCGCCACCTCCTGCATGACACCGGCATAAAAGCCGGGGGCAGGATCCCAAACTTCGTCGACCCGCAACGACCCGAACAGTTGCGACATCTCCCGCATGCCGTTCACTTCGTCCCGGCACGTATGACAGGCGCCCAAGTGTGCGTCGATCGCCCGTTGAGTGGCCGGCTCCAGCGCATTCGCCAGATACTCTTCGAGGCTCTCCATCACTACCGCATGCATATGTTCTTCCCTTGCTTGTTTCAGCTAAAATACCATTCCCAAAACCATCCCGTTGCAGATCTGTTGCCCGCTTACGGGGTTACCTCTTTTCGAAAACTTCGCCGCCGCCGTGCCGTTCAACCAGCCACCAAGCCGGGAGCCCGTTCCAGCCGCTGCGCCGCCTTAACCAGCTTCTGCCGGGCACGGAACAACTTGACCTTAATGGTGTTCTCGTTCATCCCGGTCTTTTCCGCCAGTTCTTCCACGGAAAACCCTTCAACTTCCTTCATCATCAACAACATACGCTCCTCCTCCGAGACGCGCGTGAGGAGCTTCAACACGTAATCGCGCTGCGCCAGGCTGGTGTCGGCCGGCGTCTGCCGGTCGACATTCGGCTCGGTATTCTCCACCCGGCGGACCTCGTCCTCGCTCAAGTCGCTCTCATACACGAGCTTGCGGACTTTGCGTTTGCGCAGGTAATCGAAGCACTCGTTGACCGTGATCTTATAGATCCAGGTGATGAGGGAACTACGAAAATCGAAACTCTTCAGAGACAGGTAAACCTTTGCAAACACTTGCTGCGCAATGTCTTCCACGTCGTTGCGCTGCCGCACGATGCCGTGGATGATGGAAAACACTTTGGACTGATACCGCTCCACTATCTCGCGGAACGCCGATTCGTCGCCCGTTTGCGCCCGGCGGACCAGGGAACCTTCCGGGGTATTCTCGTAATCCACTCTAGATTTCGCCGCACCCTTGATGCCGAAACCGGGGAGTGCCAGAGCGCCGCTCAGTGTTCCCATACACCGATTCCGACGTTGCCCACCGGCTTCGCGTTTCAGCCACTTGCGCCCGGGAAGAAAAGGACTTCCATAGATTTTTTTGCGCGACCCCGGCCGCCCGTGCTACATCTATAATACTGAACGCACGATTTCAGGAGTAAAAAACGCATGGTTCAAATGACGGAAAAAGCGATCGGCAAGGTGAGAGAGATCATGTCGTCCCAGGATCCGGCCCCGGCCGGCTTGCGGATCGCTGTGGTCGGCGGCGGCTGTTCGGGTTTCAGCTACTCGATGGCCTTCGAAAACCAGCCGAACATGCTCGACAAGACCTATGACTACAACGGCCTCAAAGTGTTCGTCGACCAGGCCAGTCTGTTGTACCTCGACGGCGCCCAGGTCGACTACGTGGAGACGCTGGAAGGCGCGGGCTTCAAGTTCAACAATCCCCAGGTCAAATCCACCTGCGGTTGCGGCAGCTCGTTCCAGGTCTAGGTTCTTCGCATCACGAAATTTCAAGCGCTCCCCGGGCGGCCGGCGGAGCGCTTTTCATTTGAGCGGCGCTTTCGGATATATCATCGGGAGATGTTTCCCAAGCTCGCGCTGCTCCTCCTTCCTCTCGGCGCTCTTTCAGCCGATTCTCTCCAGGACGCTCTCCGTGCCCGCATCGGCGCTTTCCCAGGGACCGTTTCGCTCTACGCCAAGAACCTCGATTCCGGCCTCTCCGCCGGCATCCACGAAACCGATCCCGTCCGCACCGCCAGCACGATCAAGCTGCCCATCCTGCTCTCCGTATTCGACGCAGTGGCGCGCGGTCAGGCGAAGTGGACCGAGCCGCTGACCATCACCGCGGCCGAGAAAGTCTCTGGCTCCGGCATCATCGGAACCGAACTCTCCGACGGAGTACAGCTCCCGCTTCGCGATGTGGTCAACCTGATGATCGTCCTCAGCGACAACACCGCGACCAACATTGTCCTGGAGCGGTTCACCACCGACGCCGTCAATGCCTACCTGGACAAGATCGGCATCAAGACCACCCGCTCGATGCGCAAGATCCGCGGCGACGGCAGCCAGCTCAAGAACCCTGCCGGCTTCTCCGCGGCGGGCAAATTGCCCGAGAACCAGAAATATGGAATCGGTATGTCGACGCCGCGTGACATGGTCACGATCCTCGAAAAGCTCGCGCGCGGCGAGATCGTCAGCCCCGAGGCATCCAAGGACATCCTCGCGATCCTGCGCCGCTGCCAGGACGGCGCAGGCATCCGACGCCGCATCGGGGACCTGCGGGTCTCCAATAAGACTGGCGCGCTCGACGCCTTGCGCTCGGACGTTGGCATCGTCGAGTCCCCCGCCGGCCGCATCGCCATGGCGATCACCGTCGATGGCATTCCAAAGCCCGATTGGACACCCGACAATCCCGGCCTCCTCATGATCGCCGACCTGGCAAAGATCCTCGTCGACGGCCTCGCGAAGCGCCCGATGTAGGTTGTGTTCCAGCAGCCCGTGTGATAAATCTGAGCCCACCGGAAAATGCGGCGTGTATTTCGGATACATTAGTAGCGATATGAGGCCCGCCTGGACACCGATGCGCTGGCCCGCCGCGTGGGCCGATCCGGCCACTCTGGCGCCGCTCAAGGATACGGGCATCGATACGTTGCTCATCGACAACAGTGATGAGTTCGATTCGCTGCGGGCGCGAGCCGCCCAAATGGGATTCCACGTGGTCCATCCGGACGCGCCCCCCGACGGAGCGCGCATCGTCAAAGGCGCGTGGCCGGGCGTCCGCTCCTCGCGCGGCGGGGGCGCAAGCGGCGTCAGCGCCGGTCCGACGGGGGTCGCCTGGGTGGATTCCAACGATTGGGCGATCCGGCTGGCGGCCGCAATGCGCCCCGGCGCCACCGCTTGGATAGACGCTCCCCCGCCTCAGCAGGCATTTCCCGGCTCCTACCTCACCGCAATTGCCGATTGCGCCGTGTACGGGGGGCGTTGGATCGTGTCGCTCGAGGACACCCTTGCCGCGGGAATCGCGGCGGGCAACGCCAGCGCCCTGGCAACCTGGAAAACGATCGGACAGGCCACGTCGTTCTTCGCGGCCCACAAAGACTGGGAAGCCTATACGCCGGCTGCAGTTGTCGGCGTGATCTCCGATTTCACCGGCGGTAACGAGTTCTTCAGTCATGAGCTGCTCAATCTCCTGGGCCGCGCCGGGCAACATTACCGGGTGCTGCGCAAAGAGTCGGCGCGCGCCGCGGACTGGCATGGCCTGCGGGCCGTCCTTTATGCGGACGAGGAGGCGCCCTCCGCGGCGCTGCGCAGGGAAGTCCTATCGTTCGTCGAAGCCGGCGGCATGCTGATCACCACGCCCGTCTGGGGCGAGCCGCATTCCACGACCGCGGACCATCCGCGATTCTACACGTGGACGGCCGGCAAGGGCAGGATCGCGCGTGGCATCGCGAAACCCGACGATCCGTACCAGATGGCGAACGATGCCGTAGTGCTGGTAAGCCACCGGCACGACCTCGTGCGCTTCTGGAACGCGGGCGCGGCGGGATCGTACTACACGCTGTCGCCCGACCGGAAACAGGCGGTCGTGCACCTGCTCTTCTATGCGGATCGCGGCCCGGACATCGCCAGCGTGCGCATCGCCGGACCCTACCGCAAGGTGACGGCGTCGATGGTGGACAGACCGCAAATCGCCGGCGTCCGCAGCGAGGCGCAGAAGGATGGCGTCGAAGTGTACCTGCCCCAGGTCTCGCAGTATGTGGCATTGGAGTTGAACCTATGAGGCGGAGAGAGTTTCTGCAGACATCGGCTGCCGGCCTGGCCGCCGCTCCCTTCGCGCGCGCCGACGCGCCCACGTCGCCGGTGGCCGCCTCGCGCTGCCGGACCTATGAGCCCGCGGAATTGCTGCCCGCCATGCAGAAGATGTTCGACCAGCTTGGCGGTCTCGGACGGCTCGTCAAGGGCAAGACCGTGGCGATGAAGGTCAATCTGACCGGCGCCCCGACGTACCGGCTCGGCTACTTGCCGCTCGAGGATACGCACTATACGCATCCGCGCGTCATCGCCGCCGCCGCGCAATTGCTTTCGAAAGCCGGCGCCCGCCGCATCCGCATTCTGGAAAGCCCCTGGTCCACCGCCGACCCCGTCGAGGAGTATGTCCTGCGCGCCAACTGGGAGCCACTGGACATCCTCGGCGCCGCGCCCAACGTGGAGTTCGAGAATACCAATTATCTGGGCCGCGCCAAGAAGTATTCGCGCCTGAGAGTGCCGTTCGGCGGCTACATGTTCCCGGCCTTCGACCTCAATCACTCCTACGAAGACTGCGACGTGTTCGTCAGCATCGCCAAAATGAAAGAGCACGCCACCGCCGGCATCACGCTTTCCATGAAGAACTGCTTTGGCCTGACACCCTGTACGATCTACGGCTCGGGCGCGGGGCAGGACGAACCCTCTCTCATCCCAAAGGGAGGCCGCACCCTCGTCCACAGCGGCAACCGGCAGCCATCCAAGAGCGCGCCCCCGGAAAAGGACCCGAAATCGCCTCGGGAAGCCACGTGGCGCGTGCCGCGGACGGTGGTCGATTTGTGCGCAGCCCGTCCGATTCATCTCGCCATCGTCGAGGGTATCAAGACAATGACGGGTGGCGAGGGGCCATGGGTCCGGGAGGAATTAACCGCCGTCGCCCCCGGCATCATCGTCGCGGGGTTGAACCCGGTGACGACGGACGCCGTGTCGATGGCGCTGATGGGCTTCGACCCGCAAGCGGACCGCGGCGCGCCGCCCTTCGAGGTCTGCGACAGCGTCCTGAAACTCGCGGAAGACGCCGGGCTCGGAACGCGCGATTTGGAACGGATTGAAGTGATCGGCACGCCGATTCGCGAAGGCAGGTTCGATTTTGCGGCGATTCGATTGAAGCGGAGAGCGTCGCCGCCGCCGATGTTGGGTATCCGAGGGTAATCTATGCAAATCAATCGACGAAAATTCGGCAAGCTGGCGATGGGGAGTCTTCTGGCCGGAAGCGCACGGGCCGTCACCCACGGCGTCCAGCCGGGGATCAAGCTTTGCGCGCAGGGACAGGCCAAACCGACCGACGAGTTCCTGCAGTTTCTGCAACAGATCGGCGCGGAATACATCAGCGTCGCGTCGTCGCCCGACCTGCGCACGGCCGAGGGCTTCCAGCAAATCAAGAAGCGTTATGCCGACGCCGGCGTCACCGTCTGGAACATCGGCAACACCAGCGTCCACAATATGCCGGAAGTGACGTTGAATCTGCCGGGACGCGACAAGAAGATCGAGGAATACAAACAGTACCTGCGCAACCTCGGAAAGGCCGGCATTTACTATACGACCTACGCCCACATGGGCAACGGCATCTGGTCGAGTGGCCGCGCGACCGTACGCGGAACCTCGGCGCGCGAATTCGACATGGCCAGCCCCAATAAGAAAGGCGTCTGGGACAACGTCGAGTTCAAGGAGCCGCTCTCGCACGGGCGCGAATTCTCGAAGGAAGAGATTTGGGAGAACTACACCTACTTCATCAAGCAGGTGGCCCCCGTGGCGGAAGAGGCGGGGGTTCGCATCGGAATCCATCCGGACGATCCGCCGGTCCCCGTGCTCGCGGGCGTGCCGCGCTGCATTTTCTCCAGCTTCGATGGATACCGCCGCGCCATGGAAATCGCCAACAGTCCCAATGTCGGTATCTGCCTCTGCTGCGGCACATGGCTCGAAGGCGGCAAGGAGCTCACGGGCAAGGACCCCGAGGAGATGATCCGCTACTTCGGCGCGCAGAAGATCTGGAAGATTCACTTCCGCAACGTCACGGCGCCGCTGCCGCATTTCGTCGAGACGTTCATGGATAACGGCTATTACGACATGTACAAGATCATGAAGGCGTTGCGCGACGTCAATTACGACGGC
The DNA here is from genome assembly GCA_964608645.1 of uncultured Solibacteraceae bacterium. Classification (GTDB taxonomy): domain Bacteria; phylum Acidobacteriota; class Terriglobia; order Bryobacterales; family Bryobacteraceae; genus CAZSQK01. The sequence goes on along the minus strand of CAZSQK010000008.1, from coordinate 118,187 downwards.
ATCGTGATTCTCGACCATTCGCCGGCCATGGTGGGCGGCAATTTCGCGCAAACGGCCTACGGGTTCGCCTATATGCGGGCACTGCTGAACCGGGCGAACGCGGAAGCCAAGGGGTAGAACCGGGAGGGGTAAATGCGACACAACGGGCGACGCTCGTTTTTGAAAACCACGGCCGGGCTGCTGGGCGCCGGCTTCTGGGCGGATCAAACGCTGGACGCGTTGCCGCAGAACACCAACACCAACTCGAAACCGTCCGCGCTGCGCATTACGGACATGCGCGTGCTCACGATCGCGCGGGCGCCGATGACCTGTCCGATCCTTCGCATCGACACGAACCAGGGAATCTACGGCCTCGGCGAGGTGCGCGACGGCGCCAGCAAGAACTATGCGCTGATGCTGAAAAGCCGCATCCTCAACGAAAACCCCTGCGACGTCGATAAGATCTTTCGCAAGATCAAACAGTTCGGCGGCCATGCCCGGCAGGGCGGCGGCGTCTGCGGCGTCGAGATGGCGCTGTGGGACCTCGCGGGCAAAGCCTACAACGTCCCGGTCTATCAAATGCTAGGCGGCAAGTTCCGCGACCGCATCCGCTGTTATGCGGACACCACCGAGGATCACGATCCCAAGATCTATGGCCAGCGTCTGAAGGCGCGCAAGGACCAGGGTTTCACATGGCTGAAGATGGATCTCGGTATCGACTTGATGGACGGCATCCCCGGCTGCGTCACCCGTCCGGAAGGCGTGAGCACGGGAGGCGGCGGCCGCGTCCAGCACATGTTCACCGGCATGGAGCTCACCCCCAAGGGAGTCGCCAGGATGGGAGAGTACGTGGCTGCGGTGCGGGAGCAGGTCGGCTGGGAAGTGCCGCTCTCGGCGGACCACTTCGGCCACATCGGCGTCAACAGTTGCATCAAGCTCGGCAAGGAGCTCGAGAAATACAATCTGGCCTGGCTCGAAGACATGATCCCGTGGCAGTATACCGACCTCCTCAAGAAGATCACCGACGCCGTCGATATTCCGATCCTCACCGGGGAAGACATCTACTTGAAGGAGCCCTTCATGGAGCTCTGCCGGAATCACGCCGTGGACATCATCCATCCGGACCTGGCGACTTCCGGCGGAATCCTCGAGACCAAGAAAATCGGCGACGGAGCGCAGGAGTACGGCGTCGCTATGGCGATGCACTTCGCAGGCACGCCCGTTTCCTGCATGGCGAACGTCCACTGCGCCGCCGCGACCGAGAACTTCCTGGTGCTCGAGAATCACTCTGTCGACGTGCCCTGGTGGAACGACCTGGTGGAAGGCGTCGAGAAACCAATCGTCAATAAAGGCTACATCACGGTGCCCGATAAGCCCGGCCTTGGTGTGACCCTGAACGAGGCCATGGTGAAGCAGCATCTTCTGGAACCGGGGTATTTCGAAGCGACGCCGCAGTGGAATACCGACCGGACCAACGACCGGCTATGGAGCTAGGACGAACGTATGAATAATCGACTTGCAAGTCTCGCAGCGGGAGCGGTGCTTCTCCTGGCGCCCGCGCTGGCGCACGCGCAGATCTTTACCTTGACGAAGGAACAGCTCATCGAGCTGACTTCGCAGAACACCTTCGAACGTTTCGCGGACGGACGCCCCAAGATTCCCGACGCCCTGCTGGAACGCGCCCGCGGCATGTCGGCCGAAGAGGTCTGGGCCGGCTTAAACCAGGCGGGCGGCGCCGGTGGCGGCGGACGCGGCGGTCAGGCATGGCGGAACCAGTACGAGGACGGCTTTCAGGTGCTCCATCCGAAGCTGAAGCTCGTCGGTCGCGCCTTCACCGTTCAGTTCATGCCTTCCCGTCCCGATGTGGATGGCGTCTTGAACGCCAAAGCGCAAAAGAGCGGCCTTGGCCGGTGGAACAATCAGGTCGCCATCGACATGCTGCAGCCGGGCGACGTTCTGGTGGTCGATCTCTTCGGCAAGGTGGACGGCGGCACGATTGTCGGCGATAACCTCTTCTACTACATCATGAAGACCACCAAGAACGGCGGAATTGTGGTGGACGGAGCGGTGCGCGACCTGGAGGGCATTTCGGACATGATGATGCCCGCCTACTTCCGCCGCACCCACCCCAGCGCGATTGCCAACGTTTCACTGACCGGGATCAACATTCCCGTGAGGATCGGGAACGTCACGGTGATGCCGGGCGACATGGTGGTCGGCGATCCCGAGGGCGTCTACTTCGTGCCGCCGCACCTGGTAAAGGGGATCGTCGACAATGCCGACGTGGTCCACATTCACGACGAATGGACCCGTAAAAAGTTCGACGAAGGGAAGTACAAGTCGAGCGATATCTATGGCAGTCCGCGCGACCCCGCGCTGAAAAAGGAGTATGACGACTACCTGAAGAAGCGCTTAGAGGAGATCAGAAAGTAAGCAGCGCCAGCCCCTCCTAAAAAAGAGAGGATGCTTACGTTTTTTTTGACGGTTTTGTTGCAAGTAAACAACTGCGCCGCCCAAAAAACGCAAGCATCCTTACGTTTTCAGCTTCTCAATCACGACGGGGACGCGTAACCTTTTCCCGGCCCGACAGTATAACCGGTGTGCTGCACAACCTCCTTTCCGATCTCCGCTATGGTTTCCGGATGCTCCGTCAGGCGCCGGTCTTCGGCGCAGTCGCGGTGCTCGCCCTGGCCCTCGGCATCGGGGCCAACACCGCCATTTTCTCGAGTGTCAGCAACCTTCTGCTACGCGCCCTGCCCTACCAGGATCCCGACCGCCTCGTGATGGTCTGGGAAGACGCGAGTTTCGCCAGCTTCCCGAAGAACACCCCGGCGCCCGGCAATTACTTCGACTGGAAGCAACAGAATCACGTCTTCACCAGCATCGCGGCCACCCGCGGCGCAGTCGCCAACCTCACCACCGACGGCCCGCCCGAGCAGGTCATCGGCCGCCGCGTCACCGGCAATTTCTTCGACGTCCTGGGCGTGCGTCCCCTGTTGGGACGGACGTTCACCGAGGACGAGGATCGCGAGAATCCCAACCTTGCCTTGATCAGCTACGGCCTCTGGCAGCGTCGTTATGCCGGCAACCCCGAAATTGTGAACCGCGCAATCCTCATGAACGGAATCAAGTTCACGGTTCTTGGCGTCCTCCCGCGCGACTTCATCTTCCGCAATCGAGAGGTCGATTTCTGGCAGCCCTGCCACTTTACTCCCGCCGAAGCGGGCGATCGAGGCTCACACTACCTCAACGTAGTCGCGCGGCTGAAACCGGGTGTCGGCCTGGAACGCGCCCGCGAAGAGATGAATGCCATCGCCGGGCGCATGCGGCAGGAACATCGCGACACGAACGACCGGCTCGAAAGGCTGGTAGTGGTTCCGATTCGCGAGGATCTGCTCGGCAATACACGCCTCGGCGTCCTGGTGTTGATGGGCGCGGCGGGATGCGTGCTCCTCATTGCCTGCGCCAACCTCGCCAGCCTCCTGCTGGCGCGCGCCGTCGCCCGGCAGCGTGAGATGGCCGTCCGTTCGGCGCTCGGCGCGGGCCGCGGCCGCCTCATCCGGCAGATGATCACCGAGGGTCTTCTGCTGTCCTCCATCGGAGGCGTGCTCGGACTGGGCGTGGCGCGGGCAGGTATGACACTGCTTGACAAGTTGGCTCCAGTGGGTTTCGCCGCGCCGGAAGCATCCCGCTTCAACTCGGGATTGCTCCTGTTTGCCATCGCGCTGTCCCTGGCGACGGGCTTGATCTTCAGCATCGTGCCCGCGCTGCAACTCTCGCGAACCTCGCTCAACGACGCCCTCCGGCAGGGCGGCCGCGGCGGCATCGGCGGACGGCGGGCCACGACGCGCGATGCGCTGGTGGTGCTCGAAGTGGCGGCCGCGCTGGTCCTTCTGGTGGGAGCGGGACTCATGATCAAGACCCTCGCGCGGCTGCGCGCCATCGATATCGGCTTTCGTTCCGATCATCTGCTCACGATGCGGACGATCCTGCCGCGCGACAAGTACCAGGATCCCGTCAAGCGGCTGGCATTCTTCGATCGCGTCATCGACGGCGTGAGAGCGCTGCCGGGAGTGGAGGGCGCCGCGTACAATTCGGTGCTTCCCTTTCTTGCCGCCGGGAACACGCAATCCTATCGTGTCGAGGGCCGCGAGGCGTCTGCGGGAGAGCCCGGGGATGCGTTGCTGCGCGTCGGCTCGCCGGAATACTTGCGGACCCTCGGCGTGCGCCTGGTCGAGGGCCGCTTGGCGGAATCCCGGGACATCGGCGGCGCGCCCCCGGTAATCGTCGTCAACGAGACGCTGGCGAAGCGCTGGTGGCCGAACGAAAGCGCGCTGAGCCATCGCATCACGATGTATGGACGGCCGCCGGTCTGGCGCACGGTCATCGGCGTGGTCAAGGACATCCGGGAACGCGGCTATGAGCTCGAGATGAAACCGGGCGTATATATTCCATACCCGCAATTCCTGGAGACATGGGCGCAGCCCGAGAACCTGATGGTGCGGACGAAGTCCGACCCCGCCGCGCTGGCCGGCGCTGTGCGGCGCGTGATCGCGGGTGTGGACGCCGAGCAACCGGTCGCGGCCGTTCGCACGATGGACGAGATCCTCGATCGCGACGTGGAAGACCGGACGCAGCAGATGACACTATTGAGCGCCTTCTCCGCGCTGGCATTGTTACTGGCCACCGTCGGCATTTACGGCGTCCTGTCCTACGCTGTCACGCAACGGACCCGCGAGATCGGATTGCGGATCGCGCTGGGAGCCGGCGCCCGCTCGGTGGTCGCAATGGTGGTCCGCCGCGGTTTGGCGCTCACCGCCGCTGGCCTGACGATAGGACTCGCCGTCGCCGCCTGGGGAACCCGGGCGATGAAGACGCTGCTGTACGGCGTCGACACCTTCGATCCGTCGACTTTCGCCTCCGTGGCGGCCCTGCTCTGCGTGATCGCCGTCCTGGCCTGCTGGGTCCCCGCGTGGCGCGCCTCCCGCGTCGACCCCATTGTAGTTTTGCGGGAAGAATAGCGCGACGTAGTTCGCGCCCCCAATCAATTAGAAGCGTCAACTTTGAAGTTCGTCGACAAGGGTGGCCATTCCGTGCCGTTGAAGTGTTCCATCTGCAGATCCGCCCCGCACGGGCGAATGCCCGGTCCGTACGAAGTATCGCGCCGCTCAATCTGGAACGTCTCCTGAATTGACGCGCCGTCGTCCGATCTCCGGAGCACCACTCTCTCGAGCGCGCCCGACGGATCCAACTGGTAGTCGCCGAAAGTGACCGGACCGCCCTTTCGCGCGGAACGCACGAAATGCGCTTGCAATCCGTAGCGCGTGGCCGATAGCACGTCCCAGTATCGTTGTTCCTGGCGCGGCTCCCCCCACGACATCGCCCCGGTTGAGTAATTCCAAAGCCGTGGCGCCACGACTTCGGACAGATACTCTGGCGGCATCTTCGTGGAGCAGGCGTTGATAAACCGAACCACTTCCCATTTGGCCGCCTGTGCACGGGAGACGCGCGCGGAAGCTTGGTTGAAACCAGTGGCCGCCAGCGAACCCCATCCAATGAACCCCGCCACGCAGAGCATTCCTACAACACGGGCGCCCATCGGTCGGAGACGTCGCAACCATAATCCTACAACCGTAATGGACAGGGCGAACCCCATTTGCGAATACGCGGTGCCGGCATAGGCAACGAGGTTACCCTTCAGGACGAGTGACGAGATTTTGGGGCAGATCAAATAGCCGACGTTCGGCCCAAACAGCAAGACCACTGCGGCGATGCTCAAAAATGCCAGGTGAACCGTGGATTCTCCCCGGCGGCCGGACCGCAGAGCCCGCCAGGCAAGAATCAGCGTAATGATCGCCACTCCGATAGCGGGGAGAGCGGCAAATTCAAGCCGGCTCCACGCTACATTGGCGAATAAGGCCATGGCAGTTGTCCGTCCGCTTCCGAAATCAACGTACGACAGCGGCTGCGGCCAGACCATCCATGCGAAGACGTTAGACGATACCGAGAGGGTTCGGAGGACCGTTAGCATCTGCGGCAGGCCTAAGCCGAGTGACAATTGCACTCCGTCATATGTGGGCGGGTGAAGGGTTCTGTAAATCAGATACGCGATCAAGTAGAGCCCCACCACCACCGACGCGCACCATACTTCCGCTAACCGCCGTCTTGGCCGAATGCGATTGGCGCCGGGCCCCCCAAAATAGGCCAACAGCATGAGGACTATGACGAGCGCTCCCGGCTCATAACAAAGGAGCGAGAGCATCAAAAGAACGCTGCCTGCAATTAGCCATCGTTCGCGCTCGACGGCGCGGGCGCTCTCTCGCGACCTCCCGAACGCGAGAAACGCCAATCCGCCGGAGACTAGCGGCAAATGCATGAATGTGGGATACCCGTATGGAGGAGTGTATGAAAACAAGAGGGGCAGAGTGGCGAAGAACGCCAGCACATAAAGCCGTCTTGCCGAGTCGTCCAACCAGCGCCGCAGAGCAAAAAGCGGCAACATGGAACCGAAGGCGAAGGCGCTCAAGTTAAGGAGGTCGTACCACACGGTCCCTGCCAATCGCATCATGAGAGCGCCCACCGGCTCCGTTACTAATAAGTAAATACGCGCTTGGTTACTCGCGAAGCTGGTCGCCTGGCCCCAAACACCCACGGTGCGAGCGTAGTAATCGCCTGTAATATCGTCCGTGTTGCCGTAGGGTAGGCCGAAAAAAGCGACTAGCCTGATGCAAGTGATCATGACAACTCCAATCCACAGCCAGGGCAGCCTGCGCGGCGGCGCTGCAACCGGGAGTTGACTCGCTACGATACCAGGATCTTGGCAAGTGTCGTGTTCAATCAGATTCTGCATGTTACAGGATTCCTGCGATCACACGGCGCTCAAGTCCACCGCGCTACGGGTGTGCGCGGCCCTGCGTTTCCATTTGCGATGTCCAGGTCATGCTAGTATATCCCAAGCCGCTTTTGCGGATGATAGATTTGGCATAGGAATTCCTCGCGGCGGCGTCGCTGTTTTCCTGGACACATCGCGGGCCTTTCGGAGATATAGAACTCCCAGTACTTCTGAAAAACTTCGGAGAACAACGTGTCACAGTCGTTGCTCGATCGACTACGGCGCCCCTGGATCAATATTCCACATTGACCAGAAAAAGCCCCTTCGCCGGGGCGGTGGGTCCCGGCCTCGCGGGCAGAATGGTCACGTCCGCGAGATTCCCCTTCCCCGCTTCGATCAGCGTGCCCACAATATTCCGCACCATGTGCTTCAGGAAGCCGCTGCCACGAACCCGGTATACCAGCCTTCCCTCGCTCCGCTCTAACACCGACGAAAACACGCTGCGCACCTTCGACTTGCCCTCCGCGTCGCGGTCGTCCGCCGCCGCAAACGCCGTGAAATCGTGTTCACCCTCGAACGCGTGGGCGCACTCAGCCATGCGCGCTTCGTCGAGCGGGTACGGAAAGTGGTGCGCATACAGCCACTCGAAAGGGCTACAGACTTCCGTCCGCACGATGCGGTATTCGTAAGTCTTAGCCTTGGCGTCAAAGCGTGGATGAAATTCGGAGGGCATCTCCTGAACCGACAGCACCCGGATGGCGCGCGGCAGGAGGCGGTTCACGGCGCGGCGCAGATTCGCAACCGGGATCGGATTCCCGATACTGAAGGCCGCCACCTGTCCGAGCGCGTGGACACCCGCATCGGTGCGCCCCGACCCCGCCACATGCACCTTCGAGCCCTCAATCCCCGAGACGATTTCTTCCAGAACGCCTTGGATCGTCGGCAGCCCCGGCTGCACCTGCCACCCGTGAAACTGCGTGCCATCGTAGGCGATCTCGATTTTGATGCGCCGCATCAGAGCGGACGCGAGCCGGGCTTGACCACCGGAATGCCCATGCGGCAAAGAGGGCAAGCTTCGGGGGGGTGCGCCACCACTTGCAACGTCGCCAAAGCGACTCGCGGCACGCCGACATCCGCGTCGCCGCCACTGCGGTCGATAATCGATCCCGCCGCAAGGACTTCGGCGCCCGCGGCGCGGAGAACGTCGACGACATCGCGTGTGCTGCCGCCGGTCGTGATTACATCTTCGACCACCACCGCGCCTTCGCCCGGTGTAACCGTAAACCCGCGGCGCAGCGCCATCTGTTTCGTGGCCGCGTCGCGCTCCGTGAACAGGAACCTCGCGCCTAGCGCGCGCGCCACCTCGTGTCCGATGAGAAGACCACCCAGCGCCGGTGAAACGACCACTCCCACGCCGCGGCCGATCTGCCGCCGCAACCGGTCAGCCAACAGGCGTCCCAGCTTTTCGGCGTGCGACGGATGTTGCAGCACCAGGGCGCATTGCAGATACTCGCCGCTATGCAATCCACTGGTGAGCCGGAAGTGTCCCTCGAGGTACGCCCCGGTGGAGCGGAACAACTCCAGGATGGGCTCGGCTTGCGGGGTCACAAAGGCCTACTATACCATTGAAGTTAAACATCCCCACTTGGAAGCTCGAGGTTAGACCGATGTACGAAGCCAGATTTCTTGTCGCAGTCTTGTGCGCTGCCTTGCTGCTGTCGCCCGCGGGCGGATTCGCCGCCGATAAACCGGCGCCGACGCCGCAAACCAACCGGCCGGCGTCCGAGCCGGCCATCGCGGAGCCTCACGGCTTGCTGGGCCGGATCCAGCGGCCCTACCGCCCCCGGCCCGTGCCGCCGCCCAGCGTCGCCAATTCGGGCCGGCTGGAAAGCCTGCTGCGCGGCGGCAATCTCTACCTGTCGATCCGCGATGCAATCGCCCTGGCGCTCGAGAATAACCTCGATATCGCGATCCAGCGCTACGGCCCGCAGATCGCGGACACCGTCGTGATGCAGGCCGAGGCCGGCGGATTCGCGCGCGGCGTCTCGACCAACGTCACAGCCGGGCCTGCCAGCGCGAGTATCTCCGCTTCCGGCACCACTCCTGGAGCCAATCAGAACGCGGCATCCGTCGCCAGCGCCGGAACCACGTCCGCGGTCGGCGGCGCCGTATTGCAGTCCTCCGGTCCGAGCATCCCCAACCTCGACCCCATCCTGACCGGCAGCGCCAGTTGGGCGCACCAAACCACGCCGCAGACGAACACCTTCATCACCGGCACGACCGCGCTCATCCAGCGCCAGGATCTTTCAGCGCTGGGCATCCAAAAGGGCTTTATCACGGGCACGACCGTGAACCTCGGATTGAACAACAACTCAACCACAGGGAACAACCCGCGTAACGACTTCAATCCCGCCACTACATCGTCGCTGGGACTTTCCATTACGCAGCACCTGCTGCAGGGTTTCGGGCCGGCGGTCAACTCACGGCAGATCCACATCGCGCGCAACAACCGGGAAGTCGCCGACCTGACCTTCAAGCTGCAAGTGGAGACCACCGTGGCGGCCATCATGTCTCTGTACTGGCAACTGGTCGCATTCAACGAGCAGGTGAAAGTGGCGGGAGAGGCGGTGGCGGCAGCGCAGCGGCTCCACGAGGACAACCGCCGGCAGGTGGAAGTGGGGACGATGGCGCCCATCGAGGTGACGCGCGCCGAGGCTCAAATCGCCGCCGCCGAGCAACAGCAGACACTCGCGCGGATGCAGGTGCTGCAACAGGAAACGATCATCAAGACGGCCCTCAGCCGCACCGGCGTGGCAAGCCCTTCCGTCGCGGAAGCGCACATCATCCCAACCGATGTCATCCGGATTCCCGACGTGGAGCCCATCTCGCCCGTGCAGGACATGATGGCGATGGCGATCTCGTCGCGGCCCGAGTTGGCGCAGAGCCGTATCCAGATCGCAAATCAGGGTATGACCATCAGGGGATCGAAGAACGCCCTGCTCCCCACCCTCGACGCCGTCGTCAGTCTCAGCAACAACGCTCTGGCCGGGCAATTGACCAACCTGCCCGCTCCGGCGGGAACGGTGCACGGCAACAACGCGTTTTTCATCGGCGGATACGGCTCGGTCCTAAGCCAGATCTTCGACCGGAATTTTCCCAACTACGCAGCGGCCATCAACCTGACCATCCCATTACGCAACCGCGCGGCGCAGGCGCAGGTTCTCAACGATGAGTTGACGCTGCGGCAGCAGCAACTCGGCTTGCAGCGCCTGGAGAACCAAGTGCGGGTAGACGTGCAGAATGCGCTCATCGGCCTTACTCAAGCCCGGGCTCAGTACCAGTCGGCAACGAAGCAGCGCGCCTTGCAAGCGCAGACCCTGGACGCCGAGCAAAAGAAACTGGCGCTAGGCGCATCCACCATCTACAACGTCATTCAGGATCAGCAGGCGATGACGGCGGCGGAATCCAATGAGGTCGCCGCGCGCGCCGCCTATGCGCGCGCCAAGGTCGAACTGGACCGCGCCACCGGGCAAATTCTGACGAACAATGACATCTCGATGGATGAGGCGTTCCGCGGTGTGGTGTCGCATCCTCCGAGTCAGTTGCCGGCGCTGGCGAACCCCCCGGCGCAGCAGTAGAGAACGGATGGCGGAAACATTTGCACGTTTCCGGCATGTTTACACACAGCGTCGCCTTTTGGAACATGACATTGACACGGGGATGCCAATTTTGCATACACGTGAAGGACAATTGGCCAGTGAATATTTGATTTAAAAGAACATACGGTTTGGCGAAGGGATTGCTTAAGAGAGAACGTGACTAAGTTTTCACAGGTTCTCGGAGAGACGGTTGACCATCCGCTTTTTGACCCGCCTAACCAGTCACCTCGCCTAAAATCCTACTAGCTGACCATAAATTCCTCCAACCGTCTCTTCGGGGCCTGTAACAATGCCTCGTCCGCCGGCGATCCGTCGCCGGCGGCCCCGGCGCTGTTCTTTGCGCGGTGATCCCCCAACATCTCGGCTACCATAGATGCATGGCCAATGGAATGTTCGACGTCGAGTGCCCCTGCTGCCAGGCGATTCTCAAGATTGATCAGGAGACCCGCGCCATTATCGCGCACACGGTCCCGGAGAAGCCGCGCTTGATTGACGACCTGGCAGCGGAAGTAGAGAAATTAAAGGGCGCCGGCGCCCGCCGGGAGGCCATTTTCCAGAAGCAGTTCGAGGCGGAGAAATCCCACGGCAAGGTCCTCGAAAAGAAGTTCGACGAACTCTTCAAGCGCGCGAAAGAGAATCCGGACTTGACGCCTCCCAAGCGCGATATCGACCTGGATTGACCGGAACGAAGTGCTTCACCGCCGCGGTCACGGCATCTTGCGGTGACCTTTTACCGCACCGACATATCGCGAACGTAAATGTCCTTGAACCGCATATTGCCCTCGCCGCCCGAGTGCAATTGCAGCGCAATGTAGCCGTCGAACGAACGGGGCGACGGATCCGTGAAATCCAGAATCGTGACGCCGTTCAGAATGCACACCATGTGGTTGCCTTCTACCTTCAGCAGAAACTCGTTCCAGTCCGTCGGGCGCAGCACCTGTTCGAACTCGGGCGAGGGCCAGGCGATCCAGTTGCGCCCGTCGCCATAGAGCCCGCCGTTGTGATGGTTTAATGTGCGGTCGATCTCGAATTGCATGCCCTTCGAGATCTCCGGGGTATCGCCCTTGAACTCCGTGTGGAAGTAAACGCCGCTATTGCCGTCGTCCTCGCACTTGAAGCGGATCGACAGCCAGAAATCCTTGTACATCTTCTCGGTGCGGAGGTAGCCGTATTCCTTGGTGACGCCTTGACCATGGACCGTGCCCTCCTCGACCGTCCACTTCTCGTGGCCGACCGGGACCCAGCCCGTGAGGTCCTTTCCGTTAAACAGCTTCACCCATTGCTCGTTGGGAAGCGGAGCCCGGTTGCGGGGCGTCTGCGCGTAAACCATCAACGGAAGGGCACAGGCAAGCATCAAAGCGCGTCGTGTCATGGTCGTTCTCCCTAGCTCAGGCCCTTCACCTTCCATCCCGCGCGATAATCGCGGCGGACATGGCTGGTGGCCTCGGGCGAGTTCTTGAATTTCAGCTTCGCGGAATCCCACTCCAGCGTGGTCTTGGGGAATCGCGTGGCCAGCGGCCCGAGCAGCACGCTCTCGGTAAGGGGGCCCGAGTAGTCGAAGGAAGTGGTCGCCTTCTGCTTTCCCATCACCGCCTCGACAAACTGGAAGTAGTGGTTAATCGGCGCAATTTCCGGCATCTTATAGTCCCGGAAGTCGGCCTCCGGCAGCAGGATGGGCATGGCGGTATGGGGAAGCAACATCACCCCCTTGGTCCCCACGAAGATCGACCCCTGGCCCGGCATCTGGCGCGTGCCCAGCAGCTGCTGCACCTCCTGCGGCGGCCGCTCCTCGCCGTCGTACCACGTGACCGCGACCGTCTTGCCTTCCGTCACCGAAGTCCCCGGGAAGACATAGTGGATCACCGAATTCAGCGCCCAACTGTGCTGCCCCGGCGCGGGGCCTTCCGACCGCACCGACACGGGCGCCGTCAACCGCAGAGCGCCGAACACCGGGTCGTAGATGTGGCATCCCATATCGCCAAACGTGGCGGTGCCGAAGTCGATCCGCTTCCGCCAGTTCAGCGGATGATAATACCCGTCGCCGATGAAGGGACGCTTCGACATCACGCCAAGCCATCCGTCCCAGTCGAGCGAGGACGGCACGGGATCGGAGCGATCCGGCATCGTGGCGGTATCGCCCCATGTCTTGTTGCTCCAGGAGTGCACCTCCTTGACCTTCCCGATGGCCTCGCTCTGGATCAGTTGCACCGCCGTCTGATACTCGCGGCTGGAGTGCACCTGGATACCCATCTGACTCACGAGTTTCTTCGACCGCGCCGTTTCCGCCAGTCTGCGGACTTCGTAAATGTCGTGCGCGAGCGGCTTCTGCACGTAGACGTGGAGGCCTTGCCGCATCGCCGACATCGCAATCGGAGCATGCATATGGTCCGGTGTGCCCACGCACGCGATGTCGAGGTTCTTCCGCTCCTTCTTGAGCATCGCGCGCCAATCCTGGTAGACGCGCACATCCGGGAATTTCTGTTTCAGTTGCCCGAGCCGGGAAGAATCGATCTCGGCGGCGCAGGTCAGCGTGACATTGGGATGGCGGGCGACGCCGTCGAGCGTGTAGAACGCCATATTCGACGCGCCAAATGCGGCCAGCCGGAGCTTGCCGCTGGGCGGAGCGGAAATCAGATTCCTGATGAAGAACGGCGCGGCGGCCGATTGTGTGAGAAATCTACGGCGATCCATGGGGTCGCCCATATTGTGACAGATTCAGAGCGGGAAAACTCGAACTCCGTCCATTCCCGGTCATTCCCGGGCTCGATCATAGTCCCGCCCTCCCTATTTCTTGCGCACGGGGGCGCCGCATGGCGTCATTGCGAGGCCCTGGATGGCCTTCGCCTCTGTGTCCATTGTCAGCAAAAAGGGGCGCGCGGCGAAGGCGGATGGGACGCCTTCCCATCGGAATTCTGCGCCCGGTTCGGGTTTTCCCGCCAGCGGCCGGTCGAGCTGCAGGAGAATTTCGGGGCCGTCACCTGCGGAAACTACGAGTTCTTTCGGCCGGCAGGCTGGCCTGGCGGTGACCAGACTCCCGCGCAACTGTGGCACCGCGGCATTCTTCAACTGCGTCTCGAAATACTGATCGCCCCCCGGGCCCGACAGCGCGCCGCGGATCTTCTTCCACAGAGCCAATTGCGGATTCTGAGCCTCCAGAGCCGCCTCGTGCTCCGCCTCGATGTCGGCCGTTGTCTTGAGCGTGAAGCCGGGCGGCGGGAGCGGAGAACGACCCGCCATCTCTTTCAACACAGCGAGCCCCTCGTCGCTTCCGTGGAATTTGATGTACGCGTTGTCCGCGATGCTGCGGATCTGCGCCGCCTCGCGCGTCCCTCCCAACGTCGGGTCGACCGTGGCCGCGCGCTCATATTCATAGATCGCCTCCGCCGTCTTCTTCGAGCAATGCAGCGCCGTGGCGAGATTGTACGCGACAGTCGAACTCTCGGGGAACTGCTCGAGCGCTCGGCGATAAGCGGCCTCCGCCGCGACGCAGTCGCGGGGCTGCCGCGTCATCGCCTGATTCCCCGGCAGCATGGCGAGATACAACAATGCCGCCTTCGCCGGCGCTGCGATATCGGCGCGTAGCTTGCTCCAGTCCGGGTCGCTCAGACCTGCCGGCCGGCGGTCGAACGTCAAAAGCGCGCGCGCCGCGGCGTCTCCGGCTGCAACTTCCGCTGGGCTCGGGCCGGCCACCATCGGAATGGCGATCGTGGCATTGTAGAGCACCTGCAGCGCATCCTTCGGGTCCGGGAAGAACGCATCGATCCCCTTCGCCATCAGTTCTCCCGTCTTGTCCACCGCCTTAGCCCACTGCTTGCCGCCGACGAATGTCTTCACGTACAGAACTTCGCGGTCCGGCGCATAGTCGGATTGCGGGAACTGGCGCGACCACGTATCGAGATCAGCCAATGCCTGCGCGAAATTGTTCGCGACGACATCTTTCACGACCGCGTTGTATGCCTCGTATTCGCCGGGTTTGTACTGTTTCTGGGCGTGCGCCAGAGTGGCGCAGAAAGCAACCGTAAGAACTGCTCTTGTGATTGGGTACACGTATCCTCCAGGTATTTGGGATGAGAATCGAAATGACCTACTTCAGGACTTCAAACGAGACCGAATCCACCCAGACGCGTCCGCGTCCGATGGACATCACGCCGATATCGATGAATGTGGCGTCTTCCTGAATCGTGCCTACGATCTCGCACGGCGTCCATTCGCTCGAACGAACCGGACGGTCGTCCATGTTGTCGTAGAATCCGCGGCCATGGTTCTGACGATCCACGCTCAGCCACATTTGGGCGTGGTCATCGGGCCCTGACGGCTCCACGCGGAGCCATGCGCGCAGGCGCACTCTCGCGCCGCGATACGGCTCGGCGCTGAAGGTCTGCATCAACTGGCTGGAAGGTCGCGGCGCGTTCCCCGGGACCATCACGACGGCGCACCTCGCCCCGCTGCGGCATCCGTCGCGGCGCAACTCCGCCATATCATTCGCATCCTTCGGCAGCGCCGGCACAAACCACCCCGCCGGGACCTTGCCTGGCACGCCCTCCTGAAACAGGAGATTCCGCGGACCCGGCCGTCCTTCCCCCGCGGCTTTCAATCGCGCGCGCGCCGCCGCTGCCACCGGCCCCTGGTCCCCATACTCATTCACGACACGCCGATAGATCGCCAGCGACTCGGCCGCGTTTCCCTGCTTCTCCAGACACTGCGCCATCTGAAACAGAGCCCGCGCGGCAACCCCGCGCGATCGATCGGGGATTGCCAGCACACTCCGATACTGTTCCACGGCCCCTTTCAAGTCTCCCAGCACGATTTCGCGATGCAGTCCCGCCTCGAGCTGACGTTCCGCCTGCAGCCCGCCCTGCGCCGCCGACAGGCCCGAGAGCCAGGCAACTCCGCCAGCCGCCATCAGAATACCCGGCCAGTGTCGCCGAGCCCTCCCCGCAGTGTCACGTTTGCGTAAGATTTCAGCCATCGAAACGGTACCCCAGCCCGCGCAAGTTCCGCAGGTAGCGCGGATTCGCTGGATCGGGCTCGATTTTCCGCCGCAGATTCACGATGTGGTTATCCACGATGCGATCGGACGCGAAGGTGTCGGCGCCCCACGCCCCCTCCAGCAGCCGCTCGCGGCTCAGCACGCGCCCGCGGGACCGAACGAAGAGCGCCAGCAGTTTGAACTCGATCGGAGTCAACTCCACCACATTGCCGCCGCGGCGCAACTCCCCGCGCGCGAAATCGACCTCGACGTCGCCAAACCGGTAGGGAGCGGTCTCCACCTCCCCGCCCACCCGCCGCAGGAGAGCCTTGATCCGGGCGCGCAGTTCACGCGTGCCAAACGGCTTGGTCACATAATCGTCGGCGCCGAGTTCGAATCCCAAAACTTTCTCGGCCTCCTGCGTCTTCGCGGTAAGCATCAGAATCGGCGTCCGCAACCCCGCGCGCCGCAGCTCGCGGCAGACCTCGAAACCGTCTTTTCCGGGCAGCATCACGTCCAGCAGGATGAGGTCGAAGCTGCCTTCCCGCGCGCGGCGCGATGCCGTTACCCCGTCGCCGACCACCTCCACCGCATAGCCCTCCAGGCGCAGGTCGTCACCCAGCCCGAGCGCGATGCCCGGCTCATCCTCGACCACCAGAATGCGGATCATGCGGCCCCCGTCGCGGGCAGCAAAATGGTGAACGTGCTGCCCCGGCCGGGCTCGCTTTCCACCTGAATCTGCCCCCCATGGGCAGCCACGATATGCCGGACCATCGCGAGACCTACGCCCGAGCCCTTCACATTAGCCACCGCGGCCGCGTTGCCGCGCACGAATTTACGAAAGATCGCCTTCCGTTCCGACGCCGGAATGCCGACTCCTCGATCGCGCACCGAGATCGCCACATAATCCCGCTGCGGTCGCCACTCCACCCACACGTTAGGCTCGTCTGGTGAGTATTTGAGCGCGTTATCGACTAGATTGCGAAGAGCCACCGTAAGGGCCTCCGGATCCGCCTCGATCAGGCATGGGATCTCCGGCCCGCGCAGTTCAATGTGGCGGCCGGAATTCGCGATCTGCGTTTCGAACTCGGCGGCCACGCCCTCCGCGAGGCGGGCCGCGTCCACCGATTCGAATCGATACTGCCGGGCGCCCGCCTCCATCCGCCCGAAATTCAGCAGGCTTTCCACCAGCCTCTGCAGCCGGGCCGTCTCGCGCACCAGCGTCTCGTAATAAATACCCCTGCGGTCCTCCGATGGCACGCGTCCCAGAGCCAGCAATTCCGAAAGCTGCCGGATCGATGTAAGAGGAGAGCGAAATTCATGCGACACTGCCGAGACAAAGTCCGACTGCATCCGCGAAACCTCCATCTCGCGCCGGATCGCGCGCGCGATGAAATACGTTCCCGTCACCAGGAACAGGGCCATGACTCCGGTGCCGAGGAGGAGGAACCGCTGGCTGGGCAGCATGCCGGCCGCGCGCGGCGCCGATAAGGCAGCCACGGAAAGAGTCCACGGCAATTCGCTGCCCGCGGCGGCGCGTACGACGGCCTGGGCGCCGCCCTCCCGCTCGCCGGCCAGCAGCCGGCCCTCGCCGTCGAGTGCGGCGCAGCGCACCGGCTCACCCGCGGCTGCTTGCCGCAGCAGCGTCGCGGGGCTGATCAGGAGCACCGCCCGACGATCGGAACTCCCCCGCCAAATGGCGAAAAGCGGGTATCCTTCCACCCAGATCGTCGCCTGTCCACGCGCGGCCGGGTCGCCCCGCCGCGCCCGCCAGACCTCCGCCGCGGCCTCCGCCAGGGCGGTCAACTCCGGTGGTGGAGCCTCCGGATTCCCGGAGAGGCGGGCGGCTTCGGCCCAGTAGAATGCGAATTGACCCCGCGTGAGCCGCCATCGCGCGCGAACCAGATCGTTGCGCAGGGCCGCGGCGGCCGTTCGATCTCCCGAGAGCTCGGCGAGCGCGTGCCGCGCCACCAGATCCGCCGGCGCCCCGGCAACGGACGACCCTGCGAACCCCGCCAGCTTCTGATAGACCGCGCGACTCTCCTCCATGCGGCCGCTGTTGCGAAGAGCCCGCGCCAGCCGCACCAGGAGGTTTGGGGACTCGGCGAGTTGACCGTACCAGGCCGCCGCGCGCGCCGCGTCGTGCCCCTGGAATTCGAGGACCTCGCCTTCGGCGTACCTCGCCGCATCGGCTTCCGGCGGCGCGTCGGGAAGGGGATAGTAGAGCAGCCGCTCCGCGGGCGTTGCCCTCACGCCGCTGTCGCTGACTTGCAGCAGCAGCGCATCGAGGGCAGGGGCGGGCTCGACCCCTGGAGCGCCCAACCGGTCGCCGGTCTCTGCCAGGCTCCGACGAAGGTTGGCGGCGATCCGGTCGGCCGTCTGCTCCAGCCGTTCCCGCGCCCTTTGCGCTTCGACCAGACGCTCCTGCCCTAGCAGTTTCCAGTCGAACCACCCCAGCGCCGACACCGACACCACGGTCAGCAGCGCCAGAATCAGCAGTAAGCTCCGGGGCGGCTTGAGCCACTCCGTCATGACCCCGATTCTACACGGCAACTGTCACGTTTGTGTCAGGCCCGCCATCCCATTGCTACGCATTCTCGCGCGGCGCCCTGCGCGGGACCGACACCTCGATCTTCGCGCCCCGGCCGGGAGCCGTATCGATCCCGAAAGCGGCGCCCACCTGTTTCGCCCGCTCGCCCATGCTTTGCACGCCAAAATGGCCCTCCTTCTGCCGCGCCGCTTCCGGATCGAACCCCGACCCGTCGTCTTGCACCGTCATGCGGAATTCTTTGTCCGAATAGGTCAGCTGCACCGTGATACGGCTGGCGCCCGCATGGTTCACCGCGTTGTTGATCGCCTCGCGTCCGATCAGGAACATCGCCGCCTGGGCCGAATAGGCGAGCGGCGCCACCCGGCCCTTTGTCTTCAGTTGGAACGCTACAGACGTTTCTGCGACGGCATTCGCGCCCACCTCCGCCAGCGCGTCCGGCAGGGTACGGTCTTCCAGCACCGGCAGCCGCATATCCATCATCATCTGGCGCGCCTCCCGCAGCGAGGTGTCGGCCTGGTCCAACGCGCGGTCGAGCTTTTCTTTGCTCTGCTGCGGATTGCTGTCGAACTGCCGCGATGCGGCGTACAACTGAAAAACCACTCCGGCGAACCCCTGTAACAGCGAGTCGTGGATCTCCCGCGTCACCCGCGCGCGCTCCTGCGCCACGATTCGGAAGCGCGCCAGCAACTGCCGCATGCGCAGGCGATAGATCATCCAGCCCGCCAGCCCGGCGGCGAATGCTATGGAGAGCTTGAACCAGATCGTCTGCGTAAAGTACGGAACAACGCGAAAATCGACGCCGTCGCCCGCTTCGTTCCACACGCCGTCGAGATTGCACGCGATCACCCGGAATCGATACCTTCCTGGCGGCAGGTTTACGAACGTGACTTCCCGGCGCGTGTCTCCTTCCGTCCAATTCGAGTCGACCGGGTCCAGCCGGTAGCGATAGCGAACTCGTTCCGGCGCCGTCAGACTCAGGCCGGAATAAGAGATGCGAACCTGCCGGCCACGGAAGGACGGCAAGCTTCCGGACAGCCCTCGCCCGTCGACTGTGAACTGCTCCACATGAACCGGAGGCGGAATCGGGTTCGGCGCCAGAAGATCGGGGTCGAGCACCCCCACTCCGTCCCGCTCGCAGATCCAGATGCGCCCATCGCGGGCAGCGGAAATATGTGGGGCGCCCATACCCGCTCTCTCGGCCAGCCGAAGGCCGTCCCGTTTGTCGTATTGGGCAAACCGGATGGGCTGCGGCGCTCCATCGGGAACCCGCGCAAGATCCCCCAATGCGAGGCGCAATACAGAAGTGGTAGTGACGATCCAGAGACCGCCGCGCGCGTCGTCGGTGATCCCGTAAATCTCTCCCTCAGGCAAACCCTCCCGCGAACCCCAGGTGGTCAGTCTGCCGTTCCGGAACCGAGTCAGCGTGCTGCCGGCGCCCACCCAGACCGCGCCCGAGGGATCTTCATGGATCGCCCGTGGGGCGCCCGGACCGACGCCGGCTTGCGACCCGAACACCGCCGTCTCGGAAGCTCCTGAGATCGTCACCACGCCATTGGCGAAGGACCCGGCCCACAAGAGACCGTCGCGGGAGTGCGTAACGCGGAAGATGTCCTTCAACGGGGTCGCCGATACGGCCTCCGGCCTTTCTGCTCGAATGCGCCAAAGTCCGTTGGCTTCCGCGGCCGCCCAAACGGTCCCGCCGCTGTCTCCGCCGATCCCGAAAACCGAGATGATCGGTTTGCCCGCGGCCGTCCTTATCGTTGTGAATCGCCCGTTGTGAAAATAGGCCAGCCCGGTAGTTCCTCCCATCCACATGCGGCCCAAAGCATCCTCGTATAACGAAAGGACGGACTTGCCGGGAACTCCGTCCGCAATCGAGTAGGCCCTAATCTCGCGACCAAGCACACGATTCACGCCGTTGCCGCTAGTCCCCACCCACGTCGACCCGTCCCGCGCGCCCTGCACGGCCATCGTCGAGTCCCCCGACAAGCCGTCGACACTCGAAAGGTGGAGGACCCTCGGATTGCGGAAGCGGTCGATGCCGCCGTTGGTCGCCACCCAGATGTCTCCCTCATGGTCTTCAAACAGCGCCATCACATAGTCGGCCGAAAGACCGTCCTTGCGGGAGAATCGCTCGACGGAGTGGCCCTGTACCCGCAACAGACCGCCGCTGGTTCCCACCCAGACGTTACGATCCCGGTCCACGACTAAATCGGCCCTCCCGATTGTTAACTCGGAAGGCATCGAGGCGAGCGTCTCGAGCGATCCGCTCGACGCATGCAAGATAGCCCGCCAGGTCGCCGCGAACACATTATCGGTCCCAGCCACGAAGAGCGACGTCACGGAGCCTTCCACCGCCCGGCAGACCGCGGCTTCGCCGGGCTTCCACCGGCAGAGCGAACCATTCGTGCCGAGCCAGAAGCTATCGCCATCGGGGGCGATACTTTCTACCGAATCCTCTGGAAGCCCCTCAGCGCGGCCAAAGCGCCGGACGGACCCGTCCCTCGGCGAAAGAACCTCTATTACTCCGCCCTCACGACTGGAAGATGCCAACCAAACATCGCCGGCTCGGTCTTCGAAGAGTGCGCTCACTAAGCGCCCGGCCAAGTGGATCGGGTAAATGCGCGGATTGCCCCGGTCGAACCGGGTGATGCCATTTTCAGTCGCCGTCCATAGCCCGCCCCGCGGCGAGGCAGCCAGCCAATAAACATTTCTTCCCCGCCCTTCCTGCGTTTCGCCAGCGAATCCGGAAGCGAATCGCAACCCGTTAAAACGCAGCAGCCCGTGGTCCGTTCCCAGCCAAAGGTAGCCGTCGGCCGCCTGGACAATCTTCTGTATGGCGGGGATGGCTTCTCCATCCATTTCCATCCAGCTACTGTGCAGGTACTGGTGGACGGAAAGGGCCGGACTGAGGGCAAACGCGCTACGCGCGATGAGTGCCATCCCGCACCAGATCCGGGCCGTTAGGCCCATTCGGGGTAGTTTCCGGTAGCCATAAAAAGCTAACTCCAAATCATAAGAACTGATCTCGGAGAAAACAAGCGTTTCGTTTACTTTAGATTTTCGCTGCGGAATATCGAATGCTTCGAATGTTCCACAAATCGAAACCAAACGGCAGGCAGGCTGTCGAAAGCCGGCTAGCCGTGGCGCCCGAGGTGAAGGTATCCGTTCATCGTGACGGCATTGTATTCTTGCACGCCGCAAGGGGTGTAGTTTTTTCCGCCAACCCGGTAGGATCGCGCATTTGGCAAAACATCAACGACGGCCACTCGATGGAGCAGATCGCAGCCGGTCTCAGCCGTGAGTTCGATGCGCCTCGGGAGCTGGTTGAGCGCGACGCGGCGCAATTCGTCAGCCAACTCTTGTCCGAAGGCATCCTGCTACGGGAGGCGGCATGACGGCGAATCGCGCGGGATGGATGCGGCTGCGGGTGTTGTGGGAGCTGATCCGTTACGACGTCCTGTCCAGAATAGGGGGATTCCCGGGTATCCGCCGGCGGATGAGCCCCACACGCGTGTCGAGCTATGGAGAGGTCGCCGTCGAGACCGTCTGTGAGGCGGTCGCCTGCATGACTTCGTTTTACTGGAAGCCGCTGTTATGTCTACAGCGCTCCGTCGTTACGGCGCGGCTGCTGCGCGCCAGCGGAATCCAGGCGGACGTGGTGATTGGGTACCGTGCCTACCCATTCTTCAGTCACGCCTGGGTTGAAGTAGGCGGGCGAGTCGTGAATGACTCGCCCGCCTATCAAACCAAGCTGCAATTGCTCGATCGCTTTTGAGCACACGCAGTCCGAATCGGAAACACAATCCATTAAGGAGCGAGTAAAACCATGTACGTGACGCCGCAATTGAATCGTGTGGGCGATGCCCGCGAAGTGATCCTCGGTCAATCCGGGTATGGGCTCGATCTGGATACGACCGCCCTCGTCGGCGGCTTCGAGTATGCCGAAGAATACCTGCCCGACTCCGCCCCCAACGCGAATGGATAGGGTATGGCATCGCCTCTTCGGGATTGTTTTCCCTCGCTGACCATGCTGGAACCGCCCGGACGATTCCACGGCGCGAACCCGGTCCAGACGGCCGGGCCACGGCCTCCGGCCGGCGATTCCCTCCGCCGATTGCGGACCCGTATGGGCCTCACCACCCGCAAAGTGGCGGAATTGAGCCAAACGATCGCGCGTGAGCACGGCAGCCCGGAGTTCGCGATTTCCCATGCCAGGCTGGTGCAAATCGAGCGGGACGGCTCGGCGCCCAGCGTCGAGAAGCTCTTCAGTCTGAGCGCAATTTACGGCGTGGCGATCGGCGACCTGCTGGGGTTGTATCTCAACCTGGCGGCGCACGTGCGGTTTCATTCAGCGATGCAGCACGACGCCACCCACCTCACGGCTATGGAGCAATTCCACGAGCCCGGTCTTCGCTATGGGTTGATCGGGCTCTCCGACTTCACGATGTCCCCGCTGATCCGTCCCGGCGCTACAGTCCAGATCGACACCACCCAAAGGATGGTCCGGCGGGCGGAGTGCCGCAACGAGCATGAGCGGCCTGTGTACTTTCTCGAAACTCGTGAAGGATTCCTGTGCTCTTGGTGCGATCTGGTGTCGGGCCGATTGGTGGCAATCCCCCACCCCCAATCGCCGTGCAGCACGCAAATCTTCGCGTTTCCCACGGAGGTCGACGTGGTCGGCCGGGTCGTCGCGGTCACTTCCCGGTTATAGCCGTGATTTCCGGCTATAGGTGGATAATGCCGCGGCGCAGAGCGGTCGTGACAGCGTGTGTCCGGTCGCTTACATCGAGCTTCTCAAAGACCTTTTTGACGTGGGCATTCACTGTGTGCTCCGAAAGGTCCAGACGGTAACCGATTTCCTTATTCCGCAGACCGGCCGCCACCAGTTGCAGGATCTCGATCTCCCGCTCCGACAACTGCTGTCGGGGAAAGCTTTCCGCCAGCCGCGAGCCCACCGGGGCCGGCAGATAGCGCTGCCCGGCATGCACCGCGCGCACGGCCTGGACCAACTCCTTGCGTGCCATGTCCTTGAACAGATATCCGCGCGCGCCGGCGTCCAGGGCCCGGTAGATTTCCTCGTCCCCCGCCACCGATGTCAGGACGATAAAACCAATGTCGGAGCCTTCGTTGCAGATCTGCCGGATCACCTCAGTGCCGGAGGTGTCCGGCAGCATCAGGTCCATTAGTACGACCTCGGGGCGCAAACGCCGGATGGCCCGCAACGCTTCTTCCCCGGTGCCGGCCTCCCCGGCGACCTTCATACCCGGTTCGATCGAAATAATCGCATTCAGACCGTCCCGAACAACCGGATGATCGTCGACGATCATCACAGTCACTACTTCCGTAGCGTTCATTCCGAGCTTAGAATAACAGAACCATGCTCAGCTTCGCGCGAGGACCGGAGAGCCATCCAATCGAGCAGTCGCTCGGCGGCGCGCTGGCCGAGGCGGCGGCCCGATGGCCCGGACGAGAAGCCGTGGTCTCGCGCCACCAGAATATTCGCCTCACGTGGCGCGAGCTGTCGGTAGGAGCAGACGCCGTCGCGCGCGGCTTACAGGGCCTGGGGCTGACGGCCGGCGACCGCGTCGGCATGTGGTCGGCCAACTGCGTGGAATGGCTGCTGCTCCAATACGGCTGCGCCCGGGCTCGAGTGGTCCTGGTGAATATCAACCCGGCTTATCGCACACACGAGCTGCGGTACGTGCTCGGGCAGTCCCGCATGCGAGCGCTGTTTCTCTGGGAGCGCGATGAGCGCGGCGACTACCGCGCCATCCTCGACGAAGCCCGCGCCGGGCAATCGTTGCCGCTGGAGCACGTCGTCTATCTCGGGCAGGCTTCCTGGCGGCGGATGTTGGAAGCGTCCGAGCCTCTCCCGCCTGCCGCCGCCGACCCGGACAGCGTGGTCAACATGCAGTACACATCCGGCACAACCGGCGCGCCCAAAGGCGTGCTCTTGACCCACCGGAATATTTTGAACAATGGCGCGCTCATCGCGGCGCGGCTGAACGCAACCGAAACCGACCGCATCTGCGTTCCAGTGCCGCTGTATCACTGCTTCGGGTGTGTGATCGGCTCCATGGTTTCCCTGGTGAGCGGCGGAACGATGCTGCTTCCCAGCGCGCGTTTCGACGCCGTGGCCACTCTCGAAGCGATCGAGGCGGAGCGGGCGACCATCGTTTACGGCGTCCCCGCGATGTTTATCGCCGAACTCGAACATCCGGAGTTTCACCGCATCGATTGCTCGTCCCTTCGCACCGGAGTCATGGCCGGCGCCCCCTGCCCCATCGAAGTCATGAAGCGCGTGGTCACGGAGATGCACTGCGGCGGCATGACGATCGTGTACGGTCAGACCGAGAGTTCGCCCGCCATCACGATGTCGCGCGCGGACGACCCCCTGGAGCTGCGCGTCACCACGGTCGGCTCCGCGCTCCCAAACACGGAAGTGAAGATCGTATCGGCCTCCGGCGAGACGGCCGCTGCCGGAGAGCAGGGCGAGTTGTGCACGCGGGGCTACCTGGTCATGAAAGGCTACGACCAGGATCCGGAGGCCACCCGCCGCGCCGTCGACTCCGAAGGCTGGTTGCATACCGGCGATCTCGCGGTCATGCGTGAAGACGGCTACATCAATATCACCGGCCGGGCGAAGGACATGTTGATCCGGGGCGGGGAGAATATCGCGCCGCGCGAAATCGAGGAGTTCCTGCACACGCATCCGAAGATCGCCGAGGCGCAAGTGGTCGGCGTTCCCGACCCCAGGCTCGGCGAAGCCGTCGCGGCATGGATCCGCCTCCGCGCCGGCGAAAACGCGACCGAGGACGAGATCCGCGACTTCTGCCGGAATCGCATCGCCCACTTCAAAATCCCACAGTACATCCGCTTCGTAGACGCATTCCCCATGACCGTCTCGGGCAAGGTGCAGAAGTTCCGCATGCGCGATGAGGAGATCCGCCAGCGCAATCTCGGAACGACTACAACCGCGTGACCGAAGACGCTACAATGCCGCAGTGGACAATCGATTGACGCCGGGCGCGCGCCCGGAGAAAATCCGCATCGAAGGGCGGCACGTGGTGCTCGAACCCCTCGACCGGGCGAAGCACGGCGACGCCTTGTGGGAAGCCGTCCGGGGGACCGGGCACGACGATTTATGGCGCTATCTGTTTGACGGCCCGTTCGATGACCGCCCCTCTTTCGATGCGGCGCTCGAGAAGAAGGCGGTGGGTGAGGATCCGCTCTTCTTCGCGATTGTCGACGGCGCATCGGGTCGCGCCTCCGGCTACGCTTCCTATATGCGTATCGAGCCCGCTCATCGCTGCATCGAGGTCGGGGGCATCCTGTTCGCGCCTCCGTTGCAGCGCACTCCGGGCGCGACGGAAGCGATGTTCCTGATGGCCCGGCACGTCTTCGAAGAGCTGCAGTACCGGCGCTATGAGTGGAAGTGCGACGCCCGGAACGAGCCGTCGCGCCGCGCCGCCGTGCGGCTGGGCTTCCGCTTCGAGGGCATCTTCCGCCAGCACATGATCGTAAAGGGACGGAACCGGGACACCGCCTGGTACTCGATGCTGGACGCCGAGTGGCCCGCGCGCAAGGCGGCCTTTGAGAGCTGGCTGGCCCCCGCGAACTTCGACGCCGGCGGCCGGTAGAAGACGTCCCTCGCGCGCTAGAGAAGCCCCGGGGCGCATGCTATGATTTTCCAGCCACCATGCTGAAGACCCGCGTGCTCCTCTTACCGCTCCTGGCGGCTCTCGCCACCGCCCAGACTCCCCGCGCCATTGTTCTGCGCGCCGCGCGCCTGCTCGACGTGGAAAGTGGCCGGATCCTCTCACCGGGCGAGATTCTGGTGCGCGGCGATCGAATCGTCGCTACGGGCGCCTCCCTGAACCGCCCGGAAGGCGCCGAAGTGATCGATCTCGGCGACCGCACGCTGCTGCCCGGATTGATCGACGCGCACATCCATTTGTTCCTGCACCCGGGCGCAGAGGACTTGCAGACGGTCGAGGAGTCCGTGCCGCAACGCGTGATCATCGCCACGCTGGCCGCGCGGGAAGATCTGCTGGCCGGTTTCACGGCCGAACGCGACATGGGGACCGAAGGCGCCGGATCGGCCGACAGCGCGGTCCGCAATGCCATCGACCAGGGACTCATCCCCGGCCCGCGTCTGCGCGTCAGCGGCAACGCCGTCGATATCCTCGGCGGCCACGAAGATGGGAACCGTTTCAACCCCGAGCAGCATGTGTTGTCCAATGCGACCCGGGCAAACAATGCGGTCGAGCTCATCGCCGTCATTCGCCAGCAGTTCAAGGAAGGCGCGGATTTCATCAAGATCTACGAAACGGGCCCCGATACCGTCGTCGATGGCAAGCATCGCACCGTCTATCAGTACACCGAGGCGGAATTGAGCGCGGCGGTTCGGGAAGCCGCGCGTGTTGGAAAGCGCGTGGCAGTGCACGCCACGGGCGAACCGGGAGCGCTCTACGCCGCGCGATCCGGCGTCGTGTCGATCGACCATGCCAACCAATTGAGCGAAGAGACGATGGGACTCATGAAGGAGCGCGGCATCTTCGCGGTCCCGACGTTCACTCTGTACGAGTACTTCGGCAATCACGCTCCCGACGCCGAAGAGCGCGACCTCCAGCGCAAGCTGTTCGAGCTGCACACCGTGGAATTCAAGAAGCAGCTCGCGGCGGGCGTGCCCTTCGCCATGGGATCGGACGTCGGCCCGTTCCCGCACGGCACCCAGGCGCGCGAGTTCGAGCTGATGGTCAAATTCGGCATGGCTCCGCTGGCCGCAATCCAGGCAGGCACGATCAACGCCGCGAAAGTCCTCGGCTGGGAGAAGCAGATCGGCGTCCTCAAATCGGGCTACTTTGCCGACATCGTGGCTGTCCCGGGAAATCCCCTGGAAGACATCACCACCATGCAAAGAGTCTCATTCGTGATGAAGGGCGGAGCCGTTTACAAGCGCCCCTAGCCCCTAACGACGCGCCCTACTTGGCAGCCACCATGGTCTTGCGGGCGTGCGCATCGCCAGGATACTGCTCCAGCGCAACGCGGAAAGCCTTCTCCGCCGCGCCGGGCTTATTGTTCCGGTCGGCCAGATGCCCGAGCGCCTCCGCCACCGGACGCGGGTAGTACGGCGGCTCCGTATAGGTGAGCTTTCGTTCGGCCTTCGACGCCGATTCGAGAGCCTTTATGGCCCGATCGACATGTCCGTCGGCGGCGTCGAGATGCCCGGCCAGTTCCTGCCGCGCCACCTGTAGCTCGGGCGGCTCCGGACGGGACGTCCGCTTCTGAAAATCGGCCATGGCGTCTTCAAAAGCGCGCGATTCCTCACGCGCGGCAGCCGCATTCCCTTTATTGGCCTGCGCCATCGCGCGCGCCCAATGCCGCCACGCCTCCTGGCGAGGCTTGCCGTACGGCAGTAGCATCTCGCCGGCCAGAAGTTCGTCCCACTTCTCGAACTGCACCAGCGTCCGCAGCATGGCGAACCAGCCCTGCGCGTGGGCCGTTGTCATCGCGTCCGGCGATGCCGCCTGCGCCGGGTTCTCCTGGTACCCGAGCAATTCCTTCGCGGCCTCGATGGCGTCGTCATATCGACCCTCGAACGAGTACGCGGTCGCCAGGTAGTGGACGTTGTGGCCGTGATGGCCGTCGCCATAAAGCCGGTCCTGCTTCATCCAGCCGCGCTCGTTCTCGGCGGCGGCGGTGAACGATTTCGCCGCATCCTCCCAGCGCCCGGTCTGCGAATAAATATGACCGGGCATATGCAGCGCGTGCGGAATGTTGGGAACGAGCTGCGCGTACTTTTCGCAGCTCGGCCAGGCGTCCTTGGCGAACGGCGAGCCCTCGAACCCGTGGATGATGTAGTGATGGACTCCGGGATGCTCGGGCGCCCTGGCAACCAGCGTCCGCAGGATCGCAACGGCTTCGGTCGAGCCGGGCGAATTCGGCTTCTTATCCGGCAGCGAGAAGCCCCGCATGATCATCAGCGCCAGATCGAGCTGCGCCTCGATCTCCTCCGGATATTTCGCCAGCAACGCGCGAATGCCCTTCACGAACGCCTCGTCGGGATCCTTCGCCGCGGCGTCCCGCCGGGCGGCGATGGCGGCGACGTACAGCTTCTCTAATTCCGTCGCCTGTCCCGGGACCTCGCTGAGCGCGACCGCTTTCTGCGCGGCCGTCCGAGCCCGCGACGTCGCCGGCGGAACGCGCGGCCCGGTCACGGCGGTCAGAAGGTCGATCTGAAAGCGCGGCCGCCAGTCGCCGGCCGCCACCATGGCGATGCCCCATTGCGGCATCGGCGCCGCCGGGTCCAGGGCGGCGGCTTGCAAAAACGACCGTTCCGCTTCGCGCGCCCAGAACGAGTGCATCTGCGCCAGCCCCTGATCGAAGAACTTCTGCGCCTCGGAATTGGCTGTGGTGATCGCCAGGTGGACGGTCCCCATGCCCGGCAGCAGCTTCGCCGGCAGAGTTGGCGTCAGTGCGCTCGGCGGCGGCGCGCAGTTGTCTTTTTGCTGGGCGCCAATCGGGCTCAGGATAAACAGGAACACCACTGCCGCTTGCAATTTCATCGATTCCCCTCCAGTTCGTGCGCGATCAAATTCCCCAACTGGTCGGCGCGCCAGTTCGACCCATCCACGGCGGCGGCCAGCCGGCCGTCGCGGCCCACGATCGACGTCACCGAATTGTGTCCGATGGCGCCCTCGTCGGTCCAGTATACTTCGCCGAGTTGCGCCGCGACCGGCCCCAGGCTGCCCGTGAGAAAGCGCCACCCGCGCGGGTCCGCCTGCCAGCGCCTGGCATACTCGGCAAGCACCGCCGGGGTGTCGTACTCCGGATCGACGGTGATCGAGAGCAGCATCAGGTCGCTCCCCAGCCGATCGCGAAACCTCCGCTGCAGAGCCGCGAAGTTGGCAGCGAGGCGCGGACACACGTCGGGAAGCGGGCAGCGCGTATAAATAAAGTGAATCGCCAGGACCTTGCCGCGGAGGTCCGACAAGCGGACGACCTCCCCGCGCTGGTCGCGCAGTTCGAAATCCGCGACCGCGTCGCCCACGCGGAGCCTCCCTTTGGGCGCAGGAATTTCCCCATCGGCGGTCTTGACGACGCGGCGGGCGAACGAGCGGGACTTGCCAACCACCAGGTCGAAATGCACCCGCGCGCCGGGATACAGCCCGTCGAGTTCGCCGGCTCTCTCGACGCGAAACGGCATCATCATCGCCGGCATGTACTTCGCGATCGGCCGATGCGAAACCAGCATCGTCCGCGCCCCCGGATCGACCGCAACCACAATCCCGTCCACCGGGAACGACTTCGCCGCGAGGATCAAGAACGCGAGGAAAGCCACCTCGGGATTATAATTCATGGGCTGGCGTTCGCTCTCGAGCCGGACCGCTACGCCGTTCTCGTCCGCTTCGACAAAATGCCCGTCACCCCCATGGCGATGACAGCGCCCGCGAATGCCATGAACATGTCCTTGTGCGTGTCCCAGGGATCGCCTTGCAGACCGAGAAAGGCGTCTCCGGCGTCGGGGCTCAGCAGCGCCGCGGCGACGGCTTCGATAATCTCGTAGCCCGCGCCGTACCCCAGAATCAGCACGACCGGCAGGATCAAGGCCCATCCCCAACTCACCTTCGCCTTTCGGATCAGCATCTCTCGCTGCGGATAATACAGCAGCAATCCGAAGGCGCAGTGAACCACGCGGTCGTAATCGTTGCGGGTCGTATGAAAAACATGCTTCGCCCATTCCCCGATCGGGACATCCGCGTATTTGTGGTGCGCGCCCCACTCGTGCATACAGAGATAGACAAAGATCATGACATACGACAACTGCGAGAACGGCAGCCACCGGTAGGACGCGATCAGCGTTCCCACGAAAAGAAACACCAGCATGTTCTCCAGCCACCAGTCCTCCGCCATGATCGGGTGAACCGCCGACATGATCCAGGCGATCGAAAACAACCCGCAGAGGACATGCAGCGTGTGGTTGTACCGGAAGGGAATGGCCTTGGCGTTACTTGCGGTGGTCATCAGGGTCCGAATGATCCATAATATCCGACCTCGCCCGCAAAAAGCCTTGACATGCGTCCTTCGTAGTGCTAATTTTCTAGCATGGTGCTAAAAATTCAGCAGGAGCCGGTGCGATGAGCGCGGTGGAAGGACTGAGCCGCCGCGAGCGGCAGATCATGGACATCCTGTACCAGCGCGGCAAAGCCTCCGCTTCGGAAGTTCGCGAGGCCATGGAAGGCGCGCCGGGCTACTCCGCGGTCCGCGCCATGCTCCGCGTGCTGGAGGAAAAGGGCCACGTGAAACATCAGGAAGAGGGGCTGAAGTACGTGTACCTGCCGGTGGTCGCGCGAGAGAAAGCCAAGCGCTCGGCCGTCAAGCACGTACTCGACACGTTCTTCGCCGGATCGCCCGAGCAGATCGTGGCGGCGCTGCTGGACGTTTCGGCGGCGCGGCTTACGCCGGAGGAGTTGGACCGGATGGCAGACATGATTGAAAAAGCAAAGCGAGAGGGCAAATAACATGAAGAAATATATCGCTCTGGCGGCTGTCGCGGCCGCCGGTTTTTTCGTCGTTCGCGCGCAGGACACGGACGCCGCCAGCCTCATCAAATCGGCCCGGGACGCCGCCCGGCATGCGAACTTTGCGGCAGCCGACACGCTTTACGCGCAAGCCGCGGCGCTCGGCGATAAACCCGAGATCGGGCCGGCGCTGCTCTACCTCGGTATCCGCGCCTTGGGCGCCGGCGACCGCCTCGCCGCACAGGGATTCTTCGAACGAATCCTGCATATCGATGCGAAAGGGCCGCAAGCCGGGCCTGCCTTGACTTGGCTCGCGACGATGCGCACGGACGATCCCGGCGCGGCCGAATCGCTGTTCAAGCAGGCTCTCGCTCTCGAGAGCCCTACGTCCCTCGACTCGGTCGAGACATTGCGCAAGTACTCGACGCTGCTGCGCCGTCAAGGCCGCCACGAAGAGGCCGCCGACCTGGACTTGCGCGCGCGGGATGCGCAGACCGGCACTCGCGCGGATCCGCAAGCGGAGGCATTGCCGCCGGGCGTATTCCGTGCGGGCAATGGAGTGACGCCGCCGGCGCTCCTCTCGAAGGTGGAACCGCAGTACACCGAGGGAGCGCGCGCCGGCAAGGTCCAGGGAACGGCCATGTTGATGGTTGACATCGGACCGGACGGGATTGCGCGCAACTACCAGGTGGTGCGGAGCCTCGAGCCCGGCCTCGACCAGAAGGCTATTGACGCGGTGCAACAGTGGCGCTTCCGTCCCGGCAAGAAGGATGATACACCAGTGACGGTAAGGGCTATGATTGAAGTGAATTTCCGACTGATGTAGGGAGATTGGGGATGCCCGGATATTTGATACTTGCGAGCGCCGTGGTAAAGGGCACCCTGGTGCTCCTCGCCGCGAGCGTGGCTGCCTGGATCCTGCGCCGCCGCTCGGCGGCGGCGCGTCACCTGGTCTGGACCGCGGGGTCGGCCGCCCTCCTGGCCCTGCCGGTCCTCTCCGTGGCGCTGCCGGCTTGGCGGGTTCCCGCCGCTCCGTCAGGCGCTATGGCGGTCTTCCAGGTGCTGAGTAGCACGCACGCCGGCCCGGCGGTTTCTCGTCCGCCGGTTGCCACAGGAGCGGCCGCGCCGGGCATCGCCGCGACTTCCGCCATCGATCTCCGTCCCTGGGTGGTTCTCCTCTGGGCCGCCGGCGCCGCGACGGGAATCCTGCAGATGGTGTTCGCCTGCCTGGCGTTGCGTCGGCTCCGCCGCAACGCGAAGCCATTCGAATGCGAGGGCCTCCCGGAAGCCCTCGGCATCGCTCATCCAGTCGACATTCTCGAAGCCGGCTGCACGGGAATGCCGATGACCTTCGGCTTGTTTCGCCCCACGGTGCTGCTTCCCGCCGGCGCCGCCGCCTGGCGGCCGGAACGGCAACGGGTTGTGCTCTTGCATGAGCTGGCGCACGTGCGCCGCGGCGACGTCGCCACGCACCTGCTGGCCCGCACCGCGCTCGCTCTCTACTGGTGGAACCCCTTAGCCTGGTTCGCCTGGCGCGAGTTCCTGAAGGAGCGCGAACGCGCCACGGACGACCTCGTCCTGTATGCCGGCGAGCGCGCCTCCGACTATGCCGGCCACCTCCTCGAAGTCGCGCGCACGTTTCAGCCATCGCCCACGACGGCGTGGGCCGCGATTGCCATGGCGCGCCGCTCTCAGCTCGAAGGCCGTTTGATTGCGATCCTCGATTCCGGCGTGAACCGGAGACCCTCCGGCCGCCGCGCCGCGCTGGCGGCCGCTGTGATGGCCATCGCGCTGGTCGCTCCATTTGCCGCGATCCAGGCGCAGGACCCCGCGGTTCCTCCCGAAGCAGATGCCACCATTCGCGCGGCGAATGCGCAAAAGAACCACGAAATGCTCGACCATGCCGCCGCGGCGTACGAAAAAATCTCCAGGTACGATGTCGCGCGGAAGTTGCTCGAGAACTCGCTGTCGATACGCGAACAGGTGGGCGGCAGCAACAGCGCGGTGTATGCCGCCGGGCTGGTCAAACTCGGAGATCTCGCTGTCCGCCGCCGGCAGCACGATGAGGCGGTTGATTTCTACACGAAGGCCGCTTCGCTGGGAGACCGGCCGGAAATAGCCTCCGCGCTGGTATACCTCGGCACACAGGCCTTCGACCGATCGGACAAGACCGCCGCCATGGATTTCTTCGGGCGCGTTCTGAAGATCGAACAGACCGGCGCGAACGCCGGCAAGGCCCTTACATGGCTCGCGGTCTTGCGGCAAGGCTCGCCGGGCGGCGAGGCGGAAGCGGAGCTGTTGTACCAGCGGGCGCTGGCGGCCTTGAATCCGAAATCGTTCGAAACCGTCAACGCACTGTCGAACTATGCGCGTCTCGTGCGCAAACAGAATCGCATTGCCGAGGCCGACCAGTTGGAAGCCCGTGCCGCCGGCGTCCGTCAGTCGCTGACGTGGAGCGGTCAAGGGGCAGCCGGCCCCGGCAACGTCTATCGCGTGGGAAATGGAGTGTCCGCGCCGCGGCTCCTCCGCAAGGTCGAACCGGAATACACGGAAGAAGCGCGCGCCGCCAAGCTCTCCGGAACCGTGCTCCTCGGCATCGAGGTCGATCCTGACGGCGTCGCGCGCAACATCAAAGTCGCGCGCAGCCTCGATCCGGGCCTGGATCAGAAGGCCATCGACGCGATATCCCATTGGAGATTCGAAGCTGGGAAGAAAGACGGCGTCCCCGTCACCGTCGCGGCGTTGATCGAAGTCAACTTCCGGCTCCTATAGGGTCGGCACAGACGTCGATTTATCTCGGATATACGCGGAAGTCGTCGAAGTACATGACGGAATCCGCCACGGTGCAAAGTCCGACTTTGCCCGCGGTGAACGCGTCGTCAAAGCCTTCCATGATCCGCCGATGATCCACGTAAACCTGGAAGCGGTTGCCGCGCGCGGAGACCTTCAGGATGCTCCAGGCGTTCATGGGAATCTCATGCTTCACGCCCGGCTGAATCGCGGTGCGGCGCCCGTTCTGAATCCGGAACACCGCGACCGTCTTATTCATCGCGTTCGCCCGCGCCAGATAATAGTTATTCTCGTCGCGATACCGCCAGACGACTCCCCCGCCTTGGTCTTCGCGCCCGCTCATCGGCTTAATCCGCACACTAATGTCGCCGTCGCGCACGCTCAAGCCGTCGAAAATCGCCAGTGGAAAGCGGTCATCCGTCGGATCGTTCGAAACTTGCGCGAGCACGTATGGCGGAGTCGGAGCGGTTTGATCCTGACGCACTTCCCAGCGGGAAGGCCTTCCGTGCTGAGTGAGAGGAACGCTCCAACCGGGCGGCGACGCTCCCACCGCGAACGTGTCGAAGTTCACAATTCGGACCGGTGAAGCTATAAGCTGCAGCCCCACCAGAAAAACTAACTGGCGCACAATCACCCTACTCTCTACCTAAAGGTGTAGCACAGTTTGCCCTGAATGGCTTGAGGGTAAGGGTGAGGGAGCACAGTCCCGGCAGTCCCGCCCCGCATAGTACGATGGCGGGATGCGCATCGATCTCGCCTTTGGCAAAACGGGACTCACCGTCGATCTTCCCGGCAAATTCCGCTACCGGGTTCTGGAAGCCCGCAGCGCCCAGCCGCTACCCGATTCGCAAGGCGCGCTCGAAGCTGCCCTCGACAATCCGATTGGCGCGGCGCCTCTCGCCGACCTGGCGCGCGGTAAAGAGAGCGCCGCCATCTCGGTTTGCGATATCACCCGGCCGGCGCCCAACCGGCTGACCCTCCCGCCCGTCCTGCGCCGCCTCGAACAATCCGGAATCCCTCGCGACCGGATCACCATTCTCATCGCGACCGGGCTCCACCGGCCCGCAACGGCCGACGAGATCCGCGAGATCTGCGGCCCCGATATCGCAGCCGCCTACCGCGTCGTCAATCACGACGCGCGCGACCTCTCTTCCCACCGTCACCTTGGCGCCACCGCGTCGGGCACTCCCGTCTACGTCGACGAGCGCTTCATCGCGGCGGACCTCCACATCACGCTCGGCTTTATCGAGCCGCATCTCATGCTGGGATTCTCCGGCGGCCGTAAGCTGATCGCTCCCGGTCTGGCCGCGCAGGAGACCATCAAGGTATTGCACAGCCCGAAGTTCATGCGCGATCCCCGCTCCGTGGAAGGCTCGATCGAGGACAATCCGCTGCACCGTGAACTCCTCGAAATCTCCCGCATGGCCCGCCACGACTTCCTGCTCGATGTGGCTCTCACCCGCGACCGCGCCATCGCCGGCATTTATGCGGGCAATGCCGAGCGCGCCCATCGCGCCGGAGTCGAATTCGTGTCTCAAGTGATGCTGGAGACACTCGATGAACCCGCCGACGCCGCGATCACCACCTCGGCCGGGTACCCGCTCGATCTCACGTATTACCAGGCGGTCAAGGGCGTCACCGCCGCCGCCCACATCGTCAAACCGGGCGGGACGATCCTGCTCGCCGCCGCCTGCCAGGAAGGCGCCGGGGCTCCCGAGTTCCGCCGCATGCTCCTCTCCGGGCTCTCCGATTCCCAATTCCTCGACCGCATTCAGGGCGCACCCGTGGATGTGGATCAGTGGCAATTGGAAAAGCTCGCGCTCGTCACCACGCAACGCAACTTACTGTGGTATGTCCCCGGCCTGCCCCACGAGTATCATGACCGCCTCTGGGGACGGTCCTTCCCAACCATCCAGGCCGCCCTCGACACATTGGAGGCAACACTCCCGGCCGGCGCAAATGTCGCTGTCATTCCCGAGGGGCCGTACGTCCTGGCCAAAAGCGCGGCGGTCGGACAGGGCTACGCTCTGCGCTAAATCACCACCACTTCATGATCGAGGACCGAGCGCACCTCGAACGTCGCCCATCCGTCGCGGATGCCCGCTGCCGCGGTCCGGCCCGCCACCAGCAACTGCGCCGATTTCCCTTTGACGTCCGCCGGCAGTTTCACCTTCACCTGTAGCGGCCCAATCGGAATCAGCTCGTCGATCGGCCCCTTCCAGGTCCCCGCGCTGATCAAATTCACGAGGTGGAGAATGAGCCTTCCGGGCTGCCGGTACAGATGACAATCGACCAGTCCCGCGCCTCGCACCTCCAAAGGAATGCGCCCGCCGGCGGCCCACCGCACGAGGTTGGCCAGCAAATCGGCATGGTCCGGCAGATTCTCGCGCGCGTACCGGCGGTCGATATCGGCCGGCGAATAGGCGACCCGCCCCTTCAGCACCAGCCCCGGAATATCCGTCTGCGGCGTCCGCATCCAGGACGTCTCGGGCGGATAGACGGGAAATGCCGGGATGAACGTCAGCGGAACGGTCACTCCCGGATCCGTCCGCATTGCCTCCAGCGAGCCGCCGAACGCCAGAATGTCCGTCTCCTCGAACCCGCGCAGCACCTCATGCCGGGGTGTCGCGAGCCGCAGGTACGTATGCGCCGACTGCGTCGCCGGACGGCGCGCCACATTGCCGTGCGCCCCAAACAAGTCCGCCAATGCGAAGTCCGGCCGCGCGTCACCCCGCTCCGTGTACAACGACGACGGCCCCGTCGCTACCAGTCCTCCGCCCTTTTCCACGAATCGCCGGATCGCAGCGCATTGCGCGTCCGACAACGCGCCGACTGCCGGCAGCGCCAGCGCCGCCAGCCCCGCGCCATCCCGCTCGATGTGGTCCGCGAACACCGGGACGTATGGAATCCGAGCCCGAATCAGCGCCTGCGTGAGCCCGCGATACGGCGCATCCACCAGTTCCGCGGCGTCGTTGCGGCCGTAGTAATCGGTGTTTCGCTGCGACCACACCACCCCGACCGCGGCCACCGGCTGCCGGTTCACCAGATACTGCTCGTGCGCCTTATGCCACTGCATGACCGGCTCGGCCGTGTGAAACATCCGCCGGTCCTCCTGAAAAGCGCCGATGTGGTGCCACCACGGCTGGATGCCGCCGGCGATGCCTTCCACCATCCACATCCGCGCCTCCGCCGCCGGCTTGCTCGCCACGCGAAACGACGTCCGTCCCGCCTGGTACATCGCCATGCTCTCCGGCATCAGCTTGTCCCACCCGAGCAGCCCGTGCACGAGCTTTCCCGTGTCGCCGTTCTGCTGGAACCCCGTGGCGTCGCTGCGCGACTGGTGGTCGAGCAGCATGAATTCCGCCCGCTTGCAGATCTCGGCGAAGTCGCGGAACGACTGGCTCTGCGACGTAATCGATCCGCTGTTCATCCCGATCCACAAACAGTTCGGTCCGCCCGCCGCCTTCGTCGCCCGATTGTTCAGCTCCCAGATCGCCACCCGACGCGCATAGCTCCACTCGATCCACTGCCGGTACACCGGGTCGTCCCAATTCGCCGTCCGCGGCAGCGCCCTCCCGAACTTCCGCGCGCAGTTATCGCAATAGCAGATCGTGTCGCGGCCCAGCCCCGCCCAACTGTTGTCGGTCAGCCCCTCGGGGTGCGACCGTTCGATGATCTCCGTGAGAATCCCCGGAATGTATTCGTCGTAATACGGGCTGTTGACGCAGGTGACGTACTTGTCCGCGGCCCGGATCACCCCGCCCGACGAGTTGCGCGCGAACCAGTCGGGATGCGCCTGGAAGAAATCCTCGGCCGTGCGATTCGAGTCCATCCGCGCCAGCACCGCCAGTCCGTCTTCGTGCGCGGCAGCCGCGACTTCCCCGTAAAGGTCCCGCCCGTTCAGGAATTCCGCGCGATGATGCAAGGGATACTTGCTGGGATAATACGCGACGATTCCGCCCGCGTTCACAATCACGCCCTGCGCCTCGGTGCGCTTCCAGAATGCCCGCCACCATGGAATGTCGTAGCGGACCGGATCCCGTTCGGTGATGTTGGTCTGTCCCCAGCGCGTTACCCGCCGATACCACGGTGTGTTGTTCTGCGCCTCCGCCGCCAGCGCCGCCGCGCCCGCTCCCGCCGCCTGGATAAAGTTCCGTCTGGTCACCCCTTCACCGCCTTCTTCCAATACTCCATGGTGGGCCCCGTGTACACGCCCTGTCCCACTACCGCGCGTTTTCGCAGATCCGCCAGCGCCTCCGGGCCGAGCGGCCGGAAGGACTGCGCGACGCGGATGTTGTCGTCCATCTGCCCTTGCGTGCCAGCCCCGCAGACCGCGACGTTGACCCCCATGCTGAGCGTGTAGCTGAGACACTCGACCGGACTGAGAGCGCGCAGGAGAAACGCCTTGCAGAACACTTTGATCGCCTGGATCCCGATGCCTTGCTGGACCGCCACCGGGAGCGCCGTCTTCTCGAAGCTCAGGTAGGCATGATCCGCCGCATGCACCGGCATCAACACTGAGTCCCACCGGTCATACGCCCGCAGCATCGCGGCGTGCGTGGCCGGATCGAAGTGGCCGGTGAACCCGATAAAGCGGCATTTGCCCGCTTTCTTTGCCGCTTCAAACGCCTCCATCGCCCCGCCCGGCCCCAGGATGCGTTCGATCTCCGCCGGCGTGCGCACGTCGTGCATCTGCCAGATATCAAGATAGTCCGTCTGCAGCGCCCGCAACGACGCCGCCAGCTCCTGCTCGGCGTCGACACGCGTCCGCTTCGTGGTCTTGCTCGTGAGGAAGACGTTCTTGCGCACTCCTTTCAGTCCGATGCCATACGCTTCTTCGGACTTACCGCCCCAATACGACCGCGCGCAATCGAAATAGGCCAGCCCCAGATCGTACACGCGCCGCACGTGCGCCGCCGCTTCATCCACCGTCGGATGCAGGTCCATGCGCGCGCCGCCCTGGGCGATGATCTGCACCTTCACGCCGGTCTTGCCATAGAGCCGGGACGGGATGACGCCCGCTTTCGGCTTCTGGGGTCTCGCGTGCGCGCCCGTAAGAGCCGCTCCCGCGAACGCGCCGCCCACAAAGACTCTCCGCTTCATACGAACCTCCTGAGCCAACTGGAATCCGTATTCTATATCCCGGCGCGCCAATCCAACTTTTCTGTGTACATAAAGTACTTTTTAATGTAGAGTACAAACATGAGCCCTGCCGATCCCTTGCTCCGCCCGCCGCGACGCCGCTGGATTCCCGCGGAGATGACCACCCCTCCCTTCCTCGACCCTTCGATCCGCGCGGCCCCCGTGACCACCCGCTCCGCCCTCCTGATCAATCCCTTCTACCCGAAGGATCCCCACGCCAGCTTCGGCAAGCACGTCCTCACCCCTACCCTGGCGCTCACGAGTTTTGCCGCGACCACGCCAGACCACTGGGAAGTCCGCTATTGGGACGAAAATCTCCTCGGCGGCGCGCCTCCCTTTCAGCCAATGCCGGAGGTCGTCGGCATCACGGTCCACCTCACCTTCGCGCGCCGCGCCTTTGAACTCGCCCGCTGGTATCGCAGCCGCGGCGCCAAGGTGATTCTCGGCGGACTGCACGTGTTGTCGTGTCCGCAGGAGTGCGCCCCGCACGCCGACGCCCTGGCCCTCGGCGACGGCGTCCAACTCTGGCCGCGCATTCTCGCCGACG
Source organism: uncultured Solibacteraceae bacterium (assembly GCA_964608645.1). Lineage (GTDB taxonomy): Bacteria > Acidobacteriota > Terriglobia > Bryobacterales > Bryobacteraceae > CAZSQK01. The sequence continues at coordinate 79,191 of CAZSQK010000008.1, read as the reverse complement.
TCGAAGCCGGCTGCCTCCGCCCGCAGTACCTGGCAACCTATGAGAGCGACTACCGCGACGACCCTGCGCCCCGCCGCTCGCTCCTGCCGCGCGACGGTTTCCTCACCACCACCAGCCTGATTGCCACCCGCGGCTGTCACAATCGCTGCGGCTTCTGCTACCTCGCCACTGATGGTCTACGCATGCCGTACCGGATGCGCGATCCCGCGCAGGTGGCCGCCGAATTCGAGGCGGATGGACAGCCCTACGCCGTCTTCATCGACAACAACCTCGGCTCCAATCGGGAGTACCTGCGCGCGCTCAGCGATGCTCTGCGCCCGCTAGACAAGATCTGGAGCGCCGCGGTCACGATCGACGTCACCGACGATCCCGCCGTCGTGCGCGCCATGGCGCGCGGCGGATGCACCGGCGTGTTTGTCGGCTTCGAATCGCTCACCGACGCCAACCTCGCCGACGCGCACAAGAAGACCCCGCGCACGGCCGACTATGCCCGCCGCGTGCGCATGTTGCACGACCACGGCATCCAGGTGAACGGCTCCTTTGTTCTGGGCTTCGACCACGACCGCAAGGATGTGTTCACCCGCACCGCGGAGTGGATCGAGGAGAACCGGCTCGAATGCGCCACCTTCCACATCCTGACGCCCTATCCCGCCACACCGTTGTTTCGCCAAATGGAAGCAGAAGGCCGTCTGCTGCACCGCGACTGGTCCCTTTACGACACCGCCCATGCGGTCTTCCGTCCCCGCCACATGTCGCCCGCGGAGTTGGAGCAGGGCTATGCCTGGATGTACGACCGCCTCTTCTCGCATGCCTCGATTTGGCAGCGCCGCCCCCGGGACTGGCGCGCAGTCCCCCCATACCTCGCGATGTCGTACCTGTATAAGCGCTCCAACCGTCTTTGGCATCTGCTGATCCGGCGTCAGCTGGTGCATGCCGTCTGGCGCCCGCTGGTCGAGTTGACGCGGCTCCGGCACGCGCGATTCCGCAAACGGTTGGCGGATCCGGAGGCTGCGCCGTCCCCCATCAACGTGGTGACAGCGGGCGTGTAACTACTTCTTGTCCGAACACGATCGTCCGTTTTCCGCAAGACCCCAGGCGATCATGTTGTCAAGCAGTTGGATGACCAGCGGCTCCGCGTACATCCGCCCGGCATGCCCCAAGGCCGAATACACGGCGTGCCCCTTCTCGACGCAGTGCCACCAGATCAGAGGATGGTCCGCGCCCATGGTCGCGCGTCCCGGGTTATACGTCTTCTCGTCCACCGTGGCGATGATGTGATAGCCGGGTTTCGCGCGCGGGCTCTCCGTAAAGGCATACCACTCCTCGGAGCGCCGCCAGAGCGCCGGCAGGTTCTTCGCGATCGCGGTCTTCGTATCCTCGATGTGGATTTCGCCCGGCACGACACTCGAATGCACCGTGAACTGCGCGCCAATCAGCGTGTCGATCAGCCATTTCCACTCGGTCGCCGAGGAGTGGCCGTAGTTGCCGACAGGGTCGCCGCCCGCGCCATGAATGCCCACGAACGAGCCGCCTTTCTCCATCCAGGACTGGAACGCGGCCTTCTGCTGGTCGTTCAACGTGTCGCCGCTGGTGTTGTTCCAGACCACCACCTTGAAGCGGCTCAACTGCTGCTCGTTCATCACCGCGCCGTTCTCGGTGGTGAAAAACGGCCATCCGCGTTCGTGCGCGATCGCAGCCAGTGCCGCCGTGGACGCCTGCATCGCGGGCTCGTCGCGGTACCCGGACGTCTTCGAGAAGATCAGCACGCCGCCCGGTTTCATCCCCTCGGGAAGTTGCGGCGGCTCCTTGTCGTAGCTTGGGTTGGGAACGAATCCGGCATTGCCGAATCCGCCGCGTCCCGCCGGGGGCGCGGTCTGCTGAGCCATCGCCAACCCCGCCGCCAGCATGCCGATGATCGCTTTCATGTCTCCACCGTCCGATCCATTGTATTCGCCGTCGCCCGAATCCCACGCGCGAGTTTCCTCGATAGAAACAGGCTCGCCAGGCAAAAACCGATGAACAGATGGTAGCCCGGCAGAATTTTCGAGCCGTCCGTCGGAAGCGCCAGAACGCCTGAATCCTTTAAGTCGCGCATTGTGTTCGCGATCAGCCCATTGAAGGCCACAAACGACATGAAGATGGCTAGCGCCATCACGTCGGCCATCGACCATTTCGAAGACTCCAGGGCGAAAAACCTCACCACGGGGTTCTCTCGAAGGAGCGCAGGCCGATACAGATAGAGGGCTGACGCGAGGATCTTCAGGATGGGAAAGACGACGCTGAACATCAGCACCAGCACCCCGACGATCCACATGTCCACCTTGCCCGTCGTGACCAGCAGGCGGAAAACCTCGAGCACGCTCTTGCTCTGAAAATACAGCACCTGGTCGCCGAACCTCATCGGCTCGCCGAGGAAGGTCAACTTCAACGGCGTCACCTTCGCCTCGACCTCGATCATGGGCGTGAGCACGCCGCCGAGCAGCAGGACCACGCAAAACAACAACAGGACCACCGTCGACGGCCGCCGGAGGACCGGTCCTCCGGGCAGCAGGAGCACGAAAGCCAGCGCGCTCGACGCCAGCGCCGCCACATAGAAATACTGGATCTTGGTGTCCGCCTGCCGCAACAGGTTACTCAGTTTCTCTTTGCAGGCGCCGCCGTCCGCGCATCCGTGCTCCCGGAGGATCGACGAATACGTGGTCATGTCGACGGCGCCCAACGTGCCCCTGACCCCGTCGGCGAGCACGCCTTTGAGGTATTTCTTTACGCCATCCTTGGCTTCCGGTTTGCCCAGTTCGGCCAATACGACCTTGGCGTACTCCGGAACATGAGGCCGCAGCGCGCCGACGATCATGTTCACGATGAACGGATTTCCCGCGCTCATGAACCCCCCGCCTCCCGCTGCCTGCGAGTTGCCGGCGCTCATTTTGGTCTTCACGTCATCCAGCAGCACGTAGAGCGCATTCTCCACGATCGGCCGCAGGTTCGATGCGTTCGCCGCCTGCAGATCGATCGCGTCGATCTTGGCGTCCAGGATCGGCGCCATTTGTTCCACCCAGCGGTCGGCATTCAGCAGACCGTAGCGCACGTGGCCGATCTCCGCCAGTTGCATGCGGACCAGGCGGCGAGCGGCGACGCCGGTAATCGTCTGCCACGTGCCGCCCATCGCAACTGCAAGCAGCAGAATCGCGGCGGCGAGCCGAACGGCTTCGGAACGGGAGAGCATAAGCGACGGAACTGATTATAAAGCCGAATGACTCTTGACATACGAAAGTGTTCGTAGTAAGGTCTTCGTATATGCAGCCGAATCCGCCGCGGCCGACCGAAGCCGAGCTCGAAATTCTGACGGTTCTCTGGAGCCGCGGACCCAGCACCGTCCGCGACGTCTACGAGAACCTCGCCGAACGCAAGCCGGCCCAGTACACCACCGTCCTGAAGATGTTGCAGATTATGGCGGAGAAGGGCCTGGTCCTCCGCAACGAGAAACAGCGGGCACACGTGTACGAGGCCGCGCGGCCTCAGGAGTGGACACAGCAGCAGTTGGCGGGCGACCTGCTCCGGCGGGCGTTCAACGGCTCCCCGCGAAGCTTGATGCTGGGGGCGCTGTCGGCCAAAAAGACGTCGCGCGAGGAACTAGCCGAGCTGCGGCGGCTGCTCGACGAGTACGAGAAGGGGGCCAAATGACGACGCTGACACATTGGATTCAGAGCCCCGCGGCGCGGGCGCTCGGCTGGACCCTGTTCCACTTTCTGTGGGAGGGAATCGTCATCGCGGCCGCCCTGGCCGTGGTGCTGCTCTTCGTCAAGACGGCGCGCCTGCGCTATGCCGCGGCTTGCCTGGCGCTCATGGCGATGCTGTGCGGCTGCTTCGCCACCTTCGTTCGAGTGCTGCCCGGGGAAGCCCGCACCCATGCCCCGGCTGCCCGCCTCCTCCCGCCGCCGTCCGGCGATGCCGGGCGCGACGCGGCGCGAACCGGATCCCACTGGCGCACGGAGGACGTTCTGCCCTGGGCCGCTCCCGTCTGGCTGGCGGGCGTCCTGCTGTTGCACTTGCGGACCATCGCGCGCTGGATGGCCGTCCGCCGATTGTGCCGGTCCGGAGTATGCCTGGCGCCGGCGCCATGGCGGGAACGTCTCGCCAGGCTGGAAGCAGGGGTGCGGCTCTCGATTCCAGTCACACTCCTGGAGTCGTGTCGCATCGACGTGCCGCTCGTGGTTGGATATCTGCGGCCCGTGATCCTCATCCCGCTCGGCATGCTGGCGGGAATGCCCGCTGCGCACGTGGAGGCGATTTTGCTCCACGAGCTCGCGCACATCCGGCGGCGGGACTACCTCGTGAACCTGGCGCAGGCGGTCGCGGAAAACCTGCTCTTCTATCATCCCGCGGTCTGGTGGATCTCCGGTGTGATCCGCACGGAACGCGAGCACTGCTGCGACGACCTCGTCGTGGCCGTGCGCGGCAACGCATTCGATTACGCCGTCGCACTAACGAACTTGGAAGAAAGCCGCTGGACCGGCGAGCCGGCTCTGGCCGCAACTGGAGGGGATCTTATGAAACGCATTCATCGACTTCTCAACCGTCCTCAACCGCCGCATGCCGCGCTGACACCCGCGCTCTCGGCCAGCCTCATTCTCGTAACCACCGCGTTGGCCCTGACCGCCTGGCAGCCGAAACCGCAGCCGCAGGAATCGGCGCCTCAGACCGCCATGTCGCCGTATGAAAAGTGGATCCAGCAGGACGTGGCCTACATCGTCACGGACGAAGAGCGCGCCGCTTTCCGGCGGCTGCCCACCGACCCGGAGCGGGAGCGCTTCATCGAACAGTTCTGGCTGCGGCGCGACCCCACCCCTGGAACGCCCGCCAACGAATTCAAGGAGGAGCACTACCGCCGCATCCAGTATGCGAACCAGCGCTTCCAGGACCCGATGGGACTCTCCGGCTGGAAGACCGATCGCGGCCGCGTGTACATTTCGTATGGTCCGCCCGATGAAATCGAGTCTCACCCCACCGGATCGTCAACCAAACCGTATCCGTACGAGCAATGGCTCTACCGCCACCTCGACGGGATCGGCGACAACGTCGTCATCGAGTTCACCGACGCCGACAAGTCCGGGCAGTACCGCATGACGGCCGATCCCGGGCGCGCAATCGATGCGTCCGTAGCCCGCGACGCCATATGGGCCGATACGGTGAAGCGCGGCGTGATGCTGCGGAAGGTGCGGGGCTTGGGCACGCTCGGCGAAAATGGGCTCGCCGAAGTGAAAATCGCTGCCTCGCAAGTCAGGGAATTGCGACTGGGGCAGACGGCGGCGGTCGATCTCCGCTCCGGCGTCGTGAGCGGCCGTGTGGCTCGAATCGAGCCAGGCGTCGCGATCCAACTGGATGCGCCGCCACCCGCCACAGCCACGATCGGCCAACAGGTGGATGTGGCGATCGATATCGAGACGCTGCCCGATGTCGTGTACGTCGGCCGCCCGGTGTTCGCAGAGGCGAATGCCGTCACGATGTTGTACAGGATCGAGCCCGACGGCCAGCATGCCGTGCGTGTGCCGGTGCGCTTCGGGCGCGTTTCGGTGAATCAGATCGAGGTCGTGAGCGGCCTCGCCCCGGGAGATCGCATCATCCTCTCGGATATGTCGCAGTACAAGCGATTCGACCGCGTGCGGTTGCACTAGCCCCTGGGCGATAATGCGCGTGAGGCCCACGTGAAATACGCCATTATCGCCCTCCTCGGAATTCGCGCGTTTGCGCAGGACTTTTCCGCGATCGAGCAAACCGCGCGGGCGGAATTGACGAGGCTGCACATCCCGGGCGCGGCGATTGCGATCGTCCAGGGCAATCGCGTGATCTACTCGGTAGGAGTCGGCGTCGCCAATGTCGAAACTGGCGAACCTGTCCGGCCGGAGATGCTGTTCCGCCTCGGGTCGACCACCAAGATGTTCACCGCGGCGGCGTTGGCTGGGCTGGCGGCGGAGGGGAAGATCGACCTCGACGCGCCCGTCGGCAAGCACATCGGCGGACTTCCGCCGAGGCTCTCGCAGATCACGGCCAATCAGCTCCTCAGCCACACCGCTGGGATTCTCGATACAGCCCCGATGTACGGGTCGCACGACGACGATGCCCTCGCCAAGGGTATCCATGGATGGACCGGCGATTGGCTCTTCACGGCGCCCGGCAAAATCTTCTCCTATTCGAACCCGGGGTACTGGATGGCCGGCTACCTCGTCGAAGTGCTGAGCGGCGAGCCCTATGCCGACGCCATGCGGACCCGGTTGTTCAAGCCTCTCGAGATGCAGCGCAGCACGTTCCGGCCCGCCATGGCAATGACGTGGCCCCTGGCGCAGGGACACGAGACCTTCGGCGGCGCCGCGCCCGCCGTGGTCCGTCCGGCCGCGGACAATGCCGCCTCCTGGCCGGCGGGTCGCTCTTTTCCAATGTCGGCGAGTTGGCGCGCTTCGTCATCGCATTCCTGAATGACGGGATGCTGGAAGGCAAGCGTGGCACGATCTCACCCAAGGCGATCGCGATGCTCTCCTCGCCGCACGCGCGCTATCCCGGCTCGCCCGATTCGTACGGCTACGGCCTCACCATTCGCGAGCATCGCGGCGTCCGCATGTTGGAGCACGGCGGCTCGCGCATGGGGTACGGGTCCTCGATCCGCATGGCGCCGGATCAGCGCGTCGCCGTCATCGTCGTGACGAACCGCAGCGGCGCGAATTTGCCGGCGGCCGCCGAGAAGGCGCTTGAGTTCCTGCTGCCGTTCAAGGACCGCCCCCAGCCTCCGGCGCCGGAAGCTCTTGCCGTAACGCCGCAGGATATTGCGCGCGTCGCCGGTGTATATCGGAACGGCGACCAGAAACTAGAAATCGTGGAGCGCGCCGGGAAGCTGCTGCTGCTGCGGGGCGCGGCCGAATTGCCGTTGGTGAAGCGGACCGCCAATCGCTACGCGCAGGAGAATGGCGGCGCCGAGTACATCGCAGTTCCGGGCGCCGATGGCAGGATCGAGTACCTCCACGCCGGCAGCCGGTCGTACGCGCGACGATAACGGCGTTACTTGCCGATCTTCCGTAACAGGCCTGCGGCGTCGGGGTCGCCATATTTCACCGCCAGGCGCAAGTGCTCCGCAGCCGCGTCCGCGTCCCCTCTCATGTACAGGACCATGCCGAGCTCGGAGTGCGCCTTGGCGAAGGCCGGCGCGAGCTTCACCGCCATCTCCAGTTCCCGCCGCGCGCCGTCGAGTTCGCCGCGATTGGCCATCAGCGCGCCCCATAACTCGTGAGCGCCCGCGTGGGATGCATCGCCCTCGACGGCGGCCTGCGCGTGCTTCTCCGCCTCGACCGTTTCGCCCAGCGCTGCCAGCAGCCGGGCGAAATCGAACCGCCCGGCCGCATACCCGGGCTTCAACCGAACGTTCTGCTCGAACTGAAACCGCGCTTCCGGAGTCTGCCCCATCGACGCCAGGAGCCCGCCCAGATTCGCCCGCCACTCCGCGATCCCGGGCTCGATCCGCACCGCCTCGCGAAACTCGCGCTCCGCGCCGGCGCGGTCCCCTGCCCCCGCCAGCAGCGAGCCAAGGAAATTGTGCAGCTCGGGCACGTCGGGATCGAGCTTCACGCCCTTCTCCAGCGCCCCCTTGCCCTCGACACGCTTGTTCTGCTGCCACGCGGTCCATCCGAGTAGACCCCACGCCAGTGGATCGTCGGGCGCGCGGACCGTCGCCCTGCGCAGTACCGCCTCTGCCTTCGCCCATTGTTGTGTCTCGATCAGCGCATTTCCGAGCTTCAGCAGAATGACCAGTGACTCGGGCGACCTGGCCAGCGCTTCTTCGAAATTGCGAATGGCCTTCGGCGGATCTCCCGCGGCCCGATATGCCTCACCGAGGTCGACGTAGAATCCGCTGCGCCCCTGCGCCTGCTTCGCCAAAAGCGACGCCAGCCGCGCAAGCCCATCCTTCAGGTTGCTGCGATCGCGAACCTGGGCGATGGCCTCGTACATCGCATCGATCCTGCCCGGATAATAAGGGACGACTGCGCCCCGGTACGACGTCGTCGGCGTCTCATGCGTCTCGGCCTTGTCCCGGGTCAGATTGGCGCCCGGCCGCCGTTGAATGCGGTGGTCCGTGATCACGATGTGGACCGCATCGTCGGTCCGCGTCTTCGGCATGTGGCAGCCGACGCAGTCGCCGCCGTCCGGCAGATGCGGACGATGGCAACTCGCGCACACCTTATCGTAGGCGGCGGTGGCTTCTTCGCCGCGCGGAATGTTGTGCGGATTGTGGCACGTTGTGCACCGCAGTTTGCCCTCGCTCTTGAGAAAACATGGCGACTGGCGGAACCGGTAAGCGCCGCCGGCCACTTCGACCGCCTGGTTCTTCCCCGCCGCGCGGTCGAAAGCCACTTGAAAGTCTCCGAGCGGCGTCCCTGGCGCGTACGAGAACGGTCCGCGGCCGTGCTTCAGGATCGAATGTGGCAGCAGCAGGCTGCTGGTTTCCAGATGACACTGCATGCAGACTTCCATCTCCCGGTCGGGCGCCAATTTGGCAGGGTTCACGATGGCCCCCTTGCCCGCCGTAGCTACATGCTCCTGCCCTGCCCCGTGGCAGCGCTGGCAATCGATGCCCTCCGGAAGCGGCGCGAGATACTTCGCTTCCGCGCCCTCCTCGCGATTGGCCGCCGGTGTCTTCGGGTACGCGTTGTGGCAGAACATGCACTCATACGACACGGCCCGCGTCGAACCGGGAAAGTCGGGCCGGTCATAGCCCGGATTCATGGCCCACAAACCGCCGCCTTCGGCGTACCAGCCGAGAGGCAACTGCTGCAGCGCGCCGCGATTCGTCAGGTGCAAGTAGGTCTTCGCGTGATTGCCCGACCCGAGAACGAAGTCGATCTGCTTCTCCTCGACATTCGTCTCTTTCCCGTCGAACCCGATCTGCCACCGCCGCTGAAAGTAGCGGCCGCCGCGCGCGATCGTCGAGAAGTAGCTGTCCGAGGGCTCGTGGTAGTACGGCTTCACCGGCAGCGCCTCCGCGCGCATGCCGGAGAACGACCGGCCCATGCCCGTCTTGAGAAAGCTCGCCGCGATCTCCGCGTGACACCGCGCGCAAGTCGAGACCTGCGCGTGCCCGGCCGGCGCGAGAAGCAGCATCGCGCAGAGCCGGAGGATCACAACTTCTCGAGATCGGCGGGCTCGCCAACTTTCGAGACCGCAATTGATGGGTCAATACTGCGCACCAGGCCCATCAGGACCATGCCGGCCCCAACTTCGACCGCCCGCGTCACGCCGCGCCCGGCCAGATAGCGGACGGTCTCCACCCAGCGCACCGGATTGGGAATCTGCTGGTACAGACCCTCGCGCGCCTCCGCGCCGGTGCGGATTTCGCGCGCCTGCCAGTTATTGACCAGGGGAGTCGCCAGATCGGCGAACCGTGTCGCGTCGAGATCGGCGCGCAGCCGCAGTTGCGCAGGCGCCATCAGCGCGCAATGGAACGGCGCGCTCACCGGCAGCAGCACCGCCCGCCGTGCCCCCGCCGCCTTCGCCAGTTCGACGGCGCGGCCCACCGCCCCCGCGTGCCCCGCGATCACGACCTGCTCCGGCGAATTCAGATTGGCCGCGCTGAGGACCTCGCCCTGCGCCGCTTCCCGCAGAATCGAGTCCAGCGCGCCTTCGGGCAGCTTCAGCAGCGCCGCCATCGCGCCCACGCCCGGCGGGACGGCCTCCTGCATGTACTGGCCGCGCTTGCGCACCAGCCGGAGGGCGTCGGCGAATCGCAGGCTGCCCGCCGCCACCAGCGCCGAGTACTCGCCGAGGCTGTGTCCGGCGACATAATCGGGCGAGTGGCCGCGCGCCTTCAACGCCGCCAGGGCCGCGATCGAGACCGTCAGCAGAGCCGGCTGTGTGTTCGCGGTGAGTTTGAGCTGGTCCTCCGGACCTTCGAAGCAGAGGCGGGAAATCGAAAAGCCCAGGGCGTCGTCGGCTTCCTCGAAGACGCGTCGCGCCGCCGGATCGGCGCCGGCCAGCGCTTTGCCCATGCCGGCCGCCTGAGATCCCTGGCCGGGAAAGAGAAATGCGGTTTTTGGGTTCAAATCAGGATTATAGCGGAGTCGAAGAGAGCTGTCTGTTGAAGGTCCATCAGTGAATCGTCCGCGTTTTGCGATTCATGTAGTCCATGAGCAGATACTGCCCCAGCGTGAAGGGCGTCGTGAAGTAAGCCTTGCCGCGACAGATCTCCGTCACCTTCTGGACAAAGTTCACCAGGCCATAGTCGCTGGCCAACATGAACGTGTTGATCAGGATTCCCTGCTTCTTGCAGTGGTTCACTTCCTCCAGCGTCTTGCTGATGACGAGCGGATCGAGCCCAAACGCGTTCTTGTACATGCGGCCGTCCTCGAGCGTCAGACAGCTCGGCTTCCCATCGGTGATCATGATGATCTGCCGCATGTCCTTGCGCTCCTGCGTGAGCAGCCGTTGCGCGAGAATCAGGCCGTCGCGTGTGTTCGTGTAATACGGCCCCACCTGCACGCGCGCCAGTTGGCTGAGCGCCAACTCCTCGGCGCTGTCGTGGAACAGCACGCACCGCAAGCTGTCGCCCGGGTACTGCGTGCGGATCAGGTGCGCCAGCGCCAGCGCCACCTTCTTCGCCGGAGTGAAGCGGTCCTCGCCGTAGAGAATCATGCTGTGACTGCAATCGAGCATCAGGACCGTGGCGCAGGAGCTCTGATATTCGCACTGGTGCACGCGCAGGTCCGCATAGTCCATGTCGAGCGGAACTTTCGCGCCCTCCCGGCGGATCGCCGAGAACAGCGTCTCGCTCACGTCGAGATTCAGCATGTCGCCGAACTCATACGGCTTCGATGAGCCCGAGGTCTCGATGCCGGTGGCCAGGTCGCGCGTGTCGTGCCTGCCGAAGCTCGACTTGCCAAGTGAGCCGAGCAGGTCCCTCAGCGTCTTGAATCCGAGGAAGTCGAGCGATTTGTCAGTCACCTCGAATTTGACCTTGGAGTCTTTGCCGCTGCCGGCGCCGGGCGCGTTGGACTGCTGCTCGCTGGGCTCCGGAATGGTGATCTGGCCCTCGTCCACCATCTTCTGGATGAGGTTTTCGAGCAGCTTGTCCATTTGCTCCGGCGACATGTTTTGCAGCCGTTCCATCATCTCCTGCAAGCTGTCGTCGTTGAAGAGCTTGCCCTCCTCGAGCGCCTGCTGGATCGCCTTCTTGAGATCCTCGAGCGTGTGCTGATTCCACTCGCTGAACGGCATGTACTGCGTGTTGAAGCCGCTTTCAAGGAGAAAGTCGGACAGCGCCTTCAGGAGGTCCTCGGCGTCGATCCCGAGGTCTTCGCCGGTGTACTTCGAGTAGCGAATCCACTTCATAAGGCGGACCGGGTCGATCAGTTGTACTGCCTGCGGAAATTGGGCCGCTCGGTTTTCACTTCGTCGCGTTCCCGGCGCTTTTCTTCGGCCGCGAAGCCGCGTTCTTCGTTGCGGCTGATGCGTCGGTGCGCGTGCAATCCTTCCAGGATGAACTCCGCCGCGGCCGCGCGCACGGCGTCCGGCTCGTTGGACGAAAGGCCGAGGAGCTTCGTCTTCTCCATCAGACCCTGAATCCCGCCGAGTTGCTTCACCATATTCTCCGAGTCCGCGTTTTCGTCGAGCTTCAACGAACCGCCGAGATCGAACCACTGGATGATCTGCGCCACATTGGCGCCCTCGAACAGCCGATCGTACACACGGCCGACGGCCGTGCGGATCAGCTCGCGCGCCACCGTGTCGCCGCCCTTCAACTCGCCCTCGTATTCGAGCTCCAGCTTGCCCGTGATCGCCGGCAGCGCGGAGTAGAGATCCAGGATGCGCGGGACCGCCACCGAATCGCGGGCCTTCAGCGCCCGCCGCTCCGCATTCGACACCACATTCTCGAGCACCGAGATCGGCAGCCGCTGGGACACCCCGGAGCGCTTGTCGACGCGCTTGTCCTCCCGCGCCAGAAATGCCAGTTGCTCCACCACCTCCTTGATGTAATCGGGAACGCGCACTTCGACCGGCGATGGGCGGTCGAGCCATGCCTCCTGCTCCGTAATCGCCATCCCCTGCTCGATCACCGCCGGGTAGTGCGTGCGAATCTCGCTGCCGATGCGGTCCTTGAGCGGCGTGATAATCTTGCCGCGAGCGGTGTAGTCCTCGGGATTGGCCGTGAAAACCAGCATCAGATCGAGGGGCAGACGCACCGGATATCCCTTGATCTGAATGTCGCCCTCCTGCATGATGTTGAAGAGTCCGACCTGAATCTTGCCCGCCAGATCGGGCAGCTCGTTGATGGCGAAAATGCCGCGATTGGCGCGGGGCAGCAGGCCATAGTGGACCGTCAGTTCGTCCGAAATGTCCTGTCCGCGGCGCGCGGCCTTGATCGGGTCGATGTCGCCGATCATATCGGCGATCGTCACATCCGGCGTCGCGAGTTTCTCGACATAGCGGTGCTCGCGATGCATCCATCCGATGGGCGTCTCGTCGCCCGCCTCCTGGATCAGATCCCGGCAGCGCCGGCAGATGGGCTGGTAAGGATTATCGTGGATCTCGCAGCCCGCCACGAAAGGCGTCCATTCATCGAGCAGCGCCGTGAGCATGCGGATCAGGCGCGTCTTCGCCTGCCCGCGGAGGCCCAGAAGAATGAAGTTATGGCGCGACAGAACCGCATTGACCACCTGCGGCACGACCGTGTCTTCATATCCGACGATCCCGGGAAACAGATCGTCGCCGCGTTGAATCTTGCAAATCAGGTTGGAACGGAGCTCGTCCTTGACGGTGCGGTGGGCAACTCTTGCTTCGGAGAAGGAGCTGGGGCGAAGCGCGCCGAAGGTGCGGGGTAATTCCTGTGTGGCTCTAGACAAGCAAACCCCCCTCTGCTCGCGATTGTAGCAGACGAGACGCGGCGCGGCCCGTCTCATCCATTACAATGGCAGAAGTGCCCACACAGGAAGTTCGCACGTCGGCCGGCGGCTGGAGCCGATTGCAGGAGGTCACGCGCGAAGTGCATCGCGGGTTCATCGCCGAGTGGACCGTGACGATTATCCTGCTGCTCTTCGCCACGACCACTCTGGTGCAGGCCTTCGTAATCCCCAGCGCCTCGATGGAGAACACGCTGCTCATCGGCGACCACGTGCTGGTGGACAAACTGGTTTTTGCGCCGCCCGGGCCCATCACCGGCAAGATGCTCCCCTACCGCGACGTGCGGCGCGGCGACATTATCGTATTCCGCTTCCCGCTCAACATTAAAGAGGATTACGTGAAGCGGGCGATCGGCGTCCCGGGCGATCATATCCGCCTCGTCAACAAGCAGCTCATGCTGAACGGACACCTCGTCACCGAGCCGTATGTCGTCCACCGGACGCCGTACCTCACACCCTACCGGGATAATTTTCCCGCCAGCTCCGGCGAGGAGTCGCTGCCCCCGTCAGCGGTAGATATGCTGCGAAACCACGTCGAGAATGGCGAGTTGGTGGTGCCGCCCGGCTACATTTTCGCCATGGGCGACAATCGCGACGATTCGCTCGACAGCCGCTACTGGGGCTTCGTCCCGCGCGAAAACATTGAAGGCACGCCCCTGATCATCTACTGGTCCTTCGAAGCGCCGACGGCGGACCTGACCAACCCGAACATCGGGATCGATCACATCATCGATGTCGTAACTCACTTCTTCACCAAGACGCGCTGGACGCGCACCTTCAAGCTCGTGCGAGGATTTCCGCTACAGTAGCCCTACTCCAGATATTTAACGCCGTTGTCGTTGAAACTTCTCAACAGTTCTTCGCAGTCGGAGTTCATCAACACCGTTCGAGTGGGCATCGACCACCATCTGCCATGCCGCCGCAAAGATCGCGGCGGGCCCCAGGGCCTGCCAATACGCGATATCGAAGGACCGGCCCATTTCGGAAAGTCGCCCGTAGCGCTCCCTTATAAATGGCGATTTTTCTTCTTCCATGTGAGCTCACAGCCAGCCGTACTGCTGCGGCTGATAAACAAACTGACCCTACCAAACGGCGCCGCCACTCACTGCTTTGCGCTCAATCGATCCAGCAAGACATATCGTCCCCGATGCTGATCCGTCTCCGCCTTCGTCTCGACATCGATGCGCAGATACGGATCCCCGGTCGCCTCGGGCCACTTCGGCAGGCCGGCGCCGTTCGGATTGCCCGTCTTCACGAAGTTCGCGAAATACTCCTGCATCGTCTTCGACACCTGATGGTCCTCCGGCGTCCAGGCATAAACTTTGTTCGTATCCAGATTCCCCATCGCGTACTCGATCTCCGCGGAGTGGACCGCCCCGCGCGCGGGGGGCGGTGGAGCGGAAGCCGTGCCCGATCCGCGGATCACCCCGCCGGCCAGGCCGGGCGTCGCATTTCCCATCTCGGGGGTCATGCGCGGCCGCGGCCGCGCATAGAAATAACGATAGACCGGCTTGCCGCCCGTCCGGCTGCAGGCATCGATCCATTTCCACGTGCTGTAAGCGATGAAGCGGTCTCCGGCGAGGGCCGTGGCGACATCGACCGCCTCCGCATCGTTCGACGGGGCATATTCGGCCAGAACCGCTTTCGCGTCGGCGCCATACAGACGTGTCACCGCTTTCTCGAAATTTTCCCGATTGGCCGCATCCCGGCCAAATACGCCGCGCGCGTTCGATTCCTCCGAGTTCCATCCGGCCAGCAAGGGGACGTGGGCCTGCTTCCCCGCCTCGAAAATCGCGCGCGGAGACTCCGGGAAGAACCAGCCGTCGATGGTGGGCGTAAATCGCGGCGTCCCCGCTTTGCCCGCCGCCTCCAGCAGTTGCGCCGCGGGCATCGCGCGCAACGCGGCGATATCGTTGGCGCCCAGTCCAGTCGCAAACTTCACGCCCTGCTCCTCCGCCTGCGCCAGCGGAACCGGCGCCAGGGCGGAGATGATCGACCCGCTCTCGCCGATCGCCCCGGCCATCAGTTCGCGCGACAGCGGCGAGGCCATCTGCGCGCTGACGGCGATCGATCCGGCCGATTCGCCCGCGATCGTCACCCTCTTCGGGTCGCCTCCGAAGGCGGCGATGTTGTCCCGCACCCACAGCAGCGCCGCGCGCTGATCGAGCAGCGTATAGTTGCCCGAGGCGTGATGCTCGGATTCCTTGGTCAAGCCGGGATGAGCCAGAAACCCAAAAACGCCGAGCCGGTAGTTGACCGACAGCGCCACCACTCCCTTGCGCGCCATGCTCTCGCCGTCATAGCGGGGCTCCGACCCGTCCCCCGCGATGAAGCCGCCGCCGAAGAAATAGACCATCACCGGCAACCGCTCGCGCCCGGACTTCGCCGGCGTCCAGACATTGAGATAGAGGCAGTCTTCACCCATCCCGTTCGACCGGAAGTTCATATCGCCGAACACCGCCTGTTGCATGCAGCGCGGTCCGAACTGCACCGCCTGGCGGACGCCGGTCCAGCTCTTGACGGGCTGCGGCGGTCGCCAGCGGAGATCGCCGACAGGCGGCTCGGCGAACGCGATCCCCTTGAACGCTCGCACGCCGGAGGCTTGCGGGCCCGTCCCTTCGATGCTTCCGTTCGCGAGCTTCACGCGATCCGCGCCGAACGCTCCCGCGGCTGTCGACAGGCTGAGAGTCAGCGCCATACAGGTGAGGTGGTTCCGTTGCATAACGCCCGAATTATAGCAATCGGAGTTATGGATTCGTCAGACGCTTGGCATTCACCAACGCTGCTGCCAACAGGTCCGCGCGCGCGTGAACCCGCTTCCAGTCCTTCGACGTCTCAATGTGCCCTGCGAGGTTGTGCACCCTTGCCAGCGCCTCTCCCGCTTTCTGGAGCGCGGCTTGACGTCCGTCCGGATCCGACTCGCCGGCGATGTCCGCTGTCTTGAGGATCGTAAAGGCGCCGTCCAGATGACTCGTAATCACCCGCAGCAGCGCAACTTGCGCCCGCGCGTGCCTGGCGCGGCCGGAATCATCGCGCGTAGGGTCTGGCGCCATGGCCCGATGGTAACACCGTGCGCTTTTTGTGAAGCGCCTCTCAGAAACCGCATGGGACTGTTCGCCACAATACCGCGCCGCCAACTCTGCTACCCTTGGGGCACACATGTCAGCTATCAATGGAGATAAAGCGCGGTTTCATCGCGAGCGAAAAGCCAAATTGGCGCGCCGGGAACGGAGCCGCGTTCTGCGAAAAGCGCTGACTGCCTCGCCCAAGCGGCCGAACGGCGGCGATCTGTAGCGCGGCGGCTGGGTCGGCCCGGACTTGCAAACCGGCGCGCTCCTGTCGTACGGTTTTGGCTTGGAGAATAAGTCCACCGGAGGCGCCCGCCTCGATTCCTGGAAGGAGATCGCCGGTTACCTGCGCCGCGGAGCGCGCACCGTCCAACGCTGGGAACGCGAAGAGGGACTCCCCGTCCATCGCCTGCAACACGGGAAGCTCGGCTCCGTCTACGCCTACCCGGCGGAGCTCGATACCTGGTTTGCCAGCCGCGGCGCGTCGCTCGAAGCGGAACCCGAGCCGCCGCCGCCCGCGACGCCATCGGTCGCCGTGTTGCCGTTCACCGATCTCAGCCCGGCGGCGGATCAGGGGTACTTCTGCGATGGGATCGCCGAAGAGATCATACACGCGCTGAGCCGTGTCGAAGGGCTGCGCACCGCATCGCGCACTTCGTCGTTTCGCTGCCGGCCGCCGGCGGCCGGCAGCCGCGAGATCGGCAGGCAGTTGGGAGTGCGATCCCTCCTGGCAGGCAGCGTCCGCAAGTCTGGAGACCGCCTTCGCGTCGCCGTCCAGTTGACCGACGTCGAGACCGGGTTTCAGCTCTGGGCGGAACGTTACGACCGGACCCTAAGCGACGTCTTCGCGGTCCAGGACGAGATCGCGGAAAGCGTCGTGCGCGCGCTGCAGGTGACGCTGACGCCGCGCGAGGAACGGGCGCTGCAGACACCGCCCACCACTCACACCGGCGCCTACGAGTGCTACCTCCGTGGACGCAATTACTACAATGAGTACAGCCCGCGAGCCATGGAGTTCGCGATCCGGATGTTCGTGCGCGCCATCGAGCTCGATCCGAATTTCGCCCATGCCTATGCCGGGCTCGCCGATTGCTGGTCGTACACGTATCTGTATTCCGATCGCAGCGACGCCGTTCGCGAACAGGCCGACTGGGCCAGCGCCAAAGCGCAGGAGATGGATCCGCTATCCGCTCAGGCGCAAGCCTCGCGCGGCCTCTCCCTGTCGTTAGGCGGGCGCAATGACGAGGCGGATCGCGCGTTTCAGAGGGCCGTACAGCTCGATCCGGATTTGTTCGAGGCGCACTACTTTCGTGCCCGCCACTGCTTCGCCCTCGGACGGCTCGCGGAAGCGGCCCAGGCGTTTGAGGAGGCGATCCGGTCCCGGCCCGGCGATTACCAGTCGCCGCTCCTGCTGGCACAGGTCGAAGACGACTTGGGCCGTGCCGCCCGCGCGGAGGCCAACCGCCGCCGGGGTATTGCGCTTGCCGAGCAGCGGCTGCAACTCAATCCCGACGACGCCCGCGCGCTGTACATGGCGGCCAATGGCTTAGCCGCGCTCGGCGACCGCCACCGCGCCCGCCAACTGGCCGAACAGGCTCTCGCCATCCGCCCGGACGATCCCATGCTGCTTTACAACGTCGGCTGTGTCTTCTGCTTATTGGGTTTGATCGAGCCGGCGCTGGAGAGTCTCGAGCGGGCGGCGCGCAGTGGACTCACCCAAAAAGGCTGGTACGAGCACGACAGCAATCTCGACCCGCTCCGCCAGTTGCCGCGCTTTCAGGAAATCCTGCGCGAAGTCTCCTGAAGGCCGTTCCGGCGGTGAAATCGCTTTCGAGCGGCTCCGCAGAAACGCGTGGGGCGGGCCTCGCCGTCCGCCCCAGCCACTCAACGCCAGACCGGAGCTAGAAGCTCCCGACATCGCGGACGCCGCCCGCCTTCGCGGTCTCAAAGGAGCGGCGCAGCACCGTGTTGCCCTCAACCGACCCGGTCTGCCAAACAGTTTCGAGCACGAAACGATCGCCATCCTTCGCAAACCGGACGATGGCGCGATCCGATTCGCGCCTGGGGCGGCTCGCCATGCCAGGCTGCACGCGGATTAGGTTCACCGAACCGTCGGACGCCGTGATGCGGCACAACTGGTGGGCCCCGTCGACATCGATCCGGTAAACGCCCGCGCGAAACAGTTGCTTGCCGGCGGTGAAAGAGAAGGGCACATCGACTTTCATCTGGCTGGTAGACTGTGCGCCGGCGGGAGCGGCCATGAGCAGGACGGCGGCGCCGAGCGCGGCCAATGCGGTTTTGCTGGAGAAGAAGTTCGTCATTGTTTTCGATTCCTTTCGGCGATTTCGCCTACATCCGCTCAGACGAGGACTCCCGCGGAAGGAGAGGCGTCACGGTGCGACGCGCGCGGCTTGGCGGCGTTTGGCGCACTTTGGCGAGCCGCCGCCCGTAACGCCACCGCAAACGTGGTAGGACAGAAGGATGCGCTGCCTCTTGACCTTCTTTCTCCTGCTCGGCTCCGCCGCCTGGGCGCAGAAGAAGACGATTTTCATGATCACCGATGCCGAAGGCGTAGGCGGCGTCTGCCGGCAGGATCAGACAGAGCCCAAAGACCAGGAGATGCGGCAGCTCCTCACCGGCGAAATCAATGCCGCGGTGGAAGGCTTTCTCGCGGGCGGCGCTGACGAGGTCGTCGTCTGGGACGGGCACGACGGGAGCCAAACGCTCTCGACACTGACCATCCACCCCAAGGCCCGCCTTGTGATGGGCGCTCTCGGAGCGTCCATGATGATGGAACGCCGCTGGACAGCCCTCGCCTACGTGGGGCAACACAGCCGCGCCGACGTGCGCGGCGGAATCATGGCCCACAGCTTCAGTTCCCTCGGCATTCAGAATATGCTGCTGAACGGCAAGCCGGTCGGAGAGATCGACGTCATCGCCGCCATGGCCGGCCATTTCGGCACTCCCGTGATCATGCTGAGCGGCGACCAGGCGGCGGCCGGTGAACTCCACGAAATCGTCCCCGAAGCCGAGGTCGCCGTGGTGAAGGAGGGCATCGGCCGTTACACGTGCATCAGCCTGTCGGCGCCCGCCGCGCGTGAAGCCATCCGTGAAGCGGCGCGCCGCAGCGTCGCCAAAATCGGGTCGATCAAGCCCTACAAGGTCTCATCGCCCGTCACTCTACAGATTGAATACACGACACGAAATTCGCTGCCCCTCGACGCCGAGGCCCGCGCCGGTGCCGAGGTCCTGGACGACCGCACCATCCGATTCCGCGGCAAGGACATCCTCGAAGCGTGGCGTCTCTACCGGTCGCGGTAGGCGAGCCCGTCAAGAACACACGCGACGCAACCCGCCTCGCCCCACGGATGGAATCGCATTAGAATAGGCGCGTGAACCGGCGCGACTTCTTCGGGTACTCGCTCATCGTTTTGGCGGATCGTGCGGAGGCGCAGAGCGCCGCCCGGCCCGCATTCGAACGCGTGGCGCCGCCCTCCGCCGCATTCTCTTCCAATGAGCCGCACATGCGTCTGGTCTCCCTCGATGCCGACGTCTTGGTGGCGGGCGGCGGCCTCGCGGGCGTATGCGCGGCCATCGCCGCCGCGCGGCACGGAGCCCGCGTCGTGCTCGTCCAGGACCGCTCCCGCCTCGGTGGGAACTCCTCGTCCGAGGTGAAGATGCACGTCGTGGGCGCCAACCAGCACAATGGCCGGCCCGGCTGGCGTGAGAGCGGGATCGTCGAGGAGCTCCGCCTCGCCGACGCCGCCAATAACCACCAGCGCTGTTGGGAGATGTGGGACCTGCTGCTCTACGACAAGGTCGTCAGCGAGCCGAATATCACCTTGTTGCTGGAGACGGTCATCTACGGCGCTACGGTGAAAGACGGCCGCATCGCCGAAGCCATGGCGCGTTGCGACAAGAGCGAGCATCTCTATCGCATCCGCGCCAACATCTTCTGCGATTGCACCGGCGATTCGCGGCTCGGGTTGGAGGCGGGCGCCGACATGCGGACCGGGCGCGAGGCGCGCGCCGAGTATGGCGAGTCCCTCGCGCCCGAAAAGGCCGACGGGGACACGCTCGGGTCCAGCATTCTCTTTACCTCGCGCCTCTACCGCAACCCCGTGCCGTTCACCCCGCCGAAGTGGGCGCGCAAAATCACCAGGGAACAGCTCGTCCACCGCAAGATCACGAGTTGGGAGTACGGCTATTGGTGGATCGAGTGGGGCGGCGACCGCGACGTTGTCTCCGACAACGAACGCATCCGCTTCGAGCTGCTCTCCATCGTCATGGGCGTCTGGGACTACATCAAGAACAGCGGCGATTTCCCGGACAGCAAGCTCTGGGGGATGGACTGGGTCGGCATGATGCCCGGCAAACGCGGCAGCCGCCGCCTTCTCGGCGATCACGTGCTGACGCAGAACGATTTGATGCGCGGAGAATTCCCCGACGCGGTCGCCATCGGCGGCTGGGCCATGGACGCGCATCCCCCCGAAGGATTCGACCGCCCCGATCTGCCGCCCAACACCACTCTTTCGCCGCTCGAGGTCTACGACATCCCCTTGCGCTCGCTCTACAGCCGCAATCTCGCGAACCTCTTCATGGCCGGCAGGAACATCAGCGCGAGCTACGTCGCGTTCACCTCCGCGCGCGTGATGGCAACCTGCGCTGTCGAAGGACAGGCCATCGGCGTCGCGGCGGCGCAATGCGTCGCAACGGGACTGACGCCGCGCCAGATCGCGCGCGACCCCAAACAGATCGCCCGCTTGCAGGAATCGCTCCTCCGCGACGATCAGACCATAAAAGGACGGCGCAATCAGGACGCCGCGGACCTGGCCCGCCAGGCGGCGGTGGCGGCATCCGCGCAGGAGGCCGCGGCCGCCCTGGTGATCGACGGGTATACGCGCGACATCCCGGACAAGCGCGGCAATCCCATTGAGACCCACCAGTGGGCGGCTCCGGCGCCGGCATGGATTGAGTTGCGCTGGGAGCGCCCACAGCGGATCCGCGAGGTGCAGATCACCTTCGACAGCGGCTTCCGCCGGCAGTTGACGCTCAGCGCGCAGGAGTCGCAAAACGTGAACCTCGTGCGCGCGCCGCAGCCCGAAACCGTGCGCGACTATCGCATCCGGTGCGGCAGCCGGATCGTGGCGGACGTCAAAGGCAACTTCCAGCGCATAAACCGCCACGTGTTCGACCCGCTCGAAACGTCGGCCGTCCGAGTCGAGATCGAGGCGACCAACGGAGATTCGCAGGCGCGCATCTTCGAGATCCGGTGCTACTCATGAAAACCCTCACTGTCGCCTTGGCCGCCGCGGCCGCGCTCACGGCGCAGACCGTCGACGAACAACTGACCGCCATCGCCCAACGGCAGTTTGCGGCGCGCAGGTCGGCAATCGCCCGCATCCGGACCGCCGGCGACGTGCGCGCCCGCCAGGACTACATCCACGCCCGCCTGCTGGAAGAAATCGGCGGTCTGCCCGCGCGAACCTCGCTAAACGCCCGCGTCACGGGGACGATGGAGCGCGCCGGCTATCGGGTCGAGAAGCTCATTTATGAGAGCCAGCCGCGGTTCTATGTGACGGCCAACCTCTACATACCCACCACCGGCCCGGGGCCCTTTCCGGCCGTGCTCGGCACGGCGGGCCACTCCGTCGCCGGCAAGGCCGAGGATCTGTACCAGCGCGTGTGGATTTCGCTCGCGCGCCGTGGTTTCGTGGTGCTCGCCTACGACCCGCCCGGACAAGGCGAGCGTCTCGAGTATCTCGACGCCGCAACCGGCAAGTCCCGCGCGGGGGTCGGAACCGGCGAGCACTCCACCGTCGGACCGCAGTGCCTGCTGACCGGCACGAATCTGGCGCGATTCTTCATCTGGGACGGAATCCGCGGCGTCGATTACCTGCTGACCCGTCGTGAAGTCGACGGCAAGCGCATCGCGGTAGCGGGAAATTCCGGCGGCGGGACGCAGTCGTCGTACCTGGCGGCGTTCGAGCCCCGTTTAGCGGCGGCCGCCCCGTCGTGTTACCTGACAACCTGGGAGAAGCTGTGGGCGCCGCTGGGCCCACAGGACTCGGAACAGGTCTTCGCCAACTTTCTGCGCGATGGGCTGGACTTCGCCGATTTCCTGATCGCCTTCGCGCCCAAGCCGATCCACATGGCGGCCGCCGTCCGCGATTACTTCCCGATCGAAGGCGCCCGCGCAACGTATGCCGAGGCCCGCTCGCTCTTCGGAATTCTGGGCGCTGCGGACCGCGCCGGTTTTTTCGAGTTCGACGACACACACGGCTGGTCGAAACCCCGGCGGGAGGCGACCTATCGCTGGCTGGCCCGGTGGTTGCAAGAGCGCCCGGACGATGGCGTCGAACCGGCGGACCTGACGGTGGAAGCTCCGGATACGCTCGCGGTGACGCGGACCGGTCAGGTCGCCACGTCGTTTACCGGGGCCGCCACCGTGCAGTCCCTGAACGCCGCGCTCGCCGGGGAACTGGCCGCGAAGCGGCCGTCCGGCCGCGATCTCCCGTCTCTGGTGGCGAAAGCGCTGGCGCTGACCGTGCCCCCGCGACGCCCGGGCGGCCGCGGTTCCAAAGCGGCCGTCATTTGCGCCGGCCGGACGGCGTGCGAGGGCGAAGTAGTCCTTCCGCTCCCGGCCCCGCAATATCCGAAGCCCTACCAGACTGCGATGCGCGCGATTCTCGTCGGCAAGACCCTGATCGGCATGCGCACGGAGGAGTTGCTCCGCGCCTTCGCCGAGCTGGCATCGCGCCCCGGAATCGACCCCCGCCGGATTACGATCGAAAGCGCCGGCAATGACGACATCGCGGCCATCTTCGCCGCCGTTCTCGAGCCGCGCATTGCGCGGATCAAATGCGAGCGGCTCGACCGGTCGTACCTGGAAATGGCGCGCGAAACGATGCCGCACGGGTTGGCGGAGATCGCCATTCCCGGCGTGCTGCGCGATTTCGACCTGCCGGAACTCGTGCAGTCGCTGGGCCCCCGCGCCACCCGGTGAAATCGTCTCAGGCGGCGAAGGCCTTTTTGAGGGCGGCCATAGCCGCCGCCGCCGACTCGTCGGGCGGCATACGGCGGACGGCGTCGTTGAATGGCTCTACCCGGACGGGACCGTCATAGGCGATCTTCTCCAGAGCCCCGAGGAAGGACTTCACGTCGATGATGCCGGTAGAAGCGGGGAGCTCCCGCTTGCCATCTACCATCTGATCCTTCGCGATGCCGGAGGGAGCATCGTTGAGATCAACCGACACTATATCTTTCGGCCTTAAAGCGCTGATATCGTTCGCGTTGTCGCCCGCATGATACCAGTGCCAACTATCCAGAACCATACCGACATTCGGCTGCCCGATCTCCGCGATCAGTTCCCGCGTCTCGGCCATCGTGTGTGAAAACGGGTAACGCTGCACCGTCCACAGGGTCTTGGGACCGATGTATTCCAAGCCGAAGCGGATTCCGCTGTCGTTGAGTACGCGCGCGACTTCCCGCAGCCGATTGGCGTGCTGCTGAAAGTTGGCGCGGTACGTCAGCGTCTCGCTGCGCGGCATGATCCACGTGGTCAGCCGTTGAACGCCGGCGCGCTTCAACCCGGCGGCGTATGGCGGGAAACGCGACATGCCATCCCGAAAGACGGAGTCCTCGCCGCGAAAATCGACGGGAAGTCCCGCCAAGGCCCATGCTACATTCTTAGTGCGCATGTAGCCGAGAAGATCCTGGACTTCTGCGTCGGAAATTCCCTGAAGGTATTTTCCGTCGGCGTCGATCGCATCGAAGCCGTGTTTTGCGGCCAGGTCGATTGCCTGGCGGGGGTTGGCCTGAATTCCCAATGCGCCACAGCTCAAGTGCAATTGCATGCCTCGTGTGGCGGCGCGAGCCTGAGGGGCGAACGCGGCGAGTGCCAGAAAAGTGCGACGTTGCACGCCTTATCTTATACCTCGCATCGGCCCAACCGAAACCCTGCCGCGCGCGTAATCATCTAAGTAGCTGCCTGGCATGGAGAAAGCGATGAAGCTCGGGTCGATTCTGTTGGGAACGGCACTTCTGCTGGCAGCCGCCGGCCCGGACCTGGAAAATGCGCGCAAGCTGTACGATCTCACGGAGTTCGAAGCGTCTCTTAAAGTTCTACTTCCCGCGCCGCAAAAAGACGCCGCCGTCTACGAGCTGATTGGCCGCAATTACTACATGCAGGATGAGTACAAGAAAGCCAGCGATGCTCTCGAGAAGGCGGTGGCGGCGGACCCGAACAGCTCCGAGATTGCCCTGTGGCTCGGTCGGGCCTATGGGCGGCGGGCGGAGACATCGACCCCGTTCACAGCCCCGGGGCATGCCTCCAAAGCGCGCCAATGGTTCGAACGAGCCGTTAAACTAAACCCAAAGAATACAGAGGCTTTGAGCGATTTGTTCGAGTATTACCTGGAAGCGCCGGGGTTTCTCGGCGGGGGCGTCGACAAGGCGGAGAGTCTCGCCTCGAAGATGGCTCAGCTCGACGCCGCCGAAGGCCACTGGGCCCGTGCCAAGCTGGCCGAGAAGCGCAAGGATCTTACGCAGGCCGAGGACCAGTTGCGGCAGGCCATCGAAGCCTCCCCGAAACCGCTCGGACGGTACATCGACCTGGCGAAATTCTTCGCCAGGCAGGGACGGCTCCAGGAAGCGGACCAGAATATGACCAAGGCAGAGACGCTCGCTCCCGATAGTCCGAAGGTCGTGTATGCAAGAGCGGAGCTTTTTATCAAGAGCCACCGCAGTCTGGAAGTTGCGAGGACTTTACTCAAGCGCTACATGAGCATGAAGCTGACTCCGGACGATCCGTCGCGGGCGGATGCCGCGAAGCTCCTCAAGCAGGCCCAGGGAAGCTGATGACCACGAGACAAAATGTTCCTCGGTGAGGCGCTGCGGTTCAGCGCCCAGGCGTTGCGGGCCAATCCGGTGCGGTCGATACTGACCGGGTTAGGGATGGTGATCGGGACGGCATCGGTGATCCTGGTCGTCACCATCTCGCTGACCAGCCGCGACTACATTCTCGAACAGGTCGAGGGAATCGGCTCGAACATCATCTTCGCTTACTACGTTTCCGCCGGGCCGAGCAGCGCTGTGGCTGAGGCGGATTACATCAAAATGGCGGACGTCGAGGCGATCCGGCGTGAATTGGGCGCGGATATCCTGGCCGCCACCGGGGTGATGGCGAACTTCGACCGCATGCTGATCGGCGGCAAGGAGCAGGACATCAAGGTCATCGGCACGGACCAGGAATATCAGCCGGTTCGCAACATCGTGATCAGTTCCGGCCGGTTCCTCGATCAGCCGGACGTTGCGATGCGCAACAAAGTGGCGCTCCTGACGGACAATCTCGCCGTGCGCAGGTTCGGCAGCCGCGCCGCCGCCCTGCATCAGGTCATTCGGTTATATGGCCTCCAATTCACCGTAATCGGCACTTTTCGTGAAAAAGTAGAGACATTTGGGCAATCTGAGGTCGAAAAAGACACGATTTTGGTCCCTTTTACCGTGCTTCGGTACTTTACGGCGGTGGAGCGCATCGATCCTCTTTACGTGCAGGTGCGTTCTCCCCAGGAGGTGGATCGGGTGGCGGCGCGGGTGCAGGAGATCGTCGCGGCGCGCCACCGGGCCGGGGCGCACTATCGCGTGGACACATTGACGGCCATCCTGAACGCGGCGAAGAATATCTCGCTGATCCTGACGGCGGTGCTGGTGCTGGTGTCGGCAATCACGCTGGTGATCTCGGGCATTGGGATCATGAACATCATGCTGGTGACGGTGACGGAGCGGACCCGCGAGATCGGCGTGCGTCTCGCGGTGGGCGCCCGCGCCCGCGAGATCCTGTTTCAATTCCTGGTGGAGGCGATGATGGTGAGCCTCTCCGGAGGGCTGCTCGGGATCCTCGTAGGCGTGGCGATTCCGTTGAGCGTCCAGCTGTTCGCCGACATTCGCATTCCGATTTCGCCCCTGGCGATCGCGGTGGCGTTCGGCGTGTCCTGCCTGGTGGGGCTGGTGTTCGGGATCCTGCCGGCGAATCGGGCGGCGCATTTGAACCCGACGGAGGCGTTGCGGTACGAATGATCCAGGCGCTCCTGCTGGCGATTCTCTGCCGGTCCGCGGCGGCGCAGGTCGTCGAGATTTACTCGGAGTTTCAGCGGCCCGATCCGTTCGGGGGCCTCGTAGCCACCGACCGGGGATGGAGGCCGCGCGAGATCCTCTCGCCGGCCGTGGCGCGGAACGGCTTCGCGTCTTTCCACGTCGCGGTCACCACGCCCCGCAACGAAAGCTACTTCCTGTACGTCGTGCCCAATCCGATCACCGCCTGCCGCGTGGCGCTCTATAAGGAGCACTTCGTCAAGACGCCGTCCGGCTGGATTCCGGCCCGCCTCACCGAGGTCGAACGCTTGCCGGATTTCGGCGTGATGCCCGACCCCGAAGACGGTATTGAAGACCAGACGACCCGCGTCTACCTGCTCGACCTCTGGCTGCCGCCGAATGCGGACGTCGCGCGGTTCCGCATCGAGGTGCAGTTGAAGATGGCAAATTGGACCATTCGGCCGTTGGAGATGCGGGTGATGGCGGCGCGCGTGCCCGACATTCCGGTCGGTCCGGATCGTCCGCTCCCCGGCGACGAACTGGGTGCCGATGCTTCCGCCGTGCGGGAACTGGCGGCGGTCTGGTCCGGCGCGCCCCTCGAAATGGCGCCGCCGGGGCTGACTCTGCAAGGGATTCTGCGGCGAAACGCGCTGCAGGATATTGCCTTGGCGCGTCAAGACGCCTCCATCGGGCAGCGGGTGCTGGATCTGTTCCGCGCGAATACGGCCTTCACACCGAGGGTCTTCGGAGCCGAGTGGTGGCTCCGCCTGCGCGATTATCTCTTCGCCAAGCCCTGACGGACCGGACGCCCTATTTCGCCAGCAGCCCGCGGACCTCGGCCTGGATGGCGTCGAAGTCCGGGTGGCGCTCGTAGACGATCGGTGGCAACGTGGCGATCGCGGTCTGAATGGCGGTGAGCCGTTGCGTGCGGGTCGGGAATGCGGACCAGATCCGCCCGCGACCCTCATCGCGTTGTTCGCGCTCAATGTAGCGCGCCAACGCGGCAGGATCGTAACCGGCCGCGGACATGATCCGCACGGAGACGGAATCCGCTTCGAGCTCGTTCCGCCGATGAAACGTCTGCATCGCGATGGGAATCGCCATGGCGCCGCCATCGGCAATGGCGGCGCCGGCCCGGCCGCCCACGTACACCAGGGGAATGGCCGACAACTGGACCAACTCCGCCCGGGTGGCCTCCTTCGTGCCATGGCGTAAGGAGACATGGGCGATGGAATGGGCCAACATGCCGGCAAGTTCGTCCTCATCCCCGGCAGTCAAAATCAATCGGGCGGGCACGAAAATAAAACCGCCCGGAAATGCCACCGGCTCGTGCAAGACAGTCGGATCCCCTGCGATGACGACAAACGTGTACGGGAAAGCGCCATTCCCGGCCTGCGCCGCCAGGCGATGCCCCAAATCGTTGACATAGATCGGGACGGCCGGACTGTCGAGCGGCGTTTCCGTCCTCTGAAACTCGGCGGCGAGTTGTCTGCCGAGGGCGATTTCCTTCTCGATGCTATAAAAGTTGACGCCGCGGCCCGGGCTCGGCTGCTGCGCCGCGGCGAGGACGGTCAGAAGCGGGAACAGGCAGAACTTCGATCGCATAATCGTGTCATGCCGCGTCCGGCGGATTCCTTTCGAAAATCCAGCATAACTTTTTCCCTTGCCGCACTGCCCGCGCGGTCTCAGTGCGAAATATCTCTGCGCGAATAGAGTAGGTATGCCAACGCGAACACGAGAGCTGCGATTCCGCCAAGTACGTACAGGCTCTTTGCCGGCAAAGCCGAGCCCATCACTAATTCAAAGGGCGTGTAATACCGAAAGGGCGAAAGCCAAGCGACCGATTCCGCCGGTTTCCACGCCCGGCCGACGTAGTCGGTGAGGTAGGCCGTCAGCGCCAGCAACCCGGCGATGGCGCCGGCCGAACCCCTGCGGCGGCAGGCGCAGCCGATCGCCATCGCAATCGCGGCCCAGCAGAGCATCAGGAATCCCAGGTTAATTGCCAGCGAACCAATGAGCCCAACCGAGGGCCAGGCGCCATTCTTCGGGGCAAATTGACTCAGACCGATCCAGATGCCGAGGGCCATCATGGCGAGGAGATAGGCGGTAGAGATCAGCGCCACCAGGATGGACCGGGTCACGATCCAGTGCCTGGACACGGGCCGAGCCAGCACCAGATCGATGAAGCCGGTCTCAATCTCCATAACCGGAATCGTCGCCAGCGTCACGGAGACCGAAACCAACGCTCCCATCACGACAGGATGGAAATATCCCAGGCACACGATCCCCTTGAAGGTCAGAAACGTCACGAAGGAGGGTCCCAATACGTCCCGCGCGAACGAAGGGACGAGGTCGCCCATTTTCGCGAACGAATTGGAAGCTTGAATCGAGTTGGCCTGGAGAATCAGGACCACCTGAAACCCCGCCAGCAACACGCCGGCCGCCAGGAGAAGTCTACGGACCCGGCGAAGCAACTGAACGATCAGCGCGAAGAGCATGGTCATTCGGCGCCATCCCGGTAGTACTTCACCAGCACATCTTCGAGTCCCGCTTCTTCCACCGCGAGGTCGGCCACGGGTAGGGCCGCGAGAAATGAAGGCAGGGAGCCGAGCTGCCCCGTCACGCGAAGAATCCAAGTGCGGGGTTTCGCGTCGATCATCTCGTAACCCTGCGGCAGGCAAGCCGGAACGGCAACATCCTCGCGGAATGCGACGCGCACGCGTCTGGATGCGAGCTTCCGCGTGTCTTCGACGGAGGAGAGCAATACGACCTCTCCTTTGCGCACCATGGCGATGCGGTCGCAAACCCGCTCTACCTCGTGCAGTACGTGCGACGACATGAAAACGGTGCGGCCACGATGGCGCGCATCCGCCAGCAATTCATAGAAAGCTTCCTGCATCAGGGGGTCGAGACCTTCCGTGGGCTCATCCAGAATCAACAGCAGCGGGTCGGTTTGAAACGCCTGGACCAAGCCCAGCTTTCGTTTCATGCCCGTGCTGTACTCGCGCAGCTTTCTCGAGAGATCGCGATCGCTTAGCTCGAAGCGCTCGATCAGGTTGTTTCGATGCTCTCTGGAAACGGTCCCGCCTCCGATCCGCTCCAGGAACACCAGCAATTCGTCTCCTGTGAAATCGGAATAGATCCCCATTTCGCCGGGCAGGTATCCAACCGCGGAGCGGGCTTTCAAGCTGTCTGACTGGCAATCATGCCCGAAGACGGCGGCATTGCCCGAGGTGGGGCGCAGCAGGTCGAGCAAGATTCTGATGGTGGTCGTCTTGCCGGCGCCGTTCAGACCGAGGAATCCAAAGACCTCACCGCGCGAAACCTCCAGGTCTAGATGATTTACAGCGATGAGGCTGCCGAAGCGTTTGGTCAATCCACGAATTGAGATCGCCGCGGAGCCGGAGAGCACATCAGGATTCTAGCGTAAATTGTAATTCCGAAAGAGCAGTGCGGACCTTGGCGGCGCGCGTGTGTGACTCGCGGCCGGCATGGGCAAAACCGTTCAAAAAAACGGTTTTTGACGCGCAAGTCCTTTGTTTCCGTTAAAAAACCGTTGCGCCGCAATGCGCCGCAACGGTTTTCCCTAGCCGGCTTTTTGCCCTCCAAGCTCCCGGAGACGGCGTTCGAGAAACCGGCGTTCGCTGTCGTTGCTGACGAGCGCCAGAGCCCGCTGGTAGGCTTCGACGGCCTCCGGGACATGGCCGAGCCGTCGCAGCATATCGGCGCGGGCGGAGTGCAACAGATGATATCGATCGAGCTCGCCGGCGGCGGCGAGACCGTCGAGGAGCGCCAGGGCGGGACGCGGACCCTCCGCCATCGCGACGGCCACCGCGCGATTCAGTGCAACCACCGGTCCGGGCTGGAGGCGTTCCAACAGGTCATAGAGTCGCAGGATGCGCGGCCAATCGGTGTCTTCGGGGCGCGCCGCCTGGCAATGGATCGCCGCGATGCTTGCCTGCACGGCGTACGGTCCCGGTCCGCCGCGAAACGCTTCGGCCGCAAGCGGCAGCGCTTCGGCGATCTGACGGCGGTCCCAGCGGCTCCGGTCCTGGTCCGTGAGGACAATAATATCGCCGGCGTCGGTGAGGCGGGCGGCGCGCCGCGAATCGTGCAGCAGCATCAGAGCCAGCAGACCGGTCGCCTCGGCAGGCACATGCGGCGCTGTCAACGTTCGGACCAGACGGCCCAGACGGATCGCTTCCGCACAAAGATCGGTCCGGACCAGGGGACCGGCCCCCGTGGCGGCATACCCTTCGTTAAAAACCAGGTAGATCACGGTGAGAACCGCGTCGAGCCGGTCCGGCATCTCCTGCGTGCCCGGCACGCTGTACGGAATCCGCGCGTCGCGGATTTTGCGTTTGGCGCGGACCAGGCGCTGCGCCATGGTCGCGGTTGGGACCAGGAAGGCGCGCGCGATCTCTTCCGTTTCGAGACCGCCGAGGGTGCGCAGCGTCAGCGCGACCTGCGCCTCGGAGGCCAGCGCCGGATGACAGCAGGTGAAGATCAGCCGCAGGCGATCGTCCGGGATTTCGGAAACGTCGTAATCCGGCTCCTCCGCCGTATCGCTCACGTGGGCATAGGCCGCGACCTTTTCCTGGAAGCGCGCGCGGCTGCGGATCATGTCGATGGCCTTGTGACGGGCCGTCTGGATGATCCAGGCCCGGGGGAATTCCGGGACGCCCTCGGCGCGCCATTGATTGACTCCGGCAGTGAACGCCTCCTGCGCCGCCTCTTCCGCCACTTCGAAATCGCCCACCAGACGGATGAGGGCTGCGACGATCCGGCCCCAATCGGAGCGGTAGAGTTCCGCAACCGTCTCATCGGCGTTCCAGGACATGCCCCGATGGTAAAAAAATTTCGTGCCGGGTGTCGATTCACGCCGCGGTGGTTCGACATACTGATGAGAGGCGGCTGACGAATGAAGTACATGATGCTGGTTTACTTCGAGGAACGGGAGTTGGAGGAGCAGGAACGGGAAGACTGCTACGCGGAGTCCAAGCAACTGACACATGACCTGAACGCGAGCGGGCATTATATTGCCGCGGCGCCGCTCTATCCGACGGCGACCGCCACCAGCGTTCGGGTGCGCGACGGCAAACGGCTCGTCACCGACGGCCCTTTTGCCGAAACGCGGGAACAACTGGGGGGATACTACCTGATTGACGCGGCGAACCTCGACGAGGCGATCGAAATCGCGGCGCGCATCCCCGGGGCGCGCTGGGGGACCATCGAAGTCCGGCCGGTCATCGAGCTTTCGGGGATGCCGGCGCCGGTGGAAACAAATTCGAAGGAGCAAGCATGGCAGGAGTAAGAGTTCTGGTGGGGACGCGAAAAGGCGCCTTCATCCTGACATCCGACGAGAAGCGCGAGCGGTGGGACGTGAGCGGCCCCCATTTCGCGGGATGGGAACTGTATCACGTGAAGGGCTCGCCGGCCGATCCGAATCGGCTCTACGCGTCGCAGTCCTCGGGGTGGTTTGGACAGTTGATCCAGCGCTCCAATGACGGCGGCAGGACATGGGAGCCGGTGGACAATAAGTTCGTTTACGACGGCGTGCCCGGCACGCACCAGTGGTACGACGGCACGCCTCACCCGTGGGAATTCAAACGGGTGTGGCATCTGGAGCCGTCTTTGACCGATCCCGACACGGTTTACGCCGGTGTGGAAGACGCCGCGATGTTCCGTACGACGGACGGCGGCAAGAGTTGGAGCGAGCTTTCCGGGTTGCGCGCGCACGGGTCGGGCGCGCGATGGCAGCCGGGCGCCGGCGGGTTGTGCCTGCACACCATCCTGATCGACCCGACGGATGCCGGCCGAATGTATATCGCCATTTCGGCGGCCGGCGCTTTCCGCACCGTGGATGGCGGCACGACGTGGCAGCCGATCAATCAGGGGCTGCGCTCGCCCCACATCCCCGATCCCACCGCCGAGGTCGGGCACTGCGTTCACCGGATCGCCATGCACCGGTCCCGGCCGCGGGTGTTGTATATGCAGAAACACTGGGACGTGATGCGCAGCGACGACGGCGGAGATTCGTGGCACGAAGTCAGCGGCAACCTGCCAACCGACTTCGGTTTCGTCATCGACGTCCACGCGCATGAGCCGGAGACCATCTTCGTGGTCCCGATCAAGAGCGACGGCGAGCATTTTCCGCCGGACGGGAAGCTGCGCGTCTACCGCAGCAAGTCGGGCGGCAACGAGTGGGAGGCTCTCACCGATGGCCTGCCGCAGAGCGATTGCTACGTGAACGTGCTGCGCGATGCGATGGCCGTAGACTCCCTCGAATCGTGCGGCGTGTACTTCGGCACGACCGGCGGGCAGGTGTATGCGTCGGCCGATGGCGGCGATCACTGGGCGCCGATCGTGCGGGATCTGCCGGCGGTGCTGTCGGTCGAGGCCCAGACGTTGTCATGATCCGCGTAGTGCTACCGGCGCATTTGCGAACGCTGGCGCGACTGGAAGGCGAGATCGAGTTGGAGGTCGAGGGACCGGCTTCCGTGCGGTCGGTCCTCGACGCGCTCGAGGCCAGGTATCCCATGCTTTGCGGCACCCTGCGCGATCACGTCACGCGGCAGCGCCGCCCGTTCGTGCGGTTCTTTGCGTGCGAAGAGGACTGGTCCCACGAGCCGGTGGAGGCGCCGCTGCCGGAACCGGTCGCGTCGGGCAGGGAACCCCTCTTGATCGTCGGCGCAATCGCAGGGGGCTAGCCGGAGTTTAGGAGGATACGATGCGATTCATTCTTTTACGGAAAGCCGACCGGGAGACCGAGGCGGGGGTGATGCCAAAGGAAGATCTGCTGGCGGCGATGGGTAGTTATATGGAGGAAATGGGGAAGGCCGGGGTGCTGCTCGCGGGTGAGGGTTTGCATCCTACCTCCAAAGGGGCGCGCGTCCAGTTTTCGGGGGGCAGGCCGGTAGTAATGGACGGCCCGTTCGCCGAGACCAAGGAGCTGATTGCCGGTTACTGCCTCATTCAGGTGCAGTCGAGGGACGAGGCGATCGAGTGGGTCAAACGGTGGCCGGCCATGGACGGGAATGGGAATCTCACCATCGAGATCCGGCAAGTCTTCGAAGCGGAGGATTTTGGGCCCGAGTTCACCCCCGGGTTGCGGGAGGCGGAGGATCGGCTGCGTTCCGAGGTGGCGAACCGGAAGTGACGCTATTTGCCGCGAGCCGTTCCGGAGGCCGATTTGGGGGCGCCGTCGTTGGGTCTGGGCGGCGGGCTCTTCGCGGCGGAATCGGACTTCGCGGGCGCGTTTCCGGCCGCCTGGGTAGTCCGCGTGGCGTCGCCGCTGTCATCGGACCCACCGCCCGCGCCCGCATTGATCTGGATTGCGGCAGCCACCAAGCTCGCGATGCGGCGCCAGCGCGAGGGGGCATTCGCGACGACGCGGAATTCGGGATCTGCCGGGCTGCCCCTGGCGATCATCTTGTGGCCCACCGAAACCCACTGCGTTCCGCTGGGGGCGACGATGCGCAAGTCTCCACCGTACGGAGTGATGACCGATTCCCCGAAGCGGTTCACCTCGATCCGATAGTCCCCGGCGAAGTAGGGCTGAATGGTGACACTGGGGGTGACGATTTCGACGGGGGGAGCGCCGGAATCGGCCAGGTGGAACGTAACGGCGCCTCGCGTCAACTCGACGCGATGGCCGTTCACCCGGTATGCGGCGCCAAAGGCGGGGTGCAGCACGTTGGCTCGATCGAAATAGACGTCGCGGGCCTGGACGGAGATCGCGGCGGCGGCGAGCAGGATGGCGAGTTTCATGGCGAGGCCTCCTTCCGAGTCCATAGTACGGCGAGGTCCGCAAAATGGCGCCCAACTCTTTAGAGCCACAGCGTACTAGCCCGGTCGGATGCAAAGCTGTTGTGATATGCTACAGTCGCTGACCCTCTATGCGAAGTAGCACCCCCGGTATTCTTAAAGCCCTTATTCTCGGAAGCCTTGCCATTCCCTTTGTACACGCGGCGGATGTGACGGATTCGGACCTGGAACGGCGGTTTGCGCAGTCCGTCAAGCCCTTCGTAAACACCTACTGCGTCGGGTGCCATAGCGGCTCGACGCCTGCCGCGCAGTTCGACTTGCGGCCCTACTCGACGGTCGCCGCGGTGGTGGCGGATTATCCGCACTGGAACCTCGTCCTCGACAAGCTGACGGCGAAGGAAATGCCGCCGAAAGCCATGAAACAGCCACCGGCGGAAGCCCGGCAAGCAGTGATCGACTGGATTGCCGCCGTGCGCACGAATGAGGCGCGGAAGAATGCGGGCGATCCCGGTCCGGTGCTGGCGCGGCGGCTCAGCAACGCCGAATACAACTACACCATCCGCGACCTCACGGGCGTAGACCTCCGTCCGACGAAGGAGTTCCCGGTCGACCCGGCGAACACCGCGGGCTTCGACAACTCGGGTGAGTCGCTGACGATGTCCCCCGCCCTGCTGAACAAATACCTGCAGGCGGCGCGGGAAGTGGGAGATCATCTGGTGCTCACACCGGACGGTTTCGATTTCTCGCCGCATCCGATGCTGGTGGAGACGGACCGCGAGAAGTACGCCATTCAACGGATCGTGAACTTCTACGAACGGCAGCCCACGGATTACGCTGAGTACTTCCAGGCGGCGTGGCGATACAAGTACCGGGCCGAACTCGGAAAGCCGGGCGCGACGCTGGCGGGCATCGCGGCGGAAGCGAAGGTGAGCCCGAAGTATCTGCCGATGGTCTGGGACATCCTGGAGGGTAAACAGGACGAAGTGGGTCCGATTGCCAAACTGCGCGCGATGTGGCGGGCGCTCTCGCCGCCTGGCAGGCAGCCGGATTCGCTGCGGGGAGAATGCATCGCGATGCGCGATTTCGTGACGCGGATCCGCAGGGACACGGCGATGCAGTTCTCGGCTCCGGTGGTCAAGGGCCTGCCCGCCGGGTCGCAGCCGCTCCTGAATTGGAAGTACATT
Source organism: uncultured Solibacteraceae bacterium (assembly GCA_964608645.1). Classification (GTDB taxonomy): domain Bacteria; phylum Acidobacteriota; class Terriglobia; order Bryobacterales; family Bryobacteraceae; genus CAZSQK01. Next base: position 44,145 of record CAZSQK010000008.1, on the reverse strand, counting down.
CAGTTCAACTCGCATCGCCGCAATTCCGATCCGCAGGCGCTGCGCAACGACACCGACCCGCCGCTCGCCGTGCCAACCATCCCGCGATATGCGGGTTTGCATCAGGAAGCAGCGCCGCGCTGGGCTGCGCTGACGCAGAAGTCGCGAGCCGCCGATCCCGACCTCGTGGTGCCGGCTGCCGAGCGGGCGCGGTACGAAGCCGCTTTCGAGCGTTTCGCCAATGTCTTCCCGGATGTCTTTTATGTCCGCGACCGGGGCCGGTTTTTTCCGGACGATTCGCAGGACAAGGGCCGGCTGCTGAGCGCCGGCTATCACAATGTCATGGGGTACTGGCGCGACGATACTCCGTTGATGGAACTCATCCTCGACGAGAAGGGCCGGAAAGAGCTGGAGCGGCTCTGGATCGAGTTCGACTTCATCAGCGATCACACCAACAGCACGTGGGTGCAATACTACTTCAACCAGAGCGGCGAAGTGGAGGGGAAAGGGGCCGAATCCGGCACGTTGCGGCCGGGCGACAAGGCTGTCAGCACCACGCCTGTGATATTTCAGCTTCGCGACACGTACCTGGCCAAAGCCGAACCGAGCAATAATCCGGCCGCCATGGAGGCGATCCGGCATCACTTCGAGTGGGTCAACGAGACTCTGCGAACGATCGAGCGGCTGCGTGTGGAAGCCGAGCCGCACCATCTGGAGACGCTGGTAAAGTTCGCGACGCGCGCCTACCGGCGGCCGCTGTCGACGGCGGAACGGGAAGGGATTCTGGCGTATTACAAGTCGCTGCGGGAGAAGGGCGGCCTGTCGCATGAAGAGGCGATCCGCGATTCCGTGGTGAGTGTGCTGATGTCGCCGAAATTCTGCTACCGCATCGACCTGACGGGCGGCGGAGCGCGATCGACGGCCGCGGCGACGGTGCAGCCGCTGTCGGCGTACGCGCTGGCCAGCCGGCTGAGCTACTTCCTGTGGTCGAGCATGCCGGACGAAGAATTGCTGGCGCGGGCGGCTGGCAACGATTTGCAGAAGCCCGAGGTCCTGGCGGCGCAGGCGCGCCGCATGTTGAAGGATGAACGGGCCGGCGCGCTGGCGGTGGAATTCGGCGGCAATTGGCTCGACTTCCGGCGCTTCGAAGAGCACAACGCGGTGGATCGCGAGCGTTTCCCGAGCTTTACCAACGACTTACGGGAGGCGATGTTCCAGGAGCCGGCGCGGTTTATCGAAGATCTGATCCGCAACGACCGCTCCGTGCTCGACATGTTGTATGCCAAGCGCACCTTTGTGAACCCGGTTCTCGCCAAGCATTACGGGATGCCCGAAGTGGCCGGCACTCCCGACACTTGGATCCGCATCGACGATGCCAGCCCGTACGGGCGCGGCGGCCTGCTGCCGATGGCGGTGTTTTTGACGCAAAACTCGCCCGGTCTGCGGACCAGCCCGGTGAAGCGGGGCAATTGGGTCGTGAAGCGCGTGCTCGGGGAAGTGATCCCGCCGCCGCCGCCGAATGTGCCGGAACTGCCGCAGGATGAAGCGAAGTTGGATCTGCCGCTGCGCGAGGTGCTGGCCAAACACCGAGCGAACCCGGCGTGCGCCTCGTGCCACGCGCGGTTCGATTCGTTCGGGCTGGCGTTCGAGGGCTATGGCCCCGTCGGCGAGCGACGGACGAAGGATCTGGCGGGACGGCCCGTGGATACGCAGGCGCAGTTCCCGGGCGGTTTGCAGGGCTCGGGATTCGACGGCTTGCAAGCCTACATCCGCGAGCGCCGGCAGAACGATTTCCTCGATAATCTCAGCCGCAAGCTGCTGGCGTATGGACTGAACCGGTCGGTGATGATGTCCGATGAGCTCATCGTGGAACAGATGCGGACAGCCGCCACGTCGAGCGGGTACCGCTTCAGCCCGCTGGTGGAAGCGATTGTCACGAGCCCGCAATTCCGGAACAAACGAAGCGCCAATTCCCCACAACAGAAAGGTGAATAAGATGTCCACTCGAACGAAGAAATCCATCGATCCGATTTCCCGCCGCACCATTCTGCGCGGGGCCGGAGTCGCCATGGCGCTGCCCTGGCTGGAATCGCTTCCCGTGTTCGCAGACACGACCGCGCCGGGAGCGTTTCCAAAGCGCTTCGGAGTGCTATTCATGGGAAACGGCGTGAACGAAGATCATTGGGACGCCCAAGGTTCGGGGGCGGAAATGAAGCTCAGCAAGACGCTGGAACCGCTGGAACCGCTGAAGCACAAGATCAACGTTATCCACGGACTTTTCAACAAGATGTCCACAGGCATGGGCATCCACCCGGCGCAGACCGGAAGCCTGCTTTCGGGGGCGCACATTCAGAAAGGCGCCATCATCAAGGCCGGCATTACGGTGGACCAGGTGATCGCCAACAAGGTCGGGCAGGACACGGCGCAGTCGAGCATCGTGCTGGCATGCGAGCAGCCGATGACGGGCTACCACGAGACGAATTTTTCGATGGCCTATAGCTCGCACATTTCGTGGCAGAGCCCCGATTCGCCGGTGCCGAACGAGGTGTATCCGTCGCTGGCCTGGGATAACCTCTTCGAGAACCGCGGCAGCCTGCGCAATATGAGCATTCTCGACCGGGTGATGGACGACGCGGCGAACCTCAGCAAAGAGATCAGCTCGAACGATAAGTCCAAACTCGACGAGTACTTCACCAGCGTGCGCGAGGTGGAGAAGCGCGTCGACGGAATGCGGAAAAACAAGGACAAGGCGGAGGATCTGGCGAAACAGAAGAACCGCCCCGTGTTCTCGATGGACCGTCCGGCGAATGGCCTGCCGGAGGACCTGCGCGACCACGCCCGGCTGATGTGCGACATCATCGCGATCGCGTTTCAGACCGATAAGACGCGGGTGGCCACGCTGCTTCTGGCGCGCGATCTCTCCGCCTTGTACTATCCGTTCCTGGAGGTTCGCGAAGGGCACCATGCCGCGTCGCACAATAATGCGTCGGACGGGTACGAGCGCATCGCGCGGTTCCATCTCAGCCAACTCGCGTATCTGGCGGGGAAACTCGACAGCATGCCGGAAGGCAGCGGCACAGTCCTCGACAACACGTGCCTGATGTGGATCAACAACATGTGGATCGGGCGCAAACACGACAACACGCGGCTGCCGCTGGTGCTCGCGGGCGGACTCGGCGGCACGTTGAAGACGGGACGGACGCTCAGTTATGTGGATGCCGGCGACGACAATCGGAAGCTGTGCAGCCTGTACCTGTCGTTAATGGACCGGATGGGCGTGAAGCTCGATAAATTCGGCGACGCCGACGCGCGCCTGGCCGATCTGTAGAGACTCCGCTTTGTGAATAACTCTACGAAGGCGACATAGCCCTTTGTAGCTAATCCTGTTTACGGGCTCTTGCCCCCCTGATAGGCTGATGGCAGGCACGGCTTGAAGGGACGGTAATGACGGATCGGTCTGTCCGAATTCTGGTCGTCGACCATGACGATCGGGGCCGGCGCCTGCATCGGGAACTGCTCGAGCGTGAGGGCTACCTCATGGCGGAAGCGGCATCGGGGAAGGACGCGATTTCCGCTCTCCAAGCATCCACTTTCGACGCCATGATTCTCGAGCTCGACATGCCGGACATCGACGGCTTCGGCGTGTTGGATTTTATCCGGCGGAACCGCCTTCCGGTCCGCGTGGTGGCCGTCGCGACACCCACGCCGGGAGGAGCTTTGAAAATGGCTGCCTACCTCGGCGCCTGTGCCACGCTCGACAAACGGCTTTCGTCCGACTTTCTAGCGGCAACGGTGCGGCGGGCTCTGGCGACAACGGCACGCGCCGGCTAGTTTCGTTTACTTCGCAGATTGGACTGGCTCCCGCAGTTGATGTGCATGGCGAGATCCACATGACCCTGTATTGGATATATTGTCCCTATGCGGATTATGTGGGTCTGTCTGGCTGCCGCCGCGCTCGCGGGCGCGCAGGAGCCGGCCAGCGTGTTTCAGAATGTTTGCGGAAAGTGCCACCCTCCGGAAGCGGTGGCCACTCCGCGTCCCCGGGCGCAATGGCAGGAGACGATCAACAAGATGGTCGACCTGGGCGCCAAGGTGTCGCCCGAGGAACGGACGATTCTGCTGGACTACCTCTCGACGACATACGCTCCGGGCGCGGCCGGCGGACGCGGTGGACGCGGCGGCCGCGGCGGGCGCGGTGGCGGCCCCACACTCAATGGAGCGCCCCTCGACCGCCATGTGGTCGACCCGGAGGCCGCGAATCGAGGCCGGACGGTGTGGGTCGCGGAGTGCATCGAATGCCATGGAACCAGCGCGCGCGGCACCGATAAGGGCAAGAACCTCATTCAGTCCGATATGGTGCTGCACGACCGTTACGGCAGCACGCTCGTCCCCTTCCTTGCCAAGGGACATCCCATGCAGAGCGGCCGGAAATCGGCGTCGCTTTCGCAGACGGAGGTAGCGGACCTCTCGCACTTCATCCACGAGCGGGTCTACGACACGCTCCGGGGCTCGCCTATTTTTCAGCCGCAGCAAATCGTCACGGGCAACGCGAAGGCGGGAGAAGCCTGGTTCAACGGCGGCGGCAAGTGCAGCGGCTGCCACTCGGCAACGGGCGACCTGAAGGGCATCGGCGACCGTTACGACCCGGCCACGCTCCAGGGCCGCTTCCTCTTCCCTCGCGGCGGCGGACGCGGCGGCCGCGGAGGCGGCGGCAAGCAGTTGACGCTGACGATTACACCTCCGAACGGACCGGCGGTGACGGGAGTCCCGGTGGTCTTCGACGATTTCGACGTCTCGGTCCGCGACGCCCAGGGAGAATTGCACGCTTTCACGCGTTCGCCGCAGCTCAAGGTGGTCCGCAACGACCCCTTCGCGATGCACGACCAACTGCTGGATGTGTATACGGACAAGAACATGCACGACATGCTGGCCTATCTGGTGACACTGAAATGACGCGAATCGCAATCGTTCCGATCCTGGCCCTCGCGGCCGTCCTGGTGGCGCAACCGCCCACCACTTCCTGGCCCACGTATCACGGCGACAACACGGGCCGCCGGTTCAGTCCGCTGACCGCGATCAACGACAAGAATATTAGCGGCCTCGCCATGGCATGGACCTTCCGCACGGGCGTCGGCGGCGGCCTGAAGTCCACGCCGCTCATGGTCGACGGCGTCCTGTATCTGACGGCGCCCGACCACGTGTGGGCCGTCGACGCCCGCAACGGCAAGGAGATCTGGCACAAGGCCTTCGCAACGAAAGGCGGCTGGCACATCGGCAACCGCGGCGCAGGCATTTCCGGCAACTGGCTGTTCTTCCTGACACCCGACTGTCAGATCATTTCTTTGAACCTCAAGGACGGGTCCGAGCGCTGGCGGAAACAGAACTGCGACCTCGACCAGTTCTACTACGGCTCGATGGCTCCGATGATCGTCAAGAACAAAGTGATTGCCGGCGTCTCGGGCGACGATCTCGACCGCCCAGGCTATCTCACCGCGTACGACCCCGAGACCGGCGACCAGAAGTGGCGCTGGTCGGTGGTCCCTCTCAAGAAGGGGGATCCGGGCAGCGAGACCTGGCCCAACGAAGAGGCCATGCGGCACGGCGGCGGGATGACGTGGCAGATGCCGACCTACGATCCCGACCTCAATCTGATCTACATCACCACCGGCAATCCGCAGCCCGTGATTGCGCACGCGAATCGTAAGGGCGACAACCTCTATACGGGCTGCGTGGTCGCGCTGAATGCCGACACGGGAAAGATGGTCTGGTATTTCCAGGCATCGGCCCACGACACGCACGACTGGGATTCGACGCAGGTGCCGGTTCTCATCGACGGCGAGATCGGCGGGCGCCCGCGCAAACTGCTGGCGCTGGCCGCGCGCAACGGTTACTACTTCCTGCTGGACCGGACGAACGGGAAGAACATCGTCACCGCGCCTTATTCCAAGCCCAACTGGGCGAAGGGCATCCGGCCCAGCGGCACGCCCGAGCCCGATCCGGGGAAGCATCCGCAGGTGGATGGCGCGCTCGTCACTCCCAATCAGGGCGGCGCTACCAACTGGCCTCCGCCCACCTTCAGCCCGCAGACCGGGCTATTCTACGTGGGCACGTCGCGCGCCTTCAGCGTGTACTATATTTTCGACCCGGATCTCGCCAACCCGCAGGGCTGGGGGGGCACGGATCGCGGCGGCGCGAGCCTCAGCTCGTCGGTGGAGGCGATCGATTACAAGACCGGCAAGATCCGCTGGTCCCACAAGTGGGAGACTCCGGCGGGACGCAGCGGCCTGATGAGCACGGCAGGCAACCTCGTCTTCACAGGCGATAATTCGTCCAACCTGGTCGCGTTGAACGCCACGACGGGCGATCCTCTGTGGCATTCCAAGCTCACGGCGCCGGTGTCGAACGGTCCGATCTCCTACGAGCTCGATGGACAGCAGTACGTCGTGGCGGGCGCGGGGGACACGCTCTGGTCGTTCACCATGAAGAAGTAGTCAGACGTAGGCCGGCTGGCGGTTTTCAACGGCGTCCGATGATGGACAGCGGCGTGCGGCCGAAGACTTGCCCATGGGACCAAACGAGGTTAGCTTGAAAGTATGAGCAAGCAAGCTGTCGAGCTCTTGGAAGCATTCGACGCTCTGCCGCCTGACGACAAACAGGCTTTTGCTGTGGAGATTCTGCGGCGGACCCGTGAGTTGCCGTTTGATTCCGGACCGATTACCGACGAGGAGATTGGCGAGGCGGGTAAGGCGCTCGTTGGCTTCCTCGACCCTCGGGATGGCGGCGTTGCCCACCTTCTGAAACGACGTACGTAGCCAGTGGCCCCTACATCCGTCCCAGGACCTGCCGCAGTCTCACTTTGACCGCCTGCTCCCGCGGCGTCTTGCCGGATGCGTCCAGCCATGCCTGCAAACGCGCCACGGATAGCTCGTGCGCGGTGGCGGGGGATTCCACGGTAACGGTTAAACGCGTCGCCGGGCCCGCGATTGCCATCGCGAATCCCGAGCGCTTTAATTCCGCCAGTCCTAACGCGGCCGCTTCGTATAAAGACGACGCCGCGATCGCCACGCTGTGGGTGACGCCCGCTCCGTCTGTGAACCCAACTCTGCAGGAACTCGACACGTGTCCATCATAGGCGAAGAAAGAGCGAAAATTCAAGAGGCAGTGTGCGCCGCTCCGCTTGGGCGCCAGGCGTGCCGGTGACGCGGCAGGAGCGCGGTATGGACGAGAAGGACTTTAAGAAGCACTTGCAGGATCTGGCGCATGGGCACCACCATCCCGAGGAGCACGATTGGCCCGAGACCGGAGCGGTTCGCACCGTGGCGAAGACTACCGCCAAGCGCGCACCGGCCAAGAAGGCGGCCCGCAAGACCAAACGCGCGAAGTGACTATGCCGGCCGGTCGGGCCACACCGGCGGCAGGTCGAGGCACACCCCGGTTATGATCGCTCAGTTTTCGACCGGCACGCGGTCGGCGCGGTCGATCACCATGACGTCGACGGCATCCCTGCGCCCTTCGAGGCGCAGTCCGAGCTGCTCCTGCAGGGCGGTGAAGATCGTCGGGCCGGTCTCGGCCTGGGCGTTTTCCGGCGTCCATTGCAGGTCGACTTCGTAGAACCCCTTCAACCCGGTTCGATCGAGCACGAGCGACCGCATCTGCCGCGAGAGCAGTAGGGCGAGCGTCGACATGGTAGTCTGCGGGTACGTCAGGCGGCCGAGACGATAGGTGGAACGCGGCGGGGTGGGATCGGGAGTCACCTCTTTCAGCTTCGAGCCGTTCTTCGCGACGGTGAGCACAAAATGCGCGAAGCTGCGCGGCTCCGTGTGGAAGGCGAGGTGAAAGCGCTCCGTCAGCAGCGTGCGCAGCATCAGCAGGAGCTGGTCCCGCGGCGTATCGCGCGGCGCTTTCCCGAGAAGGTCGAAGCGCACTTCCTTCGACTTGATCCAGTCGGGTCCGGCAAGCTGCTCATCGCCGACGAGGCCATAGGCAAACTTCACGCAATCCGCCAGCGTGCCATTCGTGACCGCGACCTCGCCGTTCCGGGCGGTCCCGAGGTTCGCGACATATAGCTCCCCCGTTGGCGGCGGGCTCGGTTTGAGCGAAGCGACGTCGAAGGACGGTTGCGCGAAGGCAACCGCCGCGAAGAGGATCAACAGGCAGCGCATTACTAGTTTATTAGTACTAATAGCGCAGGATGTCAAGCCTCAATTGGTCTTCAGCATGCCACTGGCGTTACGCTTCGGCACGGCGCCGACCGGGATGCTCTTGACGACCTGCAGCGTCTTGTTGTCGACCACCACGACGGCGTCCTCCCCGGCCAGGGCGACATAGACACTCTTCCCGTCGGGCGGAATCGTCAGCCATTCGGGATGATGGCCGACCGTGACGACCTTGAGCAGTTTCAGATCGGGCAGGGAGTACGCGGCGATGTACTCATACAACTTGCTGGTGGCCCACAGCATTTTGCCGTCCGGGGTGATTGCCAGGCCGTGGGACGGCGCCCCCTGAATTCCCTCGGTCTCCTTCTCCATGCCTGCCGGATCCGGAAGGGTAATGCGGCGGACTTCCTTCCGCGCCTCAAAATCGAAGACCGCGAAGCCGTGAAAGTTGGAGAGCTGCACGATGATCTGTTTCGTCGAGCCATCGGCGTTACGGGTGAAGGCCATCGGACGAATGCCCGCGCCCAGGTTCGCGTCCCAGGCGATCGTATTGGTGGCGGTGTCGATGACGTTGATGGTGCATCCCGGAATGGAGCCGGCGACGGCCCATTTGCCGTCGGGTGTCACGTAGACATTGTGGATGCCGCCTTTGGTCGGGATGCTTTTGACCCGGGTGAGCGATCCCGCGTCGATGACGTCCACCGCGCCGGGGGACTCGACGATCGCCGCATAGATCCACTTCCCATCCTTGGCGACGGCCACGTTATTCGGGCGTCCCGTGAGGGGCACCCGTCTGGACACCTTGAGGCTCTTCGCGTCCACCACGTCGAGCGTGTGCAGGGATTCGTTCGTCACGTAAATGCGCGCGCCATCGGGAGCGATCACGACGCCGTGCGGCACTTCGATGTCTTCGATGGTTCCCACGACCTGGTTGGTGGCCGGGTCGATCACGTGGATGTTGTCGCCGGCGGCGTTCGATTGCAGGACGCGCACGGAATCCGCCGAGAGCGAAGCCGCCGCGAAGAGCATGATGGAGATTGCGCGCGTCATTTGGAGCCTCCGATCGTTTCGCCGCGCACCCAGGCGGCGAGGGTCTGCCATTCGGGATCGTCCTGGGATTTCCAGTGTTTGCCGCCGGCATGGAAGCGGTCGCCGCCGGCCGATTCGGCGAGAGGATGGAGCAGCAACTTGCTTTTGGCGGGCTCGCCCGGCCGGACGAAGAGCTTCCAGATCTCGAAATTTTTGCGCGACTGCTCTTCATTCCAGTTCGACGTCCCGGCCGCGAGGCGCTGGAGCGGCGGGCTGCCATGCTCGTGACAGCTGACACAGCGCGCGTGCCCCGGGCGCTTCTTCAGGAAGATCGGCTGCACGCGTTCTTTGAAAAACTGGTAATCGGGAGCGGGGGCCGGGGCGCCCCTGACCAGAAAACCCGAGGCGATCACAATCAGCAGTCCCTTCATGTCCCAAGAAGCTATCACAATTGGGCCCTCCACGAGTTATGATGCCCCTGATGCACCGCCGAACCTTTCTCTCTTCGCTGGCCGGCGCCGGATTGGCCGCCGCCGCTCCGAAACAGCCGCCGAACATCGTCATTCTCTTCGGGGACGACCTCGGATACTCCGACATCGGCTGCTTCGGCGGCGAGATTCGCACGCCCCATCTCGATTCACTGGCGAAGGAGGGCGTGCGGTTCACCCACTTCTACAACACGGCGCGCTGCTGTCCCAGCCGCGCCACGCTGCTCTCCGGGCTGTACGCGCACCAGGCTGGGGTCGGGCACATGGTCAATCCGAGACCGCTGCCGGCGTATAGCGGCGACCTCAACCGCCGCTGCGTCACGATCGCAGAGGCGCTCAAGCCTGCCGGCTACGAGACCTACATGTCGGGCAAGTGGCACGTGACGCCGTTTAACGACTCGAAGCACAACTGGCCGCTGCAGCGGGGCTTCGATCATTACTTCGGCATCATCGGCGGCGCCGCCAACTACTTCGACCCGAACAGCCTGGTGCGCGACAACGACCGGATCGAGCGCGACGGCCCCGATTTTTACCTGACCGACGCCATTGGAGCCAACGCCGTCCGCTACATCGAGCAGGCCAAGCGGCCGTTCTTCCTGTACACCGCATTCACGTCGCCGCACTGGCCGCTGCACGCGCTCGAGCCGGACATCGCGCGGTATCGCGGCCGGTACCGCGACGGCTGGGATGCGCTGCGCCAGGAGCGCCGCGAGCGCATGCTGCGGCTGGGCATCCTCGACAAACGGTGGCCGCTCACGCCGCGCGATTCACAGGTCCCGGCGTGGAGCGGCGCGCCCGATAAGGAATGGCAGCAGCGCCGCATGGAAGTGTACGCGGCGCAGGTCGACCGGATGGACCAGAACGTCGGGCGGATCATCGGGGCGCTACGCAAGAAGGGCCAACTCGACAACACTCTCGTGGTGTTCCTCGCCGACAACGGCGGGTGCGCCGAAGAACTGACGGACCGCGGGCAGGAGGCGTACATCGCGAGCGCGATCAAACGAGGCGTCAACGTGCAGCCCGGCAATCGCCCGAGCGTCATGCCGGGCTCGGAAAACAGTTTCGCGAGTTACGGCATGCCATGGGCGAACGCGTCCAATACGCCGTTCCGCCTCTATAAGCATTGGGTGCACGAAGGCGGGATTTCGACCCCGTTCATCGCGCGCTGGCCGCAAGGCGTGCGGGGGCACAATACGCTCACGCATCAACCCGCCCACCTCATCGACATGATGGCCACGTGTGTGGATGTCTCGGGCGCGCGGTATCCCGCCTCCGTCCAGCCGATGGAAGGACGCAGTCTTGTCCCGGCATTCCGGGGCGGCACGATCCAGCGCTCCGACGCCCTGTACTGGGAGCACGAGGGCAACCGGGCGGTGCGCGACGGCAAGTGGAAGCTGGTGTCGCGGTATCCCGACCGATGGGAGCTTTACGATATCGACGCCGATCGCAGCGAGTTGAACGATCTTTCTTCGCGCGAGCCCGCGACGGCGGCGCGCCTGGCGGGGTTGCACGACAAATGGGCGGCGCGCGTGGGGGCGCAAGACTGGCCCACGGTGCAGAAATCGCGTATGCCCACCGATGCGCAGCAACGTTGATAGGATAAGGACTCAGATGGCACACGAAGGCGTTTCCCGACGGCATTTCTTCTACGGCGCTCTGCTAGCCGGCGCCGTGCCCGCGGCGGGGTTCGGCAGCACTCCGTCCCTCAAACATCTCGGCTACAAGTCGCCGAATGAGAAGTTGAACATCGCCGCCATCGGCGCCGGCGGCAAAGGCGCGAGCGACATCGCGGGATGCTCCGACGAGAACATCGTGGCGATGGCGGATCCCGATTCGAAACGCGCGGAAAGGACTTTCGCCGCTCACCCGAAGGTCCCCAAGTACGCCGATTTTCGCAAAATGCTCGACAAGGAAGGGGGGACGATCGACGCCGTGACCGTCTCCTGCCCCGACCACATGCACGGCAGCGCCGCGATGTGGGCGATGGAGCGGGGCAAGCACGTCTATTGTCAGAAGCCGCTGACCCGCACCGTGTGGGAAGCGCAGCAGCTCACGCTGGCCGCGGCAAAGTACGGGGTCGCGACGCAGATGGGCAATCAGGGGTATTCGCAGCCCGGCGCGCGCGAGTGCGCGGAGATCATCTGGCACGGCGACATCGGCAGCGTGACGGAAGTCCATGCGTGGACCAACCGGCCGGCGCCGTATTGGCCGCAAGGCCCCGACGTGGTCCCGCAAGAGGCGCCGGTCCCCTCGACGCTCGATTGGGAAGCATGGCTCGGCGGCTCGGAACAGCGGCCGTACAGTCCCGCGTATGCGCCGCACAACTGGCGCGCATTCCCCGATTTCGGCTGCGGCGCCGTCGGCGACATGGCATGCCACATTCTGGGGACGCCTAACATGGCGATGCGGCTGACCGCCCCCACCAGCGTCGAGTGCGTGAAGCTGGAGGGTAAGGCGAAATATACATTCCCCTACCGGACGGCCCTCCGTTTCGACTTCCCGGCGCGAGGCGCGATGCCGCCCGTCAAGGTCTTCTGGTACGACCGCCTGGAGGCTGTGCCCAAGTTCGATGGCGTCCCGGAAGGCGAGTTGATCGGCGACAAGGACATCAACGGCAGCCTCTTCATCGGCGATAAGGGGATGGTGACCACGGGCTGCTACGGTGAAAATACGCGGCTCGTGCCGGCCGCCCGCATGAAGGATTACAAACTTCCGCCGCAAGTGCTCTCGCGCGCGCCGGGGCCGGACAAGGAATGGGTGCGCGGCCACTATCGCGATTGGATCCGCGCCTGCAAGGGCGGCGAGCCGGCATGCTCGAACTTCAGCGTCTCCGGCCCCTTCGCACAGTGGATGCTGCTCGGGGTGGTCGCGATGCGGATCGGCGAAGGCAAGCTCAACTGGGACGCGCAGGCAGGACGGTTCACCAACAGCAACGAGGCCAACGCTCTGCTGCGTCCGAAATTCCGCAAGGGTTGGAAATTCGCGTAACGCGGAAGGCGCATTCACCGCGGAGACGCGGAGACGCGGTGAGCGGATAAGCGTCCGGATCCGCGCTGGGCGCCGGCTTATCCGCGCCCGGGGCGTTCTGCTAGACGCGCCCCGGACGACGCCGCTATCCTGGTGGATGGCTTGCATGCGACCTTCAGCTCGCACATCACGGGCAACTTCATCGTCTACTCGACAGGACTGTTGGTTGCCGTCCTGCTGCTCGTACTGACACTGCGCGCGGGACGGCTTCCCGGCACGCCTCTCGCGAACATCGCCTTCGCGCTCTGTGGGGTGTTGTGGACCGCGGGGGGGCTCGCGTACACCGCCACACTCGCGGTCGGACACCCGTCCGGAATGGCGCGGGCGGTCCAATTCACCGGCGCCATCGCGGCGCCGCTTCCCGTGCTCCTCGTCTGGCGGCCGCGCGGACGGCTGATTCCGGTCTGCGCCGTCGCCACTGCCACTACTCTGATCGCCTTTCTCTGGTGGGGCGGCGTCGCCTTCTCCACACTCAAAACGGCCACCGCGTTTTATGCCGCGATCTTCCTGTCCCTGGGCTTCGCCGCCTGCCTGCGGCCGTCGACCGCCCCCCGCGCGATCTACCTGCCTTCGCTGACGATCGTCGCAGCCGGATGGAGCGCCGTCATGCTGACGACCGTCTCGCTGGGCGGCGGACTTATGTTCGGGCTCAGCCACCTGGTGATGCTCGCCGTGCTGTGCGGGTTCTTCCTGTTCGCGCGATTCCGCTATGCCGACGTGTTCGTCCGGTACAGCGTGCGCATTCTGCTGGCCGGGACACTCGCCGGGAGCCTGATTGTGACCGTGCAATCGAACTTTCTACCGACGTGGCCAAGCGCGCCCATGCGGCCGGCGCCGTGCATATTTTTGCCATGATCTTCCTGGCCAACACGGTGCTTCTTTCCCTCACTTTCTTCGACGAAGCGATCAGCCGCCGCGTCCTCAAATGGCTTTTCCGGGCGCCCGATTACCGGGCCGAAACACGCCAGCTCGGCGCCCGGTTGAGCGTCCTCGAAGACGAGTCTGAAATCGTCGCCGCCGTGGAGGACGCCGCCCGCCGTCCCCTCGACCTGGCCGCCGCGCGCATCGTAGCGCCCAACGAGCTTTCACCCGCGATGGAAGGCGAACTCGTTGAACTCGAGACCGAAGTCCTCGTGCCGGTATACTCCGCCGGCAGGATCAGCCACGTGCTTCACGCCGAGCCGGGGGCCGCCCGTCCCGCCCTGGTCTCGCGCGACCTCAATTACCTTCGCGCGATCGCCGCACTGGGCGGCAATCGCCTGGACGCGCTGCATCGCGAGCGCGAGTCCGTGGAGCGCCAAAGCCGGGAGTCGATCCTGCTCCAACAGGTCACGGAGGCCGAACTGCGGGCGCTGCGCGCGCAGATCAACCCGCACTTCCTCTTCAACTCGCTCAATACGATCGCGGACCTGATCGTCCGCGACCCCGCCCGCGCCGAGACGATGACCGTAAGACTCGCCGGCGTATTCCGCCATGTGCTGGCGCATTCCAGCCGCCCGCTCACGACCATCCGCGACGAAATGGATTTCCTGCGCACGTATCTGTACATCGAAGAGGTCCGCTTCGGCGATCGGCTGCAAGTCGAATTCTACGTGGCGCCGGAAATCGCCGGGGCGCGGATTCCGTCGCTGATCCTCCAGCCGCTGGTGGAAAACGCGCTGAAGCACGGTCTCGGACCGAAACCGGGGCCCGGCCATCTCTGGATCCACGCCGGCGCGGACGGGGAGCACATTCGTCTGCGCGTGGAGGACGACGGACTCGGCCCCCGCGCCGGAGCCGGCACGCCCGGTCTGGGCCTGGCCAACATCGCCGACCGCCTGCGCACCCTATACCGCGACGCCGCCTCCATCACGCTCGAACCGCGCGCCGGCGGCGGCAGCCGCGCCACCGTCCTCATCCCCCGCGCGCAAGCCACAAGCTCGTTATGAACTGCATCATCATCGACGACGAAGAGTCCGCGCGCGCCCGCCTCCGGCGCATGCTGGCCGCGCATCCGGACGTGGAGGTCGTTAGCGAAGCGCGCGACGGACTGGAGGCCGTACAGAAGATCGAAGAGCTGCGGCCGGCGCTGCTGTTCCTGGACATCGAATTGCCTGGACTGACGGGATTCGAGGTTCTGCGCGCCATCCCTCCGGAGGTTCCGCTCCCGCTGGTGATCTTCGCGACCGGCTACGATCAGCATGCCCTGGCGGCTTTCGAGGCCGATGCCCTGGCGTACCTACTCAAGCCCGTCGAGGCCGACCGTCTGGCGCAGGCTGTCGAACGGGCCCGCAAGCTCGCCGCCATTCCCGCCGACCGCGACCGCGAGCGCGCGCATCTGGCGGAGGTCGCACGCCGCGCGCCGCCCACCTTGCGACAGATCGTCTGCCGGAAACACGACCGGGTCGTTCTCCTCCCGCCGGAGCAGATCTTCTGGTTCCAGGTGGAGGACGGGATCGTGAAGGCCCATACGGCGGGCGGCACGTTTTGGGTGAACTACCAGCTCGGCGAGTTGGAGGCCGGCCTTCCAGCGGAGTTGTTCTTCCGCGCCCGGCGCGAAGTGCTCGTCAATGTCGCGCGGATCCGCGAGATCCGGCCCTACTTCAAGAGCGGCTTCCTGTTGATTATGCCGGACACGGCATCCACCGAGATCGTCGTCAGCGAGCGGCAGGCCCGGTCGTTCCGCCAGCGGATTCCCGGGCTATAGGCCCAACTCTCCTCAATACTGCAGACGCAGACCTAACTGCACCTGGCGCATGCTGCCGGCGGTGGTGATGATCCCGAACGTCGACGGGCTATTGGCATTGGTTCCGGGAGCGGAGAGGTTCACCATATTGAGCGCGTTGGTTGCTTCGGCGCGGAACTGGAGCCTCTTCGACTCGGTCATACGGAACTCGCGGAAGATTCCCATGTCGACGTTCTTGAGGCCGGGCGCGTCGACGATGTTGCGGCCAGCAGTGCCGTCGAAGTTGTGAATGGCTTGCGTAGTCTTCGAGAATGCCGCGATGTTGAACCACTGCGCGACGACTTCGTTGCGGGGGCGGTTGGGATCGAGGAACGGGTTGCCGACGAGGTCGGCGCGGTCGTTGCTGTTGCCGTCGAAGTTGGAGTCCGTGCCGCTGGTGATCGTGAGGGGAAGGCCGCTGCGAAAGCTGGCGATGGTCGAGAGCGACCAGCCGCCGATCACGGCGCGGACGAATTTGGGTGTGCGGTTGAAATAGCGCAGGTCCCAGATCCCGGAAATGACGGCGTTGTGGCGGCGGTCGTTGTTGGTGCGGCCGCGGTCGAGCGCGATGTTGTTCCAGTCGGTGGCGGTCTGTTGGGTGCTGTTCTGCGTGTTGATGTAGTCGAGGCTCTTACCGAACGTGTAATAACCCTTCACCTGAAAGTTGTGCGAGAAGCGCTTGTCGCCCGTGATCTGCAAGCCGTGGTAAGCGGAGTTGAGAATCGACTGGGTGAGGCCCACGGAAGACAGAATGCCCGGCAGATAGGGCCGGCGGGCATTGACGTTGCCGGTGTTCGCGGCGGGCGTCAGGATCGGGTAGTTCTGGTCAGGACTGACGGGAATCCGGTGCGTCAGATTGTTGACATACGCGATGGTGAAGCTCGCGTCTTTGCGAATCTGCCGCTGGATGGCGAAGTTCATCAGATAGCTGTACGGCGACTTGTACCCGAGACCGATGGCCACGACCGCGGAAGGAGGCGCAAAGCGCGGGCTGGCCGGATTGTAGCTATAGGGGAACGGCGAAACACCGCCGGGAAGGTTGCGGTACGGGTCGGAGATGGAGTACACGGTGTCGAAGGTCTGGCGGATGGCGAACGGTTGATTATCCGACGAGGTGTTCCATTCATTGCCGGACATGCTGCCATAGAAGACGCCGGCGGCGGCGCGGATGGCCGTCTTGCGATCGCCGAAGGGATCCCAGGCGAGACCGACGCGGGGGCTCACATTGTTCCAGTCGGTGCTGATGATGCCGCGGCCGACGCCGGGGTCGCCTGGAAACAGGAGGCCGACGGGTGCGGATTTCACAATGACGGATTGGCGCCCGGGCACGAACGTGTCGAAGCGGTCATGCGGATCGGTAATGGGAGGCTGGATATCCCAGCGGGCGCCGAGGTTGAGAGTCAGGCGCGGGTGAATGCGGAAGTCGTCCTGGAGGAAGAGGCCGAAATACCAACTGTTGTCGATCTTGGTGGTGGGGGCGTCCTGGGCCATCGTCGCAGGCAGACCGAGGAGCCAATCGGCAACCGCGTTCTTCGTGCCGCGGGGATTGGTCGTGGTGAAGCGGAAATCGCCGTAATTGGTCAGCAGGGCGTCGTGGACCATCTTCTCGAGGATGGCCTCGCCGCCGAAGCGGAGATTGTGACGGCTGGTGCTGATGCTGAAGATGTCGCGCGCCTGGTATTGATTGCTGCCCGCGCTGGGGCCGGCCAGGGCGCTGTTCATGTTGAAGCGGCCGGAAACCTGAATTTGCGGCAAGGAGGGCGTGCCCTGGATTTGGAACTTGGAGCCAAGGTCGCCGAGGGAGATTTGGGGCAGGTCAACGCGCCCGCCGAAGTTGCGGACATATGCCACGCGGAATTCGTTGATCTTGTTGGGAGACACGATCCAGGTCTCCTTGATGTTGTAGTTGTACTGGTTCCACACGAAACTGCGGTCCACCCAATCGATGTTGCCGATGAGGCCGGTGGTGTCGGCGCCGGTGCTATAGAAGACGCTGCCGCTGATGCGGTGGGCCTGGTTGAAATTATGGTCGAGCTTGGCCAGAACCTCATCGGTGTCGCGCGGGTGCGACTTCTGGACTTCGTAGCGGCTCGTGCCGGGCACATTGGGGAGCGGCAGGTACGTGTCCATGATCTTCTTCACGACGGGGTCGATGCGGTTGACCGGGATGATGCGGCCGGGAAAGGCGACGCCGGTCAGCGGATCCACCGGGGCGGTCCCGCCGCTGGCGGAGAGGTCGCCGCCGCGCTCGACGGCATTGAGCGGCGTGGCGTCGTTCTTGAAGATGGTGGTGCGCTCGCGCAGCCCCGAGTAGCTGCCGAAGACAAAGGTCCGGTTGCGGACGATCGGGCCGCCGCCGGTGCCGCCGAATTGATTCCGGTGCAATGGGTCCTTGGTGAGATTCGAACCGCCGGGCACCCAGCGATTGGCGTTGAGCTTGGTATTGCGGATGAACTCGAAGACGCTGCCGTGGAGCTGGTTGGTGCCGGACTTGGTGATCATGGTGACGGTGCCCCCGCCGAAGCGTCCTTCGTCGGCGGGATAGCTGCTGGTGGTGACGCGGAATTCCTGCACGGCGTCGGGATTCGGGGCCACGTTGCCGGTGTTGCGAAGGCCGTTGGTGTTGCTGCCGCCGTCGAGGTTGTAGTTCACCGACCCGATGCCCGAGTTGGGCGAGCCATTAATGACGGTCACCTGCATGGGCGCGCCAAAACTGTCAGTGGCCTGTCCGGTGGTGTCGACGCCGGCCGTCAGGGTGAGCAGCGTGTAGACGTCGCGGTTCACCAAGGGCATGTTGTCGATCTCGGTATTGGTGACCACCTGGCCAAGAGAGGGTTGGGTGGTCTCGACCATCGCAGCGTCGGCCGAGACTTCGATGGTGTCGCTGACTGCGCCGACTTGCAGGACGGCGTCGGCCTTGGCATTGCGGTTGACTTCGAGCACGATTCCGGTCTGTTCGAACTTCTTGAAGCCCGGAGCGGTCACCTCGATGCGGTAGCTGCCGATGGGGAGGAAGAGGAGCGAATAGGATCCGTCCGACTGGGTAGTGGCAGTGCGCGCCACGTTGGTTTGAATACTGGTAGCGGTCACCTTCGCGCCGCCGACCGCGGCGCCGGACTGGTCGGTGACGTTTCCGGAAATGGTGGCGGTGGTGCCCTGAGCAAAAGAGCTCGAAGCGGCGCACAGCAGCAATGCAACGACCTGCAACTTGGACATCGTAGACTCCCTCCTGAATTTTCGGACCCCGTTTGTCCCATCATAAGCTCTTCGGAGGTGCGGCGCGCAGCGGACGCGGCGGCATTGGGTGGTTCTAGACCTTCGGATCCGGCACGGCGGGCAGTTTGATTCTGCGGCCGCAATCGCGGCAGTAGCGGCAACAGGGGACGACGTGGATCACGCCGGCATGGTCGTGGCAGGGGCAGGGGCATTCGTCGGCGGCGGTATGGAGACAGGGACGCACGATCACTCCCTCGGCGCCATGACGAGACCGGCCGCCCCGACGATGCCGGACTTGTCGCCTACCTGTTGCTCGAGGATTGGCACTTCGCGTCCGAGGATCCCGCGCGAGCGGTTCCACACTTCTTCCTGGAGCGGCGCGAGAAGATCGGCGCCGGCGTCGGCCACCTGGCCGCCGAGAATGACGATCTCGGGATCGAAGACGTGCAGCAGACCGGCAATGCCGGCGGCGAGATTGCGGATGGCCCGGGAGACGATGGCGCGGGCGAGATCATCGCCTTCGCTGGCCGCCTGAAAGACCGTGCGGCAACTGGCGAGTTGAGGCTGTTCGCGGAAGAGACGGGTCAGGCTCGAGGAACACCCGCGATGGACGCCGGACCAGGCTTCGCCCTCGATGGCCCGCGCGGAGAAGACAGTCTCCAGGCAGCCGCGATTCCCGCAGGAGCAGACGGCCCCGTCGGGATCGATCGTGATGTGACCGAGATGTCCGGCGACGCCGGTATGGCCGCGCAGCAAGTGGCCGCCGGCGATGACGGCGCCCCCGACGGCGGCGCCGAGCGTCAACATGACGACATTCTGCCGGCCTTGCGCCGCGCCCCAGACCATTTCGGCGGCGAGCGCGACGCGGGCCGCGTTGTCGGCGAACACGGGAACATCGAGCGGCAGGCCCACAAGATCGGCGAGGCGGAGGCCTTCGAGGAAGTGGAGCGGCCCGGGCAGAGTTTCGATTTGGGTGCTGTCGGGATTGATAATGCCCTTGCAGCCGATGCCGACGCCGGCGGGGAGAGCGGTGGCTTCCAGAAGCCAGTGAATTGCGTCGCGTAGGGAGGGCAAGAAGGAATCGAGATCCGCCGGCGTCTGGATGGTGCGGGAGGCGAGGATTGCCCCGTTTTCGTCCACCATGCCGGCGCGGATCTGGGTTCCACCGATATCGATGCCTAAGACGACCATACAAGCTCCTTGGCTACGCGCCGGTGACGCTCCATCCGCCGTCGACGGCGATCGCCTCCCCGGTGATGGACCGCGCCTGTTCGCTGAGCAGGAAGAGCGCGGCGCGGGCGACGTCGTCGGCGTCGACCATGCCACCGGTGAGCGGTTGTTTTCTTTCAATGAATTCGAGCAGCTCGGGGTTGCCGGCGCGCTCGCTGGCAGGCGTCCGGACGAGACCGGGCGCAAGCACATTGATGCGGATGCGGTGTGGGGCGTAGTACGCCGCCATGGATCGGCTCATCGCCACGACCGCGCCCTTGGCGGCGGCGTACGCATGAGTGGCAAAATGGCGGGGTTCGGGAGCTTCGGCCAGAACCGAGCCCATGTTCAGAATCACGCCGCGGGTGCCGCTCTCGTCGAGATCCTGCTGCAACAAGCGAGCGGTCACCGCACGGCACATCTGGAACATGACGCGCAGGTTGTGGGCAAGCGTGTAGTCCCAGCCTTCGTCGGAAGCCTCATGGACGGGGCCATCGCCGAAGCGGCGGCCGCTCAGTCCGGAGGCGTTGAAGAGGGCGTCGACGCGGCCGAACTTCGCGAGGCAATGGCGGAGGACGGAATCGGCGGCGGCGGGGTTGGTGAGGTCGCCGATCCAGGGGTCGATCGCGGTGTGGGCGGCGGCTTCCCAGCCGGACTGCTCATCGGAGGTGGCGACGACGACGCGCGCGCCGGCGGCGGCCGCGAGACGGGCGGTCGCGGCAGCGATGCCTGTGGAGCCGGTCACAATGAGGATCTTGTTTCGCAAATTTCTAATGTAACGTGTCTACACAACGCCCACACGGTGGAGCTTCATGAGGTTCGTGGTGCCGGGACGGCCGACCGGTTGGCCGGCGAGGAATACGACCAACTGACCCTGCTGGAGGTAGCCGCCTTCGACCATCACCCGGTCCATATGCGCGAGCATTTCGTCGGTGCTCGAAACGTCGGGCGCAAGCACGGGGGTTACGCCGTAGTTCACGGCAAGCTGGCGGCCCGTAGTGTCGTGCGGGGTGACGGCGAAGATGCCGACGGGCGGGCGGTAGCGGGACACGAGACGGGCGCTCGACCCCGTGGAGGTGAAAACGACGATGGCCGAGGCGCGGGCTTCGCGCGCGGCGTGGTAGGCGGCGTCGGCGAGGATCTCCGCGCTGGTCGGTTGGGGCGAGTGGGGCGGGTCCTGGTAACCCTTATTGCGGATGGAAGCTTCGGACTCGGCGGCGATGCGGTTCATGAAGGAGACGGCCTCGACCGGATACTTGCCGACGGAGGTCTCGGCGGAGAGCATCACGGCGTCGGTGCCGTCGTAGATGGCGTTGGCGACGTCGCTCACCTCGGCGCGGGTGGGAGTGGAACGCTCGATCATCGATTCCAGCATCTGGGTGGCGGTGATCACGAACTTGCCCTTGCGGCGGGCCCGGCGGATGATCGACTTCTGAATGCGGGGCACCTTTTCGAGCGCCGTCTCGACGCCGAGGTCGCCGCGCGCCACCATCACGCCGTCGGTGAGGCTGAGGATCGGTTCGATATTCTCCCAACCCTCGGGCTTTTCGATCTTGGCGACGATGGCGATCGGACGGCCGCCCAGGCGGTCGCGCAACTGCTGGACGTCGCCGGCGGTCCGCACGAAGGAGAGGGCCACCATGTCGACTCCCGCCGTGAGCCCGAAGTGCAGGTCCTGCAGGTCCTTCTCGGTGAGCGAAGGGATGCTCACTTTGACGCCGGGAAGGTTGATGCCCTTGTGGTCGCCGATGCGGCCGCCGGTGACGACCTCGGTGCGGACGGAGACTTCGTCGGAGGCAATGGCGCGGAGTTCGACAGCGCCGTCGGAGAGCAGGATGCGGTCGCCCGGTTTCACGTCGCGCGCAAAGCTGGCATAGCCGGTGGAAGCGACTTCACAGTTCCCGGTCACCGATTCCGTAGTGATCGTGAAGGCGGCGCCGGCGCGCAAGTCGCACTCTTTGTTTTCGAAGCGGCCGAGGCGGATCTTGGGCCCCTGGAGGTCGAGGAGAATCCCGGGATGGGCGCGGGCGGCTCGGGCCGCGGCGCGAACGGCCTGAATCCGCGCGGCGTGCTCTTCCTGCGTGCCGTGGGAGGCATTCAGGCGGAACACGTCGACGCCGGCGGCGAGTAACTGGGTGAGAACGCCGGGAGCGTCGGTGGACGGGCCGAGAGTGGCGACAATTTTTGTGTTGGGCACTATGTTCTAGTGTGCCCTATTGGTGCGAGGGAGACCGGTGGCCGACGGTTTGCATGTAAGAAGCCGGAGGTCGATGTGCGCGTTATCACGGTGGGGCTGCTTCTCTGTTGCGGCGCAATCGCGCAGGAACTGCCGAGCGCGTTCTGGGAGTCGCCGCTGGTGCGTGAGGGGCAGTACGTGCTGTGGCACGATCCGGGCGCCGTGGAATCGCTCGACTTCCGTTTCGGAATCGGGGGCGAAGCGACGGCCCCTAAGGCGCCCTTCCAGTTCGTCGAAGAAGACTTCAGCGGGTCCACGCCGAAAGTGAAAGTCCGCGACGCGAACGACCGGAGTTGGGTCATCAAGTTCGGCCAGGAGTCGAGTCCCGACACCTTTTGCACGCGGCTCGCATGGGCTTTGGGCTACTACGTCGAACCGACCTATTATGTGGCGGACGGCGTCATCGAGGGTGTCAAGGATCTGCAGCGGGCGCGCAAGGAGATCGACGCGCAGGGCCGGTTTCAGGACGGCCGGTTTCAGTTACGCTCGAAGGAGCCCAAGTTCCTGAAGTCCGTGAACTGGTCGTGGACGGATAATCCGTTCCTCGGGAAGCCCGAGCTGGGCGGCCTCAAGGTGCTCATGATGCTGCTCTCGGATTGGGACAACAAGGACGCGCGCGACGCGGAGAAGAGGGGCACCAACACCGCCATCTATCAGCACGGCGACCTGCTGTACTACTTCATCGACGACTGGGGCGGCGCGATGGGCCGGTGGGGAAAGTACTTCACGCGGTCGAAGTGGAACGCGGCCAGCTTTCTGAAGCAGAGCTCCGACTTTGTCAGCCTGAAGGACGGCGGCCTGCGCTGGGGGTACGTGGGGCAGCACTCCGACCTGCTCCGCGGCGATGTGGCGCCGGCGGACGTCCGCTGGCTCCTGCAATATCTGCGGCGGGTCACCGACGATCAGTTGCGGACGGGGCTGACGTCGAGCGGCGCATCGGAGAAGGAAACCGAGACGTATGTGAAGGCGCTGCGGATGCGCATCGGCGAGCTGGAGACGGTCGCGCGGCAATAGCGCTGTCGTATACTGGCGGCATCGCGGAATTACTGCAGGCGGAAGACGTCACCAAGAGCTACGGCGGAGTGCGCGCCCTGTGCGAGGCGCATTTCTCACTGCGGCGCGGCGAGATTCACGCGCTGATCGGCGGAAACGGCGCGGGCAAGAGCACGCTGGCGCGGATTCTGGCCGGCGCGACGGAGGCTGACGCCGCCCGCACCACCATCGACGGGTCGCCTGTGTCCATCCGCAACCCGCGCGACGCGCAGAGGCTCGGCATCGGCATCATCCACCAGGAGCTGGACCTCTTCCCTTCCCTCACGGCCGGCGAAAATATCGTGATTGGCAATCTCTGCTATCACGGCGGAAACATCGAACGTTTCTGCCGGCCGTTTCTCGAACAGGTGGGGCTCACGTGCGGCGCGGGGAGGGCCGTCGAATCGCTCTCCATCGCGCAGCGGCAACTGCTGGCGATTGCGCGCGCGCTGAGCATGAATGCGCGCATCCTGCTGATGGACGAACCGACCAGCTCCCTCTTCGGCGGCGCGGTGGATCGTCTCTTCGGCCTGGCCCGCCAACTGAAATCCCGGGGGGTGGCGATCGTCTATGTGTCGCACAAGATGGACGAGATTTTCGCGCTCTGCGACCGCCTCACGGTGCTGCGCGACGGGCGGACGATCGACACCCTCGATGTGGCGGCGACCACGGCGGATGAGGTGGTGCGGCTGATGGTCGGGCGCGCGGTAGACACGAGCGGGCGGCCGGCACGCGCTCCGCTAGCGGAGGCCGTGCTGTCGGTGGAGAATCTGCGGACTCGCCGGCTCGCGGGGATCACCTTCGAACTGCGTCGCGGGGAAGTGCTCGGGATCGCCGGGCTGGTGGGGTCGGGAAGGAGCGCGCTGGGGGCGGCGTTGTTTGGACTCGATCCGATTCTGAGTGGCTCGATCCGCGGCGGAGCGGTTGGACTGCTGCCGGAGGATCGCGGCGCGCAGGGGCTGCTGCCGCATATGAGCGTCGTGGAGAACGGCACGCTGGCGGTCCTCGGGCGCGTGCAGCGGTGCGGCTTCATCCGCCACGTCGAGGAACGGCGCATGCTGGCGGCGGTGGCGGAACGGCTTGCTCTCCAGTGCGCGTCGCTGGACGCGGCGGTCAGCACGCTCAGCGGCGGCAACCAGCAGAAAGTGCTGTTGGCGCGGTGGTTGCTACGGGATCCGGAGGCGCTGTTTCTGGACGACCCCACGCGCGGGATCGACGTCGCGGCGAAACAGGACATCTATCGCGTCATCGACGGGCTCGCCGCGGCCGGCAAAGGCGTCCTCATCGCCAGCTCCGAGTTGCCGGAATTGCTGCGCTGCTGCGACCGGGTGTTGGTGCTGAGCAATGGCCGGCAGACAGCAGTATTCGAGGCGGGAGAGGCGACACCGGAGAGAATCATGACCGCGGCCACGCGGGCCGGATCGCCGGTGGAGTCCCGCGACTGATGCGGGAGACGCTGGTGAACGCGCTGCGCAAGGCGGAGAGCCTGATAGCTCTGTCCGGTGTCCTGATCCTGGCGATCGCGACGAGTCCGACGGACGCCGGCGGCTCGCGCATTTTCCTGCAAGCGGGCAACCTCACCGACATTCTGCGGCAGATCTCGCTGATCGGAATCCTGTCAGTGACGATGACCTTCGTCATCCTGACGGGCGGCATCGATCTCAGCGTCGGCAGCATCCTGGCGCTGTCCACGACCCTGGCGGTGACGGCCATGGCGCGATGGGGACAGCACATCCCGATGGCGATCTTGGCGGCGCTGGCGGCGTCGGCGGCGGTGGGCGCGATCAACGGCGCGGTGATTTCGATCCTGCGGATCCAGCCGTTCATCGTCACCCTCGCCAGCATGATCGGCGTGCGAGGGCTGGCGAAGTGGCTGTCCAACAATGAAAACATCGACATCGGGTTCGGGCACGACACGGCCGCGCAGTTCGCCGCGATTTTCCGCGAGAAGGCGGTGGTCATCGGGGCCTACGTGTGCGCGGCAGCGGCGTTCTGGGTGCTGCTGGCCCGCACGGTATTCGGACGGCACGTCCGCGCCATCGGCGATAACGAGAAGGCCGCGGAGTATGCGGGTCTGCCGATCCGGGCGACGAAGGTATGGGTGTACTCGCTCTCCGGGCTGCTTTCGGGAGCGGCCGGCGTGCTGTATGCGGCGGAAAACCACCAGGGCAATCCGAACGCGGGAGTGGCTTACGAGCTCGACGCCATCGCGGCGGTGGTGATCGGCGGCACGCGGCTGTCAGGCGGGAGGGGTTCGATCTCGGGGACGATTATCGGCGCCCTGTTCATGGGGATTCTCACCAACATGCTGCGCCTGAATAATGTGGATAGTAATGTAGAGATGATGATCAAGGCGGTGTTAATCGTCCTCGCCGTGGCGGTGCAGCGGGAGCGCAAGACTCGATGAAGCTCCTCTCGCTGGCGATCGTTTGCCTGCTGGCGGGCTCGTGCGGCGGCGGCAGGAAGCAGTTCGTCGTGGCGTTCAGCCAGGCGAACAATGCGGAGCCGTACCGCGCGGCGCAGAACGCTTTGATGACCAGGCTGTGGGGGCAGTATGCGGACGTCAAGCTGGTCATTTCGGATGCGCAACAGGACAACAGCCGTCAGGTCGCGCAGGTGGAGACCTTCATCCGGCAGCACCCCGACCTGCTGATTGTCGCGCCCAACGAGCGCGCCGCGTTGACGGCCGTGATGGGACAGGCGATGCAGGCGGGCATCCCGGTCATTTGCCTCGAGCGAGACATCGTACAGCCGAACTACACCACTTACGTGCACAGCGACAACGTCGCGATCGGGCGCTTGGCGGGCACATTCATCGTCGGCCACCTGACCAAGAAGTATGGCGCGCCAAAGGGAAACATCGTGGCGATGCGTGGACTGCTCGGAGTGGAAGGCGAGATGAATCGGGATCGCGGAGCGAAAGAGGTGTTCGACCGCTATCCCGACATCAAGATCGTGGCCGACCCGGTGGCGGATTGGATTCAGGCGAAGGCGAAGGACCGGATGACCGAGGTGCTGCGGGCGCAGCCGAAGATCGACGTGGTGTACGGTCACAACGACCCGATGGCCGTCGGCGCCTACCTGGCGGCGAAGGAACTGGGCCGCGACAGGGAAATGATCTTCGTCGGCGTGGACGGTCTTGGCGGCGACGCGGGCGGCATCCAGAAGGTGCGGGATGGAATCCTTGCCGCCACGTTTGTTTACCCGCTGTGCGTGGATAAAGCCGTCGAAATCGGCAACCGGATCCTGCGCGAGGCGGGTTTCCGGCCGGAAAAGGAGTACACGATCGAGTCCGTTATGGTGACGCCCGAGAATGCGGGAGCGATGTTGCAATAACCCAACGCTTTGGCCGTCCCGGGCGTCTAATGCACATGCTGCACGACCTGCGTTACGCGCTTCGCACCATGCGCGCGAATCCCCTCTTTACGGGAATGGCGATGCTCTCCCTGGCACTTGGGATCGGCGCCAACACCGCCATTTACAGCTTCATGGACGCGGTTCTGATGCGCTCGCTGCCGGTGCGCAACCCCGAATCGCTCGCCGTCTTCAATTGGCGCAGCAAGGAATTCCCAGCCGTGAGTCACAATTTCAACGGCAGCAACTACGGGGACGCCAAGACGGGAATGACGTCCGGGAATTTCCCGTACGAGGCATTCGGACTTTTCCGGGATGAGAAGCGCATCTTCTCGTCGGTGTTCGCCTTCAATAACGCCTATCGGCTCACAGCCCTCATCCAGGGACAAGGCACGATCGTCAACGGCCAGTACGTTTCAGGCGAGTTCTTCAGCGGCCTCGGCGTCCCGCCGGCGGCCGGCCGGCTGATCGACGACACAGACGACCGCGCCGGCGCGCCTCCTGTGGCGGTCGCCAGCTACGGGTTCGCCCAACGGCGATTCGGCGATGCCGCCAGCGCCATCGGACAGACCGCCTCGATTAACGATGTGCCTTTCATCATCGCGGGCGTGGCCGCGCCGGGGTTCCATGGAGTGAGCCCGGGAACCTCCTACGATTTGTACTGTCCGATGCATACCAGCATGCAGGTGGACCGGATCTACGGAGGGGACCCGGCCGCCAAGTACAGCGACCGGAACTCGTACTGGGTGGAAATGATGGGGCGGCTTCGGCCAGGGGTGACGTTGGCGCAGGCGCAGGCCGCCCTGGCGCCGGGTTTTCACGGGTTCGTCGCAAGCACGGCGAGCACCGACAAGGAGCGCGCCGACCTGCCAGGTCTACTGCTGCAGGAGGGCGCGGGAGGGCTCGACGCGCTACGGCGGCAGTACTCCAAGCCGCTGTACATTCTGCTCACGCTGGTGGGCCTGATTCTGGCGATTGCGTGCGCCAATCTGGCGAACCTCCTGCTGGCGCGCGCCACGGCGCGGCGGCGTGAAATCGCGGTACGGCTGAGTCTCGGCGCGGGACGGATGCGCGTCGTACGGCAACTGCTGACCGAATCGGTGCTGCTGGCGTCATTGGGCGGCCTGCTCGGGCTGGTGTTCGCGCGCTGGGGCGTCCGCGGTCTGACCATCCTGGCGGCGAACGGCAAGGCGGACTTCACCCTGGACGCCGGTTTGAACTGGCATGTTCTGCTGGTGACGCTGGCGCTCGCGCTCGCGACGGGAATCCTCTTCGGCCTGGCGCCGGCGATGCAGTCCACGCGCGTCGACCTGACTTCCGCGCTGAAGCAGACACGGGCGGGCGAGCAACGGCTGCGGGTCCGGTCATGGCTGCGCGTGAGCCTCAGCCAGGCGCTGGTGGTTTTGCAAATTGCGACTTCTCTACTGCTGTTGGTGGCCGCGGGCTTGTTTGTCCGCACGTTGAGCAACTTGAATTCGATCGAGGTAGGCTTCAGTCGCGAGCATGTGCTGTTATTCACGATCAACGCGCGGCAGGCGGGATATCGCGATGAGGCGCTGGTGCGGTTCTACGACACATTGCAGGCGCGCCTGGCCGCGATTCCGGGCGTCCGCGGGGCGACGGCCTCCAGCATGGCGCTGGTTTCCGGTTCGATGAATCAGACGGGGGTGACCGTCCCCGGCTATACAGGCACGAGCCGAAACACCGCCGTCTTGGCGATCGCGCCGGAGTTCTTCACGACCATGCAGATTCCGATTTTGCTGGGACGGGGCATCGGACAGCGCGATATCGGCAGCACGGCGCGAGTGGCGGTGGTGAATGAGGTGTTCGCGAAGACCTACTTCGGGACGGAGAGTCCCGTGGGGCGGCGCTTCACGCTGGGGAGGGGCCCGAATGCGGCCGACATCGAAATTGTCGGCCTGGCGAAGACGGCGCGCTACAACACCCTCAAGAGGGACACGCCGCCGGTGGCGTACTTTCCCTACAGCCAGAACACGAGGGGGCTTTTCAATCTCGTGTTCGAACTCCGCGCGGCGGGCGACCCGCTGGCGTTGACCGCCTCGGCCAGGGAGATCGTGCGCCAGGCCGACCCGCGCATTCCCCTCACAAACGTCATGACCCAGGCGGCGCAGATCGATCAGACGATCGGACAGGAACGGACGTTCGCGATGCTCTGCACCTGCTTCGCGATGCTCGCCGTGGCCATCGCGTGCGTGGGCCTCTACGGAACCATGGCATACAGCGTCGCGCGGCGGACCAACGAACTCGGGCTGCGGATGGCGCTCGGGGCGGAACGCCGGGGACTGATTTGGATGGTGATGCGCGAGGTGCTAACCCTGGCGGCCGTGGGGCTTATCGTTGGCCTGCCGGTCGCGTTCGGCACAACGCAGTTTGTGAAGACGTTTCTCTTCGGCATGAAGCCGAACGATCCCTGGGCGATGACGGCCGCGGCGGTCATCCTGCTCGGGGCCGCGGTGGCCGCGGGGTACGGGCCGGCATGGCGCGCTTCGCGGATCGACCCGTGGAACGCGCTGCGGCATGAGTAGGGCTACCGCAACAGCGAGTAGCTGGCATAGATGACGTTGTTGTCGAGCCCCGGGTTGAAGTCGGTCGTGTAGGCGTTCGAGATGTGGAGGAAGCGATAGCCCACCGTCACCACGCGCCGGCCGGTGATCTTCACCCGAAGCCCGCCTCCGAAATTGAAAAGGAAGTTGAGCCCGGTCGCATTCGGCGCGCGGATTGGCACGGGCTCGGTCGACGCCACAATGCCGCCGTTCGCTTCGACAATCGGGCGCACACGGCTATACCGGGCAAACTCGGCGACGAAACCCACCGGCATGACACCGAAGCCGTACACCCAATGGCTCGGACTCTCGGATCCGAAGACGGCCCGCGCAGGCTGCCGCACCAGGGCCGCAGGCAGGATCCCCGTGGTGAAGCTCAACGACGAGGCGCGGCCCTGCCAGCAGGCGTAGGAGTAGCTGAGCTCGGCCATCGCGAAGCGGCGGCCCGTGGTCGTGCCGATGAGGGTCGGGGAGCGAGGCGAATATCCGGCCAGTAAGCGAAATTCGTGCCGAGGCTCGCCCGGGCGCGGCGCGCTGCACAGACCGGCGCAGGCGGGGAGGGTCGCGGACAGCATCAAGAGAAAAGCTCTCATTCTTCTCCGACTATACTGTGGAGGTGCGCACGGTGGTATTTCTCGCCGCGGCGGCCCTCGGCGCCGCGCAAACGTGGACCGTTCAGAAGAGCGGCACGACCGCGTCCCTGCGCGGGGTGGCGGCGGTGAATGAGAACGTGGCGTGGGCAAGCGGGTCCGGCGGGACATATCTTTTCACCAAGGATGGCGGCGCGACCTGGACCGCGGCTCAGGCGCCCAACGCCGAAACCCTCGATTTCCGGGATGTGCACGCGGTCGACGATCGCACGGCCTGGCTGATGAGCGCCGGGTCGGGCGCACAGTCGCGAATCTATCGCACCGTGGATGGCGGAAAATCGTGGACGCTACAGTTCACCGACCCGGACGACGAGGGATTCTTCGATTCGATCGCGTTTTGGGACGCGCAGCGAGGTCTCGTGGTGGGAGATCCGGTGGCCGGACACTTCGCCTTATTTGCCACCGATGACGCAGGCGCCCACTGGCGGCGGCTCGACGCGCCTGAGGCGCTCGTAAAAGAGGGGGCGTTCGCGGCGAGCGGGACCTGCCTGATCGTCTCCGGGACCCGTGACGCGTGGTTCGGCACGGGCGCGGCGCGCGTCTTTCGTACGGCGGATGGCGGGTCGACCTGGACCGTCGCGCAAACGCCGGTGCGCCACGACAGCTCCAGCGCCGGGATATTTTCGCTGGCCTTTGCGGACGGGCGGCGTGGCGTCGCGGTCGGGGGCGATTACAACAAGCCCGCGGAAGACGCGCACAATGTGGCCATTACAGAGGATGGCGGCCGCACCTGGAGCGAGCCGGCATCGCGTCCAGCGGGGTTCCGATCGGCGGTCGCCTACGTGCCGACGCTCAAAGCCTGGATCGCGGTCGGGACATCGGGGTCGGATATTTCGACCGACGATGGGAAGACTTGGAAGCGGTTCGACACCGCGGCATACAACGCCCTCGCATTTCCCTTTGGAGTCGGACCGAAGGGGGCCATCGCGAAGTTCGCTTCGAGGTAAATGCCCCTTCACGGCGTCGGCGGGCTTTTCGGCCGGGTCATGCGCGGGGAGTCCTTCCCGGCGTTCTATAATCTTGGGGAGGCACAGCCCGCCATCCAAGAAGCACTCATAGGGACCCCATGACCAAACCACGTCTGCTCGCAGTAATCCCGCCCTTATTGACCGTATTCCTCGGCTCCTGCGGCAAAAACACTACCGTCATACGAAACCTCGACGACGCGAAGCACGCGAAGATCGGGGTGATGACCGGAACCACCGGGGAAGCCATCGCCAAAGCGAGATTTCCGCAGGCGGACATCAAGAGTTTCGACGACGTCATGGACGCGGTCGGCGCCATGAAATCCGGTCAGCTCGAAGCAATCGTCACTTCCTATCCGACGGCCATCCAGGTTTCGAAGAAAAACCCGGACTTAGGACTGCTGACCGAGCATTTGGCCAATGAGGACACTTCCATTGGCCTTCGCAAGGGGAATGAGGAGTTGCTGGCGACGCTGAATCGGATCATCGGCGAGCTCAAGAGCGACGGCACGCTCGATTCGATGAGGAAGCGATGGTTCAAGCAGGACCTGAGCCCCTACGAGGAGCCGCAGATCGTGCTGCCGAAAGAGGGCACCCCGATCCGCATCGGGGTCAGCGCGACGAGAGAACCCTTCAGTTTCGTGGATAAGGACGGCAGGGTCACCGGCCATGACGGCGAATTGGCGCGGATCATTGCTTCCAGACTCCACAGACCGATTGAGTTCTCCAATATGAAGTTCATGGCGCTGATTCCCGCTTTGCAGTCCGGCAAAGTGGACATGATCGTGACGGGCATGACGGCGACCCAGGAGCGGAAGCAGTTCGTGGATTTTTCCCAGCCCTACTTTGCGAGTTCTCAGGTAATGCTGGTCCCCAAGGCCGCGGAAGCTGCGTCGGCCGGCCCCAAAAAGCTCGTTTCGGCAGCCGATCTCGCCGATAAGAGGATCGGCGTATTGATGGGCTCGGCGCACGACACCTATGCCACGAAGACCTATCCGAATGCAAAGATTCTCCAATATCGAACGGCCGCGGACATTGCCCTGGCCGTAAAGACCGGCAAAGTCGACGGCGCTTTGTACGACGAAGAACCGCTGCGGGACATGCTCAACGACGACCCGTCCCTCGGAATCCTCGGCGAATCCCTGTTTTCGTTTACGGTCGGGGTCGGCTTCAATAAGAATTCGGAGGACCTGCGGCAGAGCTTCAACCGTTTCCTGGCTGGGATCAAGCAAAACGGGGTTTATGCCGGCATGGTCGATCGCTGGATCCAGAAGCGCGAAACGCGCATGCCGGACATTCCCCGCGGGCAGACCAGCGGCGTGATCGTGGCGGGGGTGAGCACCGGCGGAGCGCCATTCACTTTTGTTCAGAACAACGAGATGCTCGGCTTCGACATCGAGCTCCTGAAACGGTTCGGCGCATCCATCGGCAAAGAAGTGAAGTTCTCGGATATGGATTTTGGCGCTCTGATCGCGGCCGTCGCGGTGAACAAGGTCGACCTGATTGCCGCTTCGATTTACATTACCGAAGAGCGCCAGAAGCAGATCAACTTCTCGGATCCATACTACGAGATGGGTAACCGCGTATTTGCCCTGAAGAGCAACATCGCCGCGTACGACACCCATCCTGACGCGGGACATAAATCCGGCTCGTTCTTCGCGTCCATCGCCAACAGTTTTCGCAGCAACATCATCGAGGAGAAGAGGTACCTGCTCATCTGGGACGGACTGAAGACTACGGTGGTTCTTTCGATCTTCTCGACTGTCTTCGGCACGCTGCTCGGCGCAATCGTCTGTTTCATGCGGATGTCCAAAATTCGTCTGCTGAACGGAACGGCCCGAATCTACATCAGCATTCTCCGGGGCACCCCCGTGCTGGTTCTTCTGATGTTGATTTTCTATGTGGTGTTCGCGTCCGTCGACATCAGTCCGGTGCTGGTCGCGGTGATTGCCTTCGGGATGAACTTCGCCGCCTACGTGTCCGAGATATTCCGGACCGGCATCGAGGGGGTGGATCCCGGTCAAAGCGAAGCGGGCATTGCGATGGGTTTCTCGCGGGTGCAGACGTTCCTATACGTCGTCCTGCCTCAAACCGTGCGGCGGATTCTCCCGGTCTACAAGGGCGAGTTTATTTCCCTGGTGAAGATGACGTCGATTGTGGGCTATATCGCCGTGCAGGACTTGACCAAGGCGAGCGACATCGTCCGCAGCCGGACCTTCGACGCGTTCTTTCCCTTGATTATGGTGGCCCTGCTGTACTTTTCCATCTCCTGGGTCCTCATGCAGTCGCTGGAACATCTCGAACGGGTTACCGATCCGAAGTACAGACGTCGAAAGGCTCAAACCGCATGATCAAGGTAGAACATCTTTCAAAAAGCTTCGGTTCGCTAACGGTCCTCAAGGACATTACGACGGAAATCCAAAAGGGCGAGGTGGTGTCGATTATCGGCCCGTCGGGGACCGGCAAGAGCACGTTTCTGCGCTGTCTCAACCTGCTGGAACACCCCACCGGCGGCTCCATTCACATCGATGGCATCAACGTCCTCGATAAAAAGACCAATGTGGCGCACGTGCGCCAGCGGATGAACATGGTCTTTCAATCCTTCAATCTGTTCTCTCATCTTTCCGTCCTGGAGAACCTGACCCTGGGGCCGATCAAGCTGCGCGGCATCGACAAGCAGGCGGCCGCGGCAAAATCCATGGAATTGCTGAAGCTGGTCGGATTGGGCGAGAAAGCGCATAGCTACCCCGATGAGCTCTCCGGCGGTCAGAAGCAACGCGTCGCCATCGCGCGCTGCCTGGCGATGGACCCGGAGATTATTCTGTTCGACGAGCCGACTTCGGCGCTCGATCCCACGATGGTCAGCGAGGTCCTCTCCGTCATCCGGCGGCTGGCGCGGGACGGAATGACGATGGCGATCGTGACCCATGAGATGGAGTTCGCGCGGGATGTCTCGACGAGAGTCTTCTACATGGACGAGGGCCTGATTTACGAGGAGGGCGCCCCGGCGCAGATCTTCGACAACCCACAGAAGGCGAAGACCAAAGCGTTCATTCACAGGATCCGCAGCTATCAGCGCCGCATCACTTCGCCCGACTTCGATCTGTACGCGATGAATGCGGAAATCGAAGCGTTCTGCGAGAAACAGATCCTCCCGCGGAAGACCCGGCATGATTTGCTCCTGCTGGTGGAAGAACTGCTGATGCTCTTCCGGCCGCAGTTAGCCGCGAGCGTCCTCGAGCTGACCATCGCCTATTCCGAGAAGACCGGCGGTCTGGAAGTGGTTTGCGATTGCAGCGGCGCGATTGGCAACCCGCTGGAAGGGGAAGCCTCCCCCGGCAACCTGGGTCTGATGATCATCCGGAACCTGGCGGAGAACATTCAGTTCCGCCGCGAAGAGGGCAGAAGCATACTGGAACTCAGAATGAAGAAGGCCGCCGGCGCCTCCGCTTAGGAATCAACACATGCCGATTGAAACAAAACGAGAGGGCAATACCGCAGTCGTCTCCGTCAGCGGCAGACTGGACGCCGTGACCGCGCCGCAATACAAGACGACGATCTGGCACTTGGTCGATAGCGGAGCCACCCGGGTCGTGATGGACCTGAATGACCTTCACTACGTCAGCAGCGCCGGCTTGGCCGAGCTTCTGGTCGCGGCCAACCTGCTGCAACAACACGGCGGCCAGTTCTGCCTGGCGAATGTCCAGGCGAACGTCGGGTCCGTCTTCGAGATGTGCGGGGTTGCGGATATGCTCAAGATCCATCGGTCGGTGGCAGACGCCCTGGCGGCGCTCGCCTAACCGCTTCCGATGCCATCGCAAATCCAGTATTAAGCTGGTCTGGTGAACCTGATCCGCACCACCCTGGCGCTGACGCTATTTACCGGCCTCGCCGCCGCGGCCACCGTCGAGCGGTGGGGCCTGTTCGAGGTCGCGCTGAATGGCCCCGCTTCCGGCAATCCCTTTCTCGACGTCCGGCTGAGCGCGCAATTCCGCTTCCGCAATCGGACGGTGGAGGCGGAAGGCTTCTACGACGGCGGCGGTCTCTACCGCGTCCGCTTCATGCCCGACGAAATCGGCGACTGGACATACACCACCGCCAGCAACGTTCCGGCGCTGCATGGAAAGTCGGGATCATTCACGGCTGTCGCGCCGGCGGCGGGCAACCACGGTCCCGTGCGCGTCCGGTATACCAGCCACTTCGGCTACGAAGACGGGACCCCCTACGTCCCCATCGGCACGACCGCCTATGCGTGGACGCATCAGGGCGACCGCCTCGAAGAGCAGACGCTCGAGACCCTCCGCTCGGCGCCATTCAACAAGATGAGGATGTGCGTCTTCCCGAAGAATTACGACTACAACAAGAACGAGCCGGTCTACTATCCCTTCCCGCGGGACGCCTCCGGCGCGAACGACTTTAGCCGCTTCGAACCCGCCTTCTTTCGCCATCTGGAGAAGCGCGTCGCGGACCTGCAGGCGCTCGGCATTGAGGCCGACCTGATCCTCTTTCACCCCTACGACCGGTGGGGCTACGCCAGCATGCCCGCGGAGGTGAACGACCGCTACCTGCGGCACGTCGTCGCCAGGCTGGCGGCCTATCGCAACGTATGGTGGTCGATCGCCAACGAATGGGATCTCGTCAAAACCAAAAACCTCGGCGACTGGGATCGCTTCTTCCGGATTGTCCAGGAGAGCGATCCGAGCCAACACCTCCGTTCGATCCACCACAGCGCCGTTATGTACGATCACGCGAAGCCCTGGGTCACACACGTCAGTATTCAGGGATCGGACCTCGAGGTCTCGCGGGACTATGTCGCGAGATTTCGCAAGCCGGTGATTTACGACGAGTGCAAATACGAAGGGAACATTCCGAAGCGTTGGGGAAACATATCGGCGCGGGAACTGGTCCGCCGATTCTGGCTGGGGACGGTTTCGGGCGTGTACGTCGGGCATGGAGAAACGTATCTCGATCCGGAGAATGTTTTGTGGTGGTCGAAAGGCGGCGTCCTGCATGGCGAGAGCCCGCCGCGCATCGCATTCCTCCGCAAGATCCTGCAAACCGCGCCAGCCGCGGGGCTCGACAACCTCTCCACGTATTACCTCGGCGCGGGACAGCCCGGCCGCTATTACGTCTTCTACTTCGACGCCAACCAGCCGGCCGAGTATGAGTTCGATCTCGCCGCCGGCTCGAGCTACCGGGCCGACCTGATCGACCCGTGGGAGATGACGATCACGCCGGTCCCCGGAACCTTCGCCGGAAAGTTCAAAATGCCGCTGCCGGGAAGACCGTTCCTCGCGGTCCGCTTCGAGGCCGTCCGCCCATGACGCGCCGCGAGGTAGCCCGCGCTATCGCAAGCCATCGACCACAAACAGCCGTGCGTCAAATTGGAAGTAGGTGTAGGCCATCGCATTCCCGGAAGGCGTTACCTGAACGTGTTGGATCGCCATGGCGCCCGCAGCGTCGACGGGCATGAGCTGCCGCCACTCATTGCGTTTTCCCGATTGCAGATTCACACGATAGATCCGCGCCGGAATGTCGCCGCCGCGCGCGTAAACTACATCCGCGGTCTCACTCCAGGCCACCGGGTTCAGACCCGAGAGGCCCTCCGCCGGGGTCATCCTCCCGGTTCCCATTTGAAAGACCATCCACTTCCCGGCCTCGCTCCGCACCAGCAGCCGGCCGCCATCCGGAGAGAGCACCAGGCCACGGACGCCTTCCGGTGTCAATGGCTCCGGCGCGCCGCCATCGAGCCGCGCGATATACGTCCGCAGCGGCCGGTCCCCCGCGCGCCCCATGAGTAGAAACCGCCGGCTATCCGGCAGCCACGATCCCCGCTCCACGAAGCGAATGCCGTCGCCGGTTACGTCTCTCGCGCTCCCCGCCCCCACGGGGAGCAAAACCGGATGCTGCGGCGAATCGTGGCGGAACGCCAATGCCCAGGCTCCGTCGGGCGAGAGCGCCAGCGGAATTCCGTCTCCCAACCGCACCGCCGTGGCTCCGCTCAGCGATCGCAGGTAGACCGACATCCGCGGACCGCCGCCGATGCCGCCTTCGCCGATCAATAGCGCCTTCCCATCCTGCGAAAGGCCGCAGGAACACCCCCCATCCAGCCACGAGACCTCACGTTCCGCTGTTTCGCCGGCCGGCTGTGCCATCACGTGCATCCGCACATTCTCGAGCGACAGCAGCACCCGCCCGTTCCCTGCAATATCGTGCAGGACGAAGCTCTCCGGCGCGCTCCACACCGTCCGCCTCCGCCCCGACAGTCCCATGGCGTAGAGCTCATGATCCTTCGCTGTCGGCGACGCCGCGAACCAGATCTCCCGCCCCCCAGGCCCCCACGCCGTTCCCTGGATTCCGGACCACTCACCCCCCAGACGCCGCACACCCTGGCGATCGGCCATGTACAGCGACCCCAGATTGTCCCCGTTCACCGGATGTGCCAGGAACGCGATCCGGCTTCCGTCCCGGGAGATACGGACATCGCCCAGCCACCCGGCAGGCGGCGCCTCAAATACGACTCGCCCCGACGGCCACTCCACGCGATCGCGTCCCGCCACCCGCCGCACCACCGCCAGCGTCCCATCGGGCCCCATATCGGCGGCCGACGTGTCACCCAACAATTCACGCGGCATACCCCCGGAAAGCGAAGCCCGGGCCAGCGTCCCGCCAAACTGGAAAAAACCGCGATAGAGCGCGCGCATCCCGACCGCCATTTCTCCGTTCGGCCCCATTGCCAGCAGGTGCACTCCGGGCATTTCCAGCGAGCGCGAATCCGGCATCCCCGGCCGCGTCAGGTACAACTCCAGCGGCTTGCCCTCCCATGCCGCCGAATAGACCACCGTTTGCCCGTCCGGTCCCAACCGCGCCCCGCTGATCATGCCGCGCCGGAAGGTCACCGGCGAGAACACCGGTAGCGGCGTGGCTGTCCGGGCCGCCTGCCAGAGTGCCCCGGCCACCATTCCGGCCGCCGCCGTGCCGATCACCGCCAGAAGCAATCCCCGCCGCGGAACTGGCCTTGGCGTGTCTTGCGCTTTCGGCGCCTCAGGAAAGGCAAAGACCGGCACGAAAGTCCCCTTTGGAATCTCGATCCGGACCGGACTTTCCTTGCCCGCGGACAAGTAATACTCCCGCAGCCGGTCGCGCAGTTTCCCGGCATGCACCCGCACCGTCGAGTCTACCCGCGGATCGTAGCCGGGGTCCCGGTCAAACACGTCCAGCCC
The DNA here is from genome assembly GCA_964608645.1 of uncultured Solibacteraceae bacterium. Taxonomy (GTDB): domain Bacteria; phylum Acidobacteriota; class Terriglobia; order Bryobacterales; family Bryobacteraceae; genus CAZSQK01. The sequence goes on along the minus strand of CAZSQK010000008.1, from coordinate 6,313 downwards.
GATCGCGTATTCCTTCAGTTCACCCCCTTGCCCCGCGAGGGCCTTCTCGACGAGGTACCGCAGGAGCCGCCGCAGCCGCTCTGGACTCGCGAACGCCGGGCTTGCCAGCATCGCTTCCAGTTCCGCCCGCACCGCTTCCGCGGCCTCCGGTGTGAATGGGTTTCGCCCGGGATCCGCCACGGCGTCTATCTTATCCCGATGCGGCCGCCCCTGGAACTCATTCATTTTCTTGGGTTATCACGTTGTCTACCTGGTTGTCTACCGGCCGCGGCTTCCGTTCGTGGGCGGTTGCCCGAATACTGGCTCCTGAGGTCCCTATGCCCTATTCTCACTCTTTCGCATTTCTGATCGTCGCCGCGCTCGCCGCCTCCGCTCAGCCCCGCATCGCCCCCGACGGCATCCTGAACAGCGCCAGCTACGCCCCGGCCGGCTTCCTCGACAGCGGCATCGCGCAGGGTTCCATTTTCGTCATCGAAGGCGACGAGCTTGGGCCCGCCGAGCCGCAGTCCGGCGGCCTACCGCTTCCCACGGCTTTAGCCGGAGTCTCCGTGACGGTTGCCGCCTCCGATGGCGCCCATGCTGCTTACCTCTACTACGTCTCCGCCCGCCTCATCGTCGCCATGCTCCCGTCCGCAACGCCGCTCGGTGCGGCCACTGTAACCGTGAGCTATGGGGGGAAAACCGGCAAACCCGCGAATGTCGTTGTGGGTAGCCGCAAGATGGGTATCTTTACCTTGAATGAGGCCGGCTCCGGTCCGGCCGTCGCACAGAACTTCAATTCTGCTGCCGACCAGCCGCTCAACACCCTCGTCACCCCCGCCCGACCCGGACAATTGGTTACACTGTGGGCCACCGGCCTTGGGGCTGTCTCCGGAGACGAAGCCGCTTCCCCGCAGGTCGGCGACCTGGGTCCGATCGCCCTTTACGTCGGCGGCAGGCTGGCGGCAGTCCGTTATGCCGGGCGATCCGGCTGTTGTGTCGGTGTCGACCAGATCGTCTTCGAAGTCCCTCCCGGCGTGGAGGGCTGCTACGTCCCGGTGATCGCGGTGACGGGCAGCTATGCCGTGCAGAACCTTGTCCGCAGCGTGCCGCTGAATGGCCCATCGAGCAACTTCGCCACCATTTCCATTGCCTCCCAGGGCGTCTGCTCCGATCCCACCGGCCTGACCGGCGCCGAGTTGCAGCGCCTGCAGACCGCCGGCGCCGCCCGCCTGGGTATTTTGGAATTCGATGGTAACGCTCAGGGACTCGGCGCCGACGCCCTCGCGGCCCGTTTCTCCCGCGCCGACTTCACGACTTTTCTCCGCTCCCGCGGAATTTTCGGCCTGCCCGTTCCCGGGTCCTGCATCGCCTATGCCTCGGGCCCCGACCCCGCCCAATTCGCGCCCCTCGATGCCGGTCCTAGTCTGACTCTCGCCGGCCCCGGGGGCAGCCGCCAACTCGCGCGCCGCCCGGATGGCAGTTACGCGGCCGCGCAATCCAGTAGCTACCTGGGACCCGGCGCCTATTCCATCGATAACGGATCCGGCGGCGCAGACGTTGGCGGATTTCGCTCCACCCTCAACATCCCTCCAGCCGTGCAGTGGCTCAACCCCGACCTCCGAGGTAATAACGTTTCGCCGCTGGTGCGCTGGTCGGGCGGCGATCCCAATGGCTACGTCCTCATGACCTCGGTAGCGCAGAACAACTTCTCCACGGCCACTACCGTCTGCATCGAAGCCGCCGCCGCCGGCGAATTCCAGATCCCGTCCTACTCCTACGCCTTGACTGGCGCCGATGGCTTCTTCGGCCCCAATCCGAATACCGTTTCCATCGGCAGCGCCGCCCCGCCCATTCGTTTCACCGCTCCCGGGCTGGACCTGGGATTCATCTTCGCTACGCTCTTCGCTCCGGGCACTTACATTCCGTGAGCCGGCCGAATATAACTGGGGCTGCGCGGATGGACCCGCTGCCCCTCTGGACAGGCGGCCTCTCAATTGCCTTGCCAGGGCAAATGCCTCCCGCAGTGTTCCATTTATTTCGAGGAGGTGGGCGCTTTGTGAGAGTTTGATTCGGATACGCCTACCTTGACCGAATGCGCAATCTTCTCCTTGGCGCCTTCCGGCACGTCTACGACGATCCTTGTGCCCGGCTTCAGATCGGCGATGCCCGACTTCTGGCCGCTCCTGGTGATCTCGGTCTTCTCATTGAGGCGCACGTCCACATTCCCTTTGGCGGTCTTAACGGTGAGGACGTTCTGCTCCACTTTGACAACCGTTCCCACAACGTGATCGAATCCGCCATGCGCGGACAATTGGCCGGCAATGGCCAACATACCGAAGATCGACAAGGCGACGGCTCCGCGCTTCAACGCGCTAATGATGATGAGTCTGCTGTGGTTCATTCGTCCCCTCTCCTTTTAAAAACTTCTCTTCTTCCTCTTCTTCCTTCCATTCAGCGGGTCCTTTGGGGTTGAGCTTCTCCATTACGGTAAGTTCTTCGACCGTCAAATGCGGCAGGCGCCGGATGAATCGCACGAGTTTCCACGAGTCCAGCGCGTCCCGCTCGGAACCGCCCCACCCCGGCATCCCTGTCAGCCGGATGCCGTTCTGAATAACGTAGAACAACTCGCCGTCGCTGAGGTCCTGCGTGGCCGGCTTCCGCATATCGGGCGCAGGCGGATACATGTGCTTCCCTATCGCGATATCGCCGCTCCCGTCATTGGCGTGGCAGGACGCGCAATGGTCGGCCCAGTGGGCGCGAGCCTCGGCCAGAGCCTCCTGTGTTGCTGCCACGGGATTGGACAACCGCTTCGCGTCGCCTGGAATAGCCATGTCGCGAGCCCGGCGCGCAACCCAGCCCTCGATCCTGGTGGGGGCCTCCCGTGCGCTCACTCCGCGGGCGCCGGTCAGGACGATGACTGCCGCGAACTGGATGAGCAGCAATACCAGCGCACCGGACAGGAGCCACCTGACTCTGCTGGTCCTCATGGATTCGCCTCTTCGGCCACGTCGACCCAATCTTCCTGCGCATCCGGTTCGCGGCCGGTTCCGGCAAGCCGCATCACGTTGCGCATCACCACGCGCCACGCCAGAATCAGGGACGTCACGCAGAGCGCCATTCCACCTGTCATAAAGGTGAACACGATGATATCCCAAAGCGGCCGGCGCTTATACAGCCACGGAAAATCCAGCGAGTGCAGCCCGTGATAGAGCCAGCGGCTCATCCAATTCCGCGAACTGTAGCTGCCGGCCACGCGCGCCGTTCTGGGATCGATGTAGTACCGGGTGCGATCCGCGTTATTCAGCCGCAGAAGGACGACCGGCAAGGGTCGCCGATGCCGGCGATCCAGATAATATGCGTCATAATCGTCGACGACGCGAAGCTCTGCGATCCTCGCCAAATCGATGGAATGATGGATAGCGGCGATGACGCGGTCGACCCCGACTTCACGCGCCGGTCTGCCATGAACCGGAATCACGCGCGTTTCGTCGCGCCCGATGGTGGCCAGGTACATCGGTTCGTTCGCGATGGAAGTGAACTCCAGTTCCTTCACTTGCCGATCGGCGAGTTCGGAAAGCGCTTCCGGCGGACTTTTCACCTCGAACGCGGCCACATTGGGACGGTCGCGCAATGCCCTGGCGATGTCGGCGCCCCGTTCAGCCCGAGGATCCCCGCTCGCGCGAGCCGGGAACGGGTCCATGGATAGCATGCCGCTGAATGCCCAGGTCACCGCGCCGAGCCCGAAGATGAGGCCGAGAATCGTGTGCCATCGCTTCTGGCCGCGATACGGGATTGCGGTGGTGGCCCCACCCCGCCGATATCGTCTGGAAGGCGAATACATCCAGATGCCGATCGTGATTCCGAGTATCGCCGCGACCGTGCCTGCGCCTGAGGTCCAGATGACGAACCGGCTCCACGCCGCCTGGCGCTTGCGAAGCGGCGTGAAGTAGAACCAATGCGGAATCGCGCCGAGGTATGCCCAAAATCGAGACCTCGTCGTGGTGTATTGGACGACCTCGCCCGTGCCGGAAACGTAGACCTGTTCTCCGTCCGGCCATGAAAGTTTCCACAGAGGACGGATGCTACGAAGCGCTCCCTGTACAGTCCACTGATCGACGTCTCCCATTGTCTGCATATGCGCCGCGTCCGGTCTCTGACCTGTCCAGGCAGATGCAATGCGCCGGGCCATCGCGGGCTCGATCCCAGTCTGCTCCTCCCCGGTGTCGGCGTACACGAGTCTCTCCGTACGTCCGCTGCGAAAGCGGTATGCCGGACGGCCGTCGAACACGTTGAGCCGGATCTGAACCGGAGGCTGCGAAAGGCGCAGTGAGGCGAATACTTCGACAGGCGAGAGCCGGACGCGAGACGGATCAAGCGCCGGAGAGCGCTCCAGCCGGTCCTCCGCGCGAACGCCGGGAAAGTCCCAATACATCATGACCACTCCCGAGGCGAACCAGAGCAGAAAGAGCGCCGAGAGTGCAACGCCCATCCAGCGGTGGACGAAAATCAGGCTCTTCCTCGCATTCCCCATTCTTTTCGGTTACATGATACTTCAAGCGCTAATAGACCGGCCGGTCGGTAGTGCCCGTTTACGGAGTGCTAGACTTTGAGGCGATCGGCTGTTTGCCGTTGCCGCAATAGACGACGGTACGGGAGGGGACTTGTTCGGTCGAACCACAATTTTGCTGGCGCTGCTGATCGTCATTTTAGGGTGGCTAACCCCGGTTCCCGCGCTCGCGCACAACGTCTCCGGGAAAGACGCGAGGTTCGTCGCAGCCAGCAATGGTCCGGCGATTGTCCCCTTCATGTACCTCGGGGCTAAGCACATGGTGACGGGCTACGATCATCTCGCTTTCCTGGTGGGCGTCATTTTCTTTCTGTACAGGATGAAGGATATCGTTTTTTACGTCAGCCTGTTCACCGTCGGACACAGCATCACCCTTCTGTCGGGCGTGTTGGCCGGGATTCACGCGAACCCATATCTGGTGGATGCCATCATCGGTCTGTCGGTCGTCTACAAGGCCTTCGACAATATCGATGGCTTCAAGCGCATCTTCGGGTTCCAGCCGAACACCAAACTCGCGGTCTTGATCTTTGGTCTGTTCCACGGCTTCGGTTTGGCGACGAAGCTTCTGGATCTCGATCTGGCGCGCAATGGTTTGGTTACCAACATCATCAGCTTCAACGCCGGCATCGAAATCGGACAGATTCTCGCGCTGACCGGCGTCCTGATCGCGCTTAGCATCTGGCGTACGCGAAAAACATTCCTGCAGTACGCCTTCGCAACCAATACCGCGCTGATGACGGCCGGATTCCTTCTCAGCGGATTCCAGATCGCCGGATTCGTGATTTCAAGGATGCAGGCATGAACCTGGCGCAGCCGTCATCAATGGTTGAAGCGCCGTCGAGGCGCGCCATCGGGAAGGCAACCTTGATTGCACTCGTCATTGCCCTGGTTCTCCTGTTTGGCGCCGTGCTACCGGCCGAATACGGAATTGACCCGTGGAAAACCGGCCGCTTGTTGAAATTGACGGGCATTGCACAGGCGGACCCGAACATCGGCGGCCGGGCAACGCCTGTCCAGGCGGGTCTGTACAAGCTCGAACCCGGAACCTACAAAGTCGACAGCGAGGACATCGCCCTTCATTCCAATGAGGGATTCGAGATCAAGTACCACATGCAGAAAGGCGCGACGATCGTCTTCGCCTGGAAGGCCGACGGACCCGTCCAATTCGAGTTTCACGGCGAGCCTGATCAGAAGCCCAAGCGGGATTACTTCGAAAGCTACCTCCTGGACAACAAGACGGGCAGAGACCATTTCTACGGGTCGTTCACGGCGCCGGCCACCGGCGTTCATGGTTGGTTCTGGCAGAACAAGACCAGGAAAGACGTGCGAATGCATCTCTCGGTCTCCGGCTTCTTCGATTCCGCAAAGATGTACGACGCTGGCGCTTCGCCCGAGGACCTCTTGATCGAGGACCCTAAATAGCCCAGGCATCGGCCGATCAGCAGGTGATCCGAGGAACCTGAGGAAGTGAATCGCAACGGAAATTGGGGATCAATCTCGGCGCGCGAGAATCCGAGGTTTTGAATCACGCAAGGCACCACTGGAAGAGTTGTAATCGATCGGGAGGAGAAGGCGCCGTTGGAGAACTGAGTTTGAGCGTCGATTTAATTCTCAACGGGCGTTCGATCAACGTGGTCAATCACAATCACCCGAATGGGGCCTTTGCTTCCCGTCAGCTTCAGGCCGGCTTCTGCGAGTGCATCCGGCAATTCTGTCAGCAATCATCTGAAAACGTAGTTTTCTGAGCGCCATTCGACATCATCC